>NZ_AP014637.1:1810000-2120000 GCF_000829415.1 Pseudomonas sp. StFLB209 | reverse complement strand
CCAGCCCATGCACGCCAAACGCACGGTCAGCACGGCGTCGGCACAGGATGCGCCTGCGCTCAGCGCCAGTAAGTCCTATCAATACACCCACCTCGATGGCTTGCAGGCGGCCGAAACCGCGCTGGCCGAAGAAGTTGCGCTGGCCATTGCCTACAACGGCATCAGCCAGGCAGTGATGCTGGTCAGCCCGACCGACCTGGAAGACTTCATTGTCGGCTTCAGCCTGGGCAGCGGCATCATTGCGTCAAGCGACGAAATCTATGACTTCAGCCTCAGTGGCTGCGGCTCGGCCATGCAGGCCGAGGTCGAAATCGCCAGCCGGGCATTCTGGGCGCTCAAAGAGAATCGCCGCCAGATGGCCGGCACCACTGGCTGCGGGCTGTGCGGTGTCGAAGCGGTTGAGCAGGCATTGCCGCAACTCGATGCCTTGGCCCCGGCACCGCTGCCACCGATTCACTGGCTGGACGGCTTGCGCCAGCGCATCAGCGACTTCCAGCCGCTGGGCAAGTCCAGCGGCGCGGTGCATGCCGCGCTGTTCATGAACAACCAGGGCCAATTGCTGCTCAGCCGCGAAGACATCGGCCGGCATAACGCTCTGGACAAACTTATCGGTGCACTGATCCGCCAGGACATTCCCCTGGCCGGTGGCGTGGCCGTCGTCACCAGCCGCTGCAGCCTGGAACTGATCCAGAAGGCATTGCGCGCGGGCATCCAGACCCTGGTCAGCCTGTCGTCGCCCACCGGCCTTGCCCTGCAATGGGCGCGCAGCCATAACCTCAACCTGATTCACCTGCCGCATCACAGTGCGCCGCGGGTCTACAGCCCTGCGATGGAGAACCGACCGTGACTCATCATCAAGCCGACAAGACACCGAAACCTGCCTACAAGCCGTACAAGGGTCCGGCCGGTGGCTGGGGCGCACTGATCAGCGTGACCCAGGCCTGGCTGGGCAGCGACAACGCGCTGAAGAACCTGCGCGCCATGCTCAAGACCAACCAGAACGGCGGCTTTGACTGCCCGGGCTGCGCCTGGGGCGACTCGCCGGAAAGCGGCATGGTCAAGTTCTGCGAAAACGGCGCCAAGGCGGTCAACTGGGAAGCCACCAAGCGCCGCGTCGACCCGGCGTTCTTCGCCCGCCACAGCGTCACGCAACTGCTGGAACAGAGCGACTACTGGCTGGAGTATCAAGGCCGCCTGACCGAGCCGATGGTCTACGACCGGGAAACCGACCGCTACAAGCCTATCGCCTGGGACGACGCCTTTGCGCTGATCGCCAAACACCTGAACAACCTGCCCGACCAGAACATGGCCGAGTTCTACACCTCCGGCCGGGCCAGCAACGAAGCGGCTTATCTCTATCAATTGTTCGTGCGCGCCTATGGCACCAACAACTTCCCCGATTGCTCGAACATGTGCCACGAGGCCAGTGGCGTAGCCTTGTCGCAGGCCGTCGGCGTGGGCAAAGGCACGGTGACGTTCGACGACTTCGAACACGCCGACGCAATTTTCGTCTGGGGCCAGAACCCCGGCACCAACCACCCACGGATGCTTGACCCGCTGCGTGATGCAGTAAAACGTGGCGCCCAGGTGGTGGTGGTCAACCCGCTCAAAGAGCGTGGCCTGGAGCGTTTCCAGCACCCGCAGCACCCGGTGGAGATGCTGACCAACAGCGACAAGCCGACCAACACCGCGTTCTTCCGCCCGGCACTGGGCGGCGACATGGCCGTGCTGCGCGGCATGGCCAAGTTCCTGCGCCAGTGGGAGCGCGAGGCTCAGGACAACAACGCTGAGCCGGTTTTCGACCACACCTTCCTCAATGAGCACACCGACGGCGTGCTCGACTACCTGGCGGCCATCGATGCCACGTCGTGGGAGTCGATCCTGGAGCAATCGGGCCTGGCGCTGGACGACATCGAGCGCGCCGCGCGCATGTACGTCAAAGGCAAGAACGTGATCATGTGCTGGGCGATGGGCATCACCCAGCATCGCCACTCGGTGGCGACCATTCAGGAAATTTCCAACCTGATGCTGCTGCGCGGCAACATCGGCAAGCCAGGCGCCGGCCTGTGCCCGGTACGCGGGCACAGTAACGTGCAGGGCGACCGCACCATGGGCATCAACGAGCGTCCGCCGAAGTTCCTGCTCGACGCGCTGGAGCAGCGCTTCCAGTTCAAGGTGCCGCGTGACAACGGCCATAACGTGGTCGAGGCCATCCACGCCATGGCCGAAGGTCGCGCCAAGGTGTTCATTGCCCTGGGCGGCAACTTCGCCCAGGCCACCCCGGACACCCCGCGTACCGCGGCGGCCCTGCAGAACTGCGACCTGACCGTACAGATCAGTACCAAGCTCAACCGCAGCCATTTGTTCCACGGCAAGGAGGCGCTGATTCTGCCGTGCTACGGCCGCACCGATATCGACCAGCAGGCTAACGGCGCGCAAGCGGTTACCGTGGAAGACTCGTTCAGCATGGTCCACGCCTCGTTCGGCCAGTTGCAGCCGCTGTCCAGACACATGCGTTCGGAGCCCGCCATCATTGCCGGGATCGCCAACGCTACTCTGGGCAAAAAGCCGGTCGACTGGCTGTGGCTGATCGAAGACTACAGCCGCATCCGCGAGCTGATCGCCGATACCATTCCAGGCTTCAAGGACTTCAATACCCGGGTCGATAATCCGGGCGGTTTCTACCTGGGCAACTCGGCCGGCTCACGCCGCTGGAACACCGCCTCGGGCCGCGCCAACTTCAAGTCCAACGCCTTGCCAGGCAGCCTGATCGACGAGCGCGTGAGCAGCACCGGCCAGCAGCCGGACCTGATCCTGCAATCGATGCGCTCCCATGACCAGTACAACACCACCATCTACGGCCTGGATGACCGTTACCGGGGCGTGAAGGGCCAGCGTGACGTGGTGTTTGCCAACGAGGCGGACATCATTCGGCTGGGCTTCCAGCCCGGCCAGAAAGTGGACCTGATCTCGATCTGGGGTGACGACCACGAACGTCGTGTGCAGGGCTTTACCCTGCTGGCATTCGACATTCCAGCCGGTCAGGCTGCGGCTTACTATCCAGAGGTCAACCCGCTGGTACCCCTGGAAAGCGTCGGCGCCGGCAGCCACACGCCGACCTCGAAGTTCATTGCAATCCGGATCGAACGGGCCAGAGAAACGGCGCGGATTATCTGAGGTGATCAGGGCCGCTGTCATCAGCGGCCCTTTTTTGAAGACGTATAAACGCCTTTAAAAAGTTCATTCACTAGTTGGGAAATATATGTTAAAAATTATTTCTCAAGTGATTTTACTGCCTGCCACATCGTTTGCAATTATCTGACCCAACAGCGCGCAACGCCTGTATTAGCGGGTAAAAAGAGTGGCTACAAGCGGTCTATGACCGTTAAAAAACAACTAAGTTCCCTATACAAAACAACAGCTTAGTTATTTGTGCGCAGGTCGTGCTATTCGTCGGATTTGCGTTGCCTGAAGTAATTGTTAATTGCACGATCGCGCCGTCATCCCTATGAGATAGCCCACATGAAATTCTCCTCGGTTCTGTTGTTGTCACTTTCTCTCGTGACCGGTTCCGCCCTTGCCGGTGGCAACCTGGAAGCGGGCGTTGGCGGTGCATTGGGCGGGGTTCTTGGCTCAGTGGTCGGCCAGCAGATTGGCGGTAGCACCGGTGCGGCGATTGGCGCCGGCCTGGGTGGTGCCGCAGGCGGCGCGGTCGGCGCAGACCGCCGCAACCGGACTGAAGCCGCCATCGGCGGTGGCCTGGGCGCTGCCGGCGGTAACGTGATCGGCCGCAGCGTTGGCGGCAACACCGGCAGCCTGATCGGTGCCGCAGCCGGCGGCGGCGCCGGTGGTGCGCTGGGCAACTACATGGGCAATGAAAGCCGCGATGACGACCGTCGCTACCGTGGCGGCAATGATCGCCGTGAGTATCGCCATGGTCATGGCCCGCGCAAGCACTACGGTCATCGCAAACACGACCGCCACTGGCGTCATCGTTGATCCGGCAAGAGCACCGTGCTTTGTTGACATCCTCCCCGCCCTAAAGGGCGGGGATTCCCACAACTGGACGCTCATGCCCGAGCGCGAGAATGTTCTTGGCGGCGTTGACGTCGCGGTCGTGGGTGGCACCACACCCACAACAAGTCCATTCCCTTATTCCAAGCCCTGCGATACCTCTCGGCCTCGAGTCCGGCAATTGCTTGCAGCTCGAACAGGTTTGGGTGGTGTTTCTCTCGCTAACAACCTTGAAAACCGTGCCTGCGTGATCGCATTTGTATTCCAGCATGGTTTTCAATTGACCCCAGCCGGCGTCCAGCACCGACTTGGCCATCCTGGTTTTCGCGAGTTTCAGTGAGTTCACATCGCCCACCACAATGACGCCACAACGCGCGACCAGCGCGTTGCTGAACTTATGCAGGGAGTCCTTGCGGCGGTTCGCAATTTTGGCGTGAATCGCCCGCACACGGGCCTTCTTGCCGGCGCGCTGGGCCGTGCCCAGGGCGCTCTCCAGATCCCGGTAGAACCTGCCGCTTTCAAGGCGATCACCGTCGCTGCAGGTGGCCGTGGTTTTCAGTCCGAGGTCGATACCCACCGCGTCCTGGCCTGGCGATAACTGCCGGTCGACCTCGACCACGACGTTGAAATACCAGCGTCCACGGCTGTCCTCGTTGAAGCTACCGGATCTGAATTTAAAGCCCGCCAGGCCGTAGCTGTCCCAGACCTTGAAGTGCTGTTTGTTGAAGACGACCTGGCCGTTTTTCCAGACAGCAGCGCCGACCTTCAAGGGCACCCAGCCCAGGCTGCGCCGGGCGCCGCCCGAGCAGCGCCAGCGTAGCTGGCGCTTTTTGAACTGCTTGCGCCGTGTGACATATTCGTCGGCAACAGCCTGCACCGATTGGCTGTGCAGCCCCAGGTCTTTGCCGGCCCCGTTGGTGTGCTTGTGAATGTCGAACGCCGACAGAAAACGACCATGCTCACGAATCGAGCGACTGCTCAACTCGTTTACATAGTTCCACACAAAATTCACAGCACGAGAAGCTTCACGCAGCTGCGCTGCGTGCTTGTCTCGCACTCGAATCTTGAGGGTTTTGGTCGCTTTCATTTCAGTCATGAAACACAGAATAGGGGCGGTTTTATGGATGTTAACCCCTATGACCGCTTCGCGGTGGCGCTTTCATCCCCCACCTGAAGGAAGGGGCTTTTCGCGCCAGCTCGGTAACCGGGCTTTCGTAGGAGCTGCTTTAGCAGCGAAGCTTTAGCTGCGAGCCTTCGCAGCTAAAGCTGCTCCTACGAGGCGATAAGCAGCGCTTGCAACGCCTCACGCAAGGCATCTGGAATCGCCACCGGCTGGCTTGACTGCCGGTCGATGAACACCTGGACAAACCGCCCCGCCGCACAGGGTTCGTCTTCCCCGACCCGGAACACTGCCAGCTCGTACTCCACGGTACTGCCACCAAGTCGGGCCACCCTTAGCCCGACTTCGATCAGCTCCGGATAAGCGACTGACGCAAAGTAGTCGCACGCCGAACTGACCACCAGCCCCGCCACCTTACCGTCATGGATATCCAGCCCGCCACGCTCGATCAGCCAGGCATTCACGGCGCTGTCGAAAAAGCTGTAATAGGCCACGTTATTGATATGCCCATAGATATCGTTGTCCTGCCAGCGCGTGGTGATCGGCTGGAAGTGGCGATAGTCGTGGCGTTGCAGCAGGGTGTCGGGCATGGTCGCTCGCTCGTTGAATGGCGTGGTGTGCCGGCAGACCCGATACGTTACAGAAAAATCCGTCAGCGCCGATACAGCTGGATACGCAATGGATCTGCAAGGAGCAGCAATGCAAGCCCCCGGAACACCGGACAAGGATGACGGCATCATCCGCATCAATCGCACTGAACCTGGCCACATTGACGTGGTACTCGGCAGCCACCCAGGCAAAAGCCTGCCCCGCCCGCTGCGCACACCCCGCCCCTATGGGTTGATCCTGCTCTGTGCGCTCTTGGCGATCCTCAGCCTGTGCCTGATGCTGTCGCAGTTGCGCCGCCATACCGCCGACATCGCCCCGCCTGCCGCCAGCTTGCCGCCTGTTGCCGCACCACAATTAGCCGACGAAGCCAGCGCAGCACCGGTCTCACCGGAATCTGAAGCGCAACAATAGCCAAAGGCTTACACGCGCTAGCGAACAATTGCCATTTGAATGCTCGGACAGCAGGCCTACTATCGGATCCAACCACTGGTGAACAGGAAGCTCGCCAGGATCAAGGACGATCGACCATGCTTGGATGCTGCCGACAGGGAGTTGGAATGGTTCTGGACAAAAAACCCGCTTCGGCGGGTTTTTTAGTGCCTGCGCAAAACCAAATAAGAATTAATTGCATAAATAGCCAATGTCTTACACGTTGACGAGGCATTTGGCTATTTGAACCCGGATGGTAACTCTCTACTATGGGATCCAATCCACTGACGAGCAGGACGCTGGTCAGGATCAAGGACGATCAGCCATTGCCCGGATGCTACTGACAGGGAGTTGGAATGGTTTTGGACACAAACCCGCTTCGGCGGGTTTTTTATTGCCTGCGAAAAAGGCTGTAAACAAACCTGCTAGGCCTTGAACAGATACCAGGCCGGGTTGATAGACCGCACCGATCTTGCGGATCAGGTGAATGAGCCTCGCACCACAGCCATCGTCTGCACAGAAATCATTGTTTGTGCTTCTTGCGCCACGCAGCACGCTGCCAGCGAACCTCAACCATCACCGTGCGAAACTCTCGATGGCGCTTGCTGTTGAGCATCAACAGGGCCAATAACGGCAGCAACAGGCCGATAACAGACCACGAGCCCGGTACACGTCGCTCTCCCCAGTGCAACAACACCATCAGGATGCAGGCAAACAGCGCCAGAAAAAACGTGACGATGAAAACAGGGAAATGCCAACGCATGATCGATAGGAAATCGAGGTCTGCTCTCACTACAACGCCTTGTAGATGCTGGCTCAGTGGAGCAAACAATCATCTTTTCTTCCGTTTGTTGCGTATGGCAGCCCGCTCCGCCCGCACCTTGACCATGATCTCGCGCATGGCCCGGTGACGCCGGGTATTGAGCAGCAAGAGTGCAACCAGAGGAAAGAACAGCCCGAGAAAATACATGATGCGAGGGACGCGATAACCGCTACCCAGCACGACCGTCAGGATGCAGGCCAGCATCAGCGCAACGACGAGCCAGACGCCCCATGGCCGTCCGCGAACCACCAGAAGGTTGGCCGAACAGAGATAGACAGACAGAACGACGATGGCCTGAAAGTAATACTGAATATTTTGCTCGGGGTCCGAGACATGCTGTTGCAGCACAATCATGGTCGCCAGTGACATGGCAAACAGCGCCATGAAAAACGCAGCGGCAAAAATAGGCAGATGCACCCGCAAAATGGTGAAGAACCCCGTTTCATGATTCATTCCGGTAGTTCCTCGTACAAGCCGACTGCGATGCTCTTTTGCACTCGGGAACTGCCAGCAAGCCCCACGCCCATACCGAGGGTTTCAGACAGTTTAATTCTGAATGCTGCTGAAATTTCCGTCGCTGGGTAACGCTTGGGCAGTACACCGCTGCGTTGTTGCAACTTGATCAGCCTGGGCGTCAGGTCAGGGTGACGTAAAGCCAGCAGTTCTTCAGTCAGACGCTTGCGCTCCTGTCTGTTCAGATTCTGCAGGGACTGATTAAAGCTGCGACCGGTCATGGTTTTGCGCATATGCAGCAACCGAGCCGCCGTTGCCCCCGTGGCCGCAACACCCAGTAATGCAGCCACATCCAGGACGTCCAACGTGGTGGTGTACCACTCTTTGCTGTCCAGTTGATCGTTAATTTCGGGGCTGAGCAGTTCGTTCTTCACCCGGTACAGACCGTTCGCGCATTGCAGGGTGCCGGCGCCGAGCGAGGCGGCCCCGATGGCAGTAATGGCCAGACTCGCACCACCGGTAAACGGCACTGTCACACTACCGCCAATTACCGCAATCCACCCCAGCACCGCTCCGCTGCACGCCAGGGTGGTACTGACCGCTTCATACAGCAGTCGGGACTCGCGAGGGTTGTTCTGCACCTGCTGGACGAACTGCGCTGGCGCAATATAGGGCTTGGCCTCACGCAGGATGATTCGCTTGGGTCTGAGACTGCACAGAGGGGTGAACTCGCGCAGGGTGACAACATTGAAATCGGCATCGATGTAGACCACACCCGCACCGACGATAGCAGGGTCGGCATCAATATCGGCATAGAGTTTCTTGAGATTGATGGAGGCCTCGATACGCTGCCGGGCCATCATTTGTGAGTGGGTATTGTTCAACCCGATTAAAACCTGGGACATGGACTCTTCCTTGAAACAATGAACGACTGCCGGGCACTTCTGCCCTCAGGCAGAAGTGCGACCGGTAGGCCGCTCAAGACAGCGGGTTACACATTCGGGCAAGGCACCGGAGCCCAATCGCCGACGTCAGGGTTCTTGCACATACGGCCGACTTCGCTCTGACCGGCAGCAGCCACTTGTTGGCTCTCTGCCTGTTTGTTCTTGGCGTCCTGCAGAGACTTCTCGGTGCCTACTGCTTCACGCGGCACGTCCGGCAGCTTGTCTCGGTTGGCCTTGCCGCTGTTGCCAGCTTTGGCGGTGTTACCGGTCTTATTGCCAGTAGCCTTGCCGGTGTTCTTGTCCGCGGCCTTGGCACCCTGCTTGTTGCTGCTGGTGGTGACCAGTTGCGGGTTCTCAGCCTGGGCGACAACCACCACGTCGTTACGCTTCACGCCGACCTGCTGCAGGTCTTTCTCGTAAGCCTGGGTGTAGTTGTTCAGGTCTTCGCTGGCACGGCCGTTCACGGCCACGATCAGGTCGTTGGATTCTTTCAGGCCGGCGACGATTTCTGCCAGGCGCTTGCGACCTTCGGTGTCGTTGATACTGCCGGCCTTGCGGGCAGTAACCAGGCTGGCGAACTCGCGCTGGTAGCACGACTGTGAAGCCTTGGCGTAAGCGGTGCTGCGGTCGATATCGGCCGAGCTCTTGTTGAAGTCGGCGGCGTACGACGCAATACGCTGGTTGTCGTCGGCGATCTGCTTCTGACGCTCGGTGTAGTAACCGGCCGCACCACCGACCAAGGCACCACCGGCGGCGCCGATGGCGGCATTACGGCCGCGTTTTTCCGAGTTGCCGGTCAGCGCGCCGGCCAGTGCCCCACCCACTGCGCCGATGGCGGCACCGGTGACAACTGACTTGGTCATGTCTGAGTCGGTCTGGCGCAAGTGCTGCACAGGCTGGTAGCAGGTCGGGTAGAACTCGACCTTGGTGGTCGCACCGACCCTGGACACCGGTGAGCTGGCGCAACCGGTCAGCAGGACAGCGCCGAACCCGGCGGTAGCCAGCAACAGGCTGCGGCTTTTGGCGAGAGCTTCGAATGGTTTGCGAGACAAAAACATGGCTGCGTTCTCTTCTTCAGGTTTGGACAGGCCCGCACGGCCCAATGCAGTGCGGGGTCTTGCGGTGTTGGCCGGCACACTCATTGCGTGCTGGCCGATACGAGTAACTGTTTGAGGATGTCGGCCGGGTCGGCGCGCTTGTTCTTGCGGTACTCACCGACGTGACGCACGAACAGCGTGGCGCGGTTCATCAGGCTTTTGCCGATGACCGGCTTGCGCGCCAGCTCTTCCTTGACCCGCTGGAACTGCGCCTGAATCACCGCGTCGGTGTAGCGCGTGCCGGTGGCCAGGTTGTCGATGTAGATCGCCACGGCACCCTCCAGCGCGCTGCGCCCGTTGGCCATCGCCGAGGCGAACATCGCGGCGCTGGCCTGGTCACCGGCATCGGCGGCCTGCTTCTGGGTTTTTTGCAGGTTGGTCAGGCGGATGTTGTAGTTATTGATGGTCTCGGCCACCAGGGCAGCGGACTGGATCAGGTTGCCGGCAGCCTCTTCACGTTGCAGGGCAATCAGCGCCACGTTGCGCTTGAGCTCTTCGTTGACCAGACCCAACTCGGCTTGTAGACGCGGGTCGGCAGTGGTGCCAATGATGCTGTCCAGGCGCTTGGTCGGGTCATTGACCGCATCGATGTCATCGGTCAGCGACGCCAGCCGGCCGTCCTTCTGCCATTGCTCGAACAGCTCCTTGTAACGTGAGCGCGGCGCCGACAGCGCGCCGAGCGCGACCCGAAACCCTGTGGTTTCGTTGCGCTGCTCGGTGCCGTCGGCGGCGAACAACGGATACTCGCGACGCATGCCGGTGAACAGCGTGCCTTCGCCTTCGAGGTAATTGCCGCCCTTGGCCACAAAGCCGCCATAGGTGCCTTGGCGGCGCCCGGCATGCACCAACTGGAAGGATTCCTGCACCATCTCGGCGGCGTTGCCGATCACATCGAACATACCGATCGGGTTGGGCAGCTTGGTGCCAATCGGCATCAGCCGCGCGCCCTGCCCCGTACCGCCAGCCACCTGGCTGTACACCGCCCAGTCAGCCAACGGGCCGTCGCCTTCCTGGCCGTCCTGACGGCGCGGGAACAGCCGGCCTTCCAGATCCTGACGGCTGACCGCCTGGCCGCCACGGGCGGCGAATTCCCATTCCACTTCCGTGGGCAGGCGCACGAAGCCGATCCCGCCGTCTTCGGCGTCCTTGCCACGACCGCTGACCGGCAACAGGTCGCGGTGGTTTTTCATCAGCCAAGCGCTGTACACCGCAGCGAAACGCTCGGCTTCGAAGCGCGACAGCTTGACCTTGGGCAAGCGCCCGGCCATACCGTCCTGGGCCTCGCAAGCCGGGGCGGGTTCGCCACTGGCCAGCGATTGCGCCTGGGCCATGACTTGGGCGTACTGGCGCTGGGTGACTTCGTACTTGCCGATGAAGTACATCATCGGCTTGAGCGGCGTGCCTTTTTCAGCCTTGGGCAACAGTGGCGCGATGGTCTTGCGCCAGGCCGGCGCCAGGTCTTCAGCGGTGAACTGGCCATTGATGAAGTCGCGTCGGTAGCCGGAAATGAACGACTGCTTGTAGCCCGCCTCACCTTCACTGAACGGATAACCCAGGCTGATTTCACGGTCATCCAGCGCGCCTTCAGCGAGGATGTATACGTAGCGCATGACCATTTCGCCGCCACACGGCAATGGCAGGCTGACGTCATCGGGCAACGGTTTGGGGTTATCCAGCTTGTTGCTGGCCGGTGCCTCGCTGTCGCTCTCGGCACACGCGACCAGCGAGGTCAGGCCCAGTGTGGTCAGACACAGCGCGGCCATTGCTCGCGCCAGACAAGCCCTGCGCAACTCAAACATCTCTGATTCCTTCCGAAGCCTGGATACGTGACACCCGCAAGCCGCCCAGGGCGGCGGCGACGGCGCTGGCCCCCAGCACGGCCAACAGGGCCACGAGGTAATGACGCGCCAGCAGGTGGCTGGCGTATTCACCGGCCACCTGCACGAACAGCCGATTCAGGCCCCACTCGGCCAGGCCGTAGAGCAACGCGGCGAGGGCGGCGGCCAGTACCCCGCTGTACAGCGCCTGCAGCATGACGAACCCCAGCAGCGCGCCGCTGCCGAACCCCAGCAGGCGCAACACCGACAGTTCACGGCGCTTGCGTGCGATGGCCGCCAGGGTGCCGGCGAAAATCGCCGCACAGGCACCGGCCATTGCCAGAGCGGCGATCACCCAGAACACGATGGTCAGGTTGCGGCTCAACGACTGCACCTGGGCGATGGCCTGGGCCTGGGTGGCGACCAGAATGCCGCTGTCGGCAAAGTGCCGACGCAGCGGCTCGACATCGTCCAGATGCCGCGCATACAAGCGAAACGCCGGATAGATACGCGGTGCATCAGCCGGTCTGGCTTCGCCCGGCCAGTCCAGTGCCGGCACCGCACGACCGTCGCGATAATCTTCTGCGGCCTGCAACAGTTCCAGGCTGGCAAACAAGCCATCGCGCTGGAACGCCTCAAGCGGCAATACCGCCTCGACCTTCAGGCGCACCCGCCGCACTTCAACACGACCGGCGACCTGCCGGGTGATTGCCGCGTCCAGCCAGTCGCCCATCTTGACCTGCAACTTCTCGGCGGCGGTCTTGCTCAGCAGCATGCTGTCCAGGCCGACCGGCACCGGTAGCGAACCCAGCAGCGGGTCGCCGTGCGCGGTGGGAATCATCTCGACGTTCACGGCCTGCAACTGGCCTGGCAGGCTCAGGTCGGCGGCGGCGGAGATCTGCCGGGTCCGCGGCAGGGCGAACAGGACCTCCGGGCGCTTGCTCAGGTCAGCGATCTGGCTGGCGCTGAAGCGTGCACCGCCTAACGGGATGATCTCGCGCACCGCCGGGTCCTGTTCCAGGCGCTCGGTGAGGCTGCCGATCAGGCCGAACTTGAGGCCGAACAGCACCAGCAGCGGCGCGATCACCGCCACCAGCGCCAGCACACTGCAGGCCGACAGACGGCTGTCGGCACGGTAGTCCTGCCAGGCCATGCTGGCGATCAGGGTCAGGTTCATAAGCTGGCCTGCCCCAGCGTGGCCGTCACGCCGCCATCGGCATCGCGCTGGCAGTCGATGCGCAGCAGGCTCAACCCCGATTGCCGGGCCAGCCCTTCGTCGTGGGTGGCGATCACGCAACAGGCTTGCTGTTTGCGGGCCTGCTTGAGCAGCAACTGCATGACTCGCCCGGCATTGAGCGGGTCCAGCGCGGCGGTAGGTTCATCGGCCAGCAACAGTTGCGGGGAATGCGCCAGGGCGCGGGCACAACTGACCCGCTGGCGTTGGCCCACCGACAGCGCGGCAGGCTTCTTGCGCAATTGGTCGCTGATTTCCAGTTGCTCGGCCAGGTGCTCGACCGTACCGTCGTTGTTCATGCCCAGCAGGCGCCGCGACAGCTCGATATTGCTGCGTACGTCCAGAAACCCCAGCAGCCCGCCGGTTTGCAGCACATAACCCAGATGCCGGCTGCGCAGCGCCGCCAGTTGTTCCTGACGTGCTTCACGCCACAGACCGCCGATATCGAACTCGCCCTGGGCGGTGGAAAAGTCAAAGCGCTGGGCATGATCCGGGGCCAGCACCAGCGCCAACAGATCAAGCAGGGTGCTCTTGCCACAACCGCTCGGCCCGACCAGCGCGCAACACTGGCCACGCTCGAGTTCCAGACGCGGAATCACCAGGCTGTAACGCTGGCTGGCGCTGCCGCGCGTTTTGCGCACCTCTCGCAAACTGAGCATCACGGCAGCGTCGACAACGGTACGCGGTACAGCGCATCACCCGGCTCGGCATCGCCGAAGCGGACCCAGTTGGCCAGATCGTTGTGGAAGGTCTCGTAGAGGCGGATCTTCGATTCCAGCTCGTCGATAAAGTCCTCCTGCTCGGCCACGCTCAACGACAACCACAAATCCTGGGTCATGTTCAGCGACTTGCTGCGGTACGGCAGCCCTTCAAGGTATTCGCCCAACACCCCGCCAGCGGCCAGGTTGGCGCCGTTGCGCAAGGCTTGCGGGTCGCGGCTCATGTAAGCGCTGGCACTGGCGATTTCCTGGAAGAAATCCTTGGGTGAAGTCTGGGTCTTGCGCGCCGCATCGACGATCAGCTTCAGCGATTGCTGCAGGTCGTTGAGTTGCAGTTTGGTGAGCATCACGCAGACCTGAAAGGCCGGCAGCGCCGGGTTGGTCAGGTCTCGGTCAGCGGCCCAGGCACTGACCAACTGCGGCGCCTGGATCGCCGCTTTGCGACCGAGAAAATCCATGTGCATGGCGTAACCGACGGCGGCGGATTTCTCACTCAGGCTGGGCGCCTTGGCCAGCAGCGGTACCGCTTGCGGCTGGTTGCTGCGCACCTGGTGCACCAAATCGGCGAACACCGAGCCGATCTCGCCAACCCGCTCGCCGAACTGCTGCACATCACCACCGGCCACCGGCACATAGAGGTCGCCAATGCGCGGGTTCGGGTCGGCGGTCAGGACCCGATACTGCTGTTCGGCCGAATCGTGATTTTTCTTGCCAGCCTCGGTGCGCAGATGCAGCGCGTAGATTTTGATCTGCTTGCCCAGTGCGGCCTGACGCACTTCGGCTTCGTTCATCCGGGTGCTGCTGAGCGGGTCGCTCTTGCGCAACGCACCGGCATCGCTGACCAGCAGGATCAGCCGCCCGCCGTAGCCGGACCAGTCCATGCCATCGACCGCCTGCATGATCCCGGCGAAGGCGTCTTCATTGAATGAATGGCTGGACACTGGCGTGGCCTTGACCTGCCGGGCCAGTTCCAGGAAGCGCTGCGGGTCGCGGCCCTGCTCCAGGGTGATCAGGGTCTTGCTCAGGTATTGCAAGCCGGGAGTCTTACTGGTGTTGTTGCGAAAGCCCACCAGGCCAAAGCTGACGCTGTCCAGCTCACCGCGCTGGGCGATCTTGTCCTGCAATTGATGGACGACTTCACGGACCTGATCGATGTACGGCTGCATCGACACCGAGGTATCGACTACCAGTACCACCGCCGTACGAAATGCATTGCTGGCCCCTGCGGATCTGGGCTGATCGCCAGCGGTCTTTTGCGGCAGGTTGCCGGGGTCGATCGAGGCAATGTTGAGCATCTGTACCGGCTGACCGTCTTCGTCGAAGCTTTCCCGCGAATCAAAAATCGGCAGCAGGTAGAACTGGTCCTGCGGCACAGCGCTGGCAGCCGGTTCCAGGGCCAGTACCTGGCTGTTGTCCTGAGTGTCGTTCTGCGCCTGCATCAACAGCTTGCGCGCCGCTACCGGATCGGCAATCAGGCTTTCCAGTTTGCCGGGATCACGCAGGAACATCACCGGCGAGCGCCCGGAGCGTTCAGTGAACTTGAGCACCAGACTCTGCTTCCAGTCGCTGACCTGGCTGGCCGGCAGCCAGCCTTCACTGCGCCCGTCACTGCCCGCACCGACCCGCAGCCACGGCTCACCGTTTGCCTGGCGGCGCTCGTAGACATACAGCACCGAGAAGGCCGGCAGCGGTTTATCGACATTGCCACCAGGCTCACTGGCAAACCGCGCACCGGGCTTGCTCAGCACCCGTTGATAGAGGGTCTGCTTGCCTGCCATCAGCAACGGCTTGCCGGTATCGGTTGCCGGTTGTTGCGCGGCATTGAGGGCCGGCGTTGCGGTGGCTGGCGTGCTTGCAGGCGTCGGCGCTGCGGTGGCTGCAGCCTGGGGCGTGGCCGACGCGGCGCCGCCTTGGGCAGCGGCGGGCTTGTCAGCGCTCAGCCAGAGATAACCACCAGCACCGATACCCAGTGCGGCGGCAATCGCCACCGCCAGCAAGGCCATGGCGGGGCCGCGACGGGGCGGTTGATCCTGCAACGCCGGGCGCGCCCGGGATTTGCTCAGATTCGGCGCGGGGCGGTTGACCGGCTCTGCCGCTGCCGGTGGCGGGCTGTCAGGAATCACGATGGACACTGGCGTCAGCCCGGCCAGCTCATCGGTCGCGGCTTCGCTGACCGGCTCATTACCCGGCAGGGTATCGACCACTGGTAAAGGACGCAGCAGGGTGCGTTCACTGTCGCTCTGAATCAGTTCGTCCAGCGCCGCGACCAGCACCTGGGCATTGGCAAACCGCTCGGCCGGGTCTTTGGCCAGCAGGCGGGTCAGTACGTGCTGGTAGCGGCCATGCTGCACCGGCAGTTCCGGCAGCGGTTCGGTCAGGTGCGCCAGTGCTGTGGATAACGCATCCGGGCCGCTATACGGCAGGCGCCCGGCCAGAATCTCGTAGAACACTACGCCCAGCGCATAAAGGTCGGCGCGGCCGTCGATTTCTTGGCCGCGAGCCTGTTCCGGGCTCATGTAACTCGGCGTGCCCACGGCAAATCCGGCCTGGGTGAACTGGGTGCGGTCGTCCAGTGATTTAGCGATGCCGAAGTCCGACAATACCGCGGTGCCATCGGCGCGGAACAGGATGTTGGCCGGTTTTACGTCGCGGTGGACCAGACCCTGGGCATGGGCGTAGCCCAACGCGGCGGCGATCTGGCGGATGTACAGCAGCCCCTGCTCATCTGAAAGCCCGGCCGCGATCCGTTCTTTAAGCGTGCCGGCGGGCAGATACTCCATGGCCATGTAGTACAGCGGGCCGACGTTGCCAATGTCGTGAATGGTCGCAATGTGCGGATGCGCCAGCCGCGCCAGGGTGCGGCCTTCGCGCAGGAAGCGCTCGCAGAAGCTCGGGTCGGCAGCCAGGCTGGCGGCCATGACCTTGAGCGCTACCTTGCGCTCCAGCGAACGCTGGATGGCCAGATACACCGTAGCCATCGCGCCTTCGCCAATTTCGCCTTCAATGTCGAATCCAGGAATTTGCATGTCCATAGCGGCTCTCAACTGGCCTTGACGACAATGGCGGTGATGTTGTCGGGCGCGCCGCGGGTCAGCCCCAGATGGACCAGGCTGCGCACGACTTCATAAGGGTTCGGGTGGCCGAGTACGTCACGGATTTCATGGTCTTCGGCGGTCTTGTTCAGGCCATCACTGCATAGCAGGTAGGTGTCGCCGGCCTGAATGTCCAAGGTCACCTGTGACAATTCCAGCGGGTCGGCAACGCCCACGGCGCGGGTGACGATATTGGCGCGCGGATGAACCCGCGCCTGGGCTTCGCTGAGCAGGCCGCTGTCGACCAGGTCCTGCACATAGCTGTGATCGTGGGACAGGCTTTGCAGCACGCCGTCGCGCAGCCGGTACAGGCGGCTGTCACCGGACCACAGGCAGATGCCCTGGTTATCACGTGCGGCCAGCAGCACCACGGTGCTGCCCATCATGGTCGCCTTGCGGCGTACCGTCTCTGCGCGCACTTCGCGGTTGATATCGTCCAGTTGCTGGCGCAGTGCATCGCAATACACCTGCAACGTGGCCAACGGCGGGACACCGCGCAGCGAATCGACGATCAGGTTGCTCACGTAGTCGCCCGCTGCATGGCCGCCCATACCGTCGGCCACCACCCACAGACCACGTTCGGTCAAAGCCAGGCAGGCATCTTCGTTGAGCGAACGCACCATGCCGGTATGGCTGTAACTGGCCGCCTGGTAAGTCAACGTCATCAAGCACGGCCCTCCTTGCCAAGCAAGGCGCGGGCGAAATCGCTGGCGGCCGGCAGCCCTGGGCAACGCCACAGGCCGGGCTGGATATGCTCACCACCACGCCCCCACCACAGGCTGGAACCGATACAGGTGTGCTCGGCCAGGGCCGCCATGCGCGCCTGGGGATCGGTGGCGGCGAAGCGTTGCAGGCTGGCATCGACCTGCGAAGCAATCCACGGTGCCCCCTGCGGCGCAGGCAGACCCTGCAGACGCGCTTCAAAGTCGGCAAAACTGGCCTCGGCCTGCAAGCTGTCGAGCATCAGCGCTTCGGCCTGCTCGAACCAGCCGTCAGCCTGCAGCCAGGCGCTCAGCGACTCATGCGGCGCCAGGGTCACTGCCACGGTCAATGGAAAGTAGCGCCCGACCCGGTCGATGCTTGGCATCAGCACCCCGGCCACCGCTTGCGCTCCGCAGACCCCTGGCGCCAGTGCAAAGCGCCACAGCGGGCTGACCAGATAAGTCTCCAGCCAGGCGCTGCCCAGTTGTTCCTGGCTGGCCAGCAGGCCGGCGGCCAGCCACTGGTCCCAAGGCTGGATGAACGACTGCGGCAGGCCACGGCTGACGAAGTCGCCACGGCAAGCCAGCTTGCCGTAAAAACCCGGCGCACCAGGGTGTTGTTGCTCTGGGGTCATAACCGCTCCGGCAGACTGAAACCGCTCAGGACACGGCTTTTGAAAGGGTTGAAAGCGCTGTTGGCGCGCAACTCGTAGGCGATGCTGGCACCGTCCACGCGCAGGCGCAGGTTGAAACGGTCCGGCGCACTGCCCGCGACCAGGTCCGATTGCTCCAACAGGCGGAACCAGGCCCATGGGCCGTCCAGGGTTACGGCCGAGCGGCCACTGGCCGACGGCGGGCTGATCGACAGGCGTACCACACCAATGCTGCCGGGGTTGGGCCACTGCATGGCCACCGGGCGACTCGGGCCGTGGTCGTAGCTGATCTGCTGGCCGTCGAGGTCCAGCAGAAATTGAGTGATCGAAGCATCCATGGCCACCGGTTTGAGTTCGAAGCGCACCACCGGCTGGGTGCCGCCGGCGCGGAAGAACGCATCACGAATGGCGCTGGCACGCTGGAAGGTCTGCAGCACGCCGGCATTGATACCCAGTTTCTGCGCCGCACCGGGCTGCCAGCGCCACGGGTTGGCCGAGGTGTCCACGTACGGTTGCAGGTACTTGCGGAAGTAGTTATCCATCACCCCGCCAACCCCGAAGAACATGCCGAAGTCATCCAGCGTCGCATCGCGGGCGCTGCCCGCCGACAGCGGGTAGCGGCCACTGAGCGATTGGCGATAGACGTTCACCACTTCGCTGCTCCAGGCCGCGTTGAGCTGGTTGCGCACGCCGCCCATCATGGTGTTGGTGGTGGAGTTGACCACCGATTTGACCAGCCCGCGCACCACCGGCGGCTGACGTTCGGCGCTCAGGTTGACGCGCGTGGCGGCAGCACTGGCCTGGTTCTTGGCTTCGCCGAGCAAGGCATCACCACTGGCCCCGACCATGGCACTGACCTGCACGTACAGGGCATTCATGTCTGCCAGCAGGGCATCAATGCTGCCCGGCTGCTCAGCGCTGCCCACCAACCGACGCAACTCGGCAAAATGCGCGCTGACCGGGTCGTCATTGGTTGTTTGTGCTGAAGGCGTGGCCGCCTGTTGTTCCTGCCCGAGCAACGAACCCAGGCGCTGCTTGAGTTGATCCACGCCATCTTCGACCGGCTTGCCCTGCGCCGCGAGCAGGCGCTGTTCGGCTTGCAGATCGGTCTGTTGCGCCACCGCTTGCAGGAGCCTCTTGAGCGGTGAGTCAGGCCCGGAAATCACCCGTAGCACGTCAGCCGCCTGGGCCACACTGGTGATCGGCACAAAGTCGATATCGGCGAGCAACGCATCCCACTCGCGCAGGAAATCCTGGAAATACAGGCGCCGCACTTCACCGGCCAGGCTGGCGACATCCAGCACGCCACCTTGGGCACTGCCCAGCACCCACTGCTCTTCGGCCAGCACGCCGGCCTGGCTCAGGCTGTTGCGCAAGAAACCCTCGCGGTAGCCCTTGGCTGTGAACAGGCCACTGAGCGGCTCGCCCAGCGGCTTGCCGCTCTTGCGGCTGAACACCAGTGCCGCATCACGCCCGGCCGCTTCATTGAGGCGGAAGTCCGGCACCCCGTCAGGCAGCTTCTGACGCTTGACCCGGTCATAGACCCGCTGCGCCACCGGCAACTGTTGCAACTGGCGACGCAGGTCGTCGATCAACGGCTGATCCAGACGCGCCTTGGGCGGATGCCGTTCAAACAGCGCCTGCAAGTGCCCGGCCAGCGCCTGACGCTGCTGGGGCGGCAGGTCACGGGGCAGGTTGCGCTCCCAGTCGAGGCTGATCCAGGCCTTGATGAAGTCGGCATCGAAGTGTTCCTGGTCGGCCAGCATCAGGTACGCCTTCAAGCCTTCGTACAGATAGTCCGTAGAACCGCCGGAACGCAGCTGCTCTTCGATGCGGCTGACCAGCCGCGGCGCGAATACCGCGATCAACAGCTTGCGGTACACGCTGCCGGATTCAGCTTCGAGCATGTCACCCTGGTACAGCCCAAGTCCTTCGGACCAGCCCGGCGGATCACCGGCCAGTTGCCGCACAGCATCGAGCAGCGGCAGCACGGCCAGCACATCGCGCTGCGCGGGGCTCAGGTTCTGCACCTGCTGGCCCAGCGGGGCGAGCTTGCCATCGACCTGGGCAATGTAATCCTGATTGGCACGGTAGCTGACCCACCACAACGAGGCGACGGTGACCACCACCAGCGCGGTGGCCGCCAGCACACCACGGGCGATCCACTTGCGGCGCTGCTCGACTTTCGGGTCGGCGCTCATCAAGCCTTGCTCGGCAAAAGCCACGGCGGTGAACAGCTTTTCGATGAAGTAACTGCGCCCGGTGCCGTTTTGCCGCGCCAGGTGTTGACGGTCCAGGCTCATGCTCTGCGCCATCACGCCAATCAGGCGGTCGATCGGGCTGCCCTCCTGAGTGCCGCTGGTGAAATACACCCCACGCAGTAACGGCCGGGTTTCATAAGGGTTAGGTTTGAACACGCCCTCCAGAAAGCCCTGCAACGCCTGGCGCAAAGCAGCGAACTGCTGCGGGAAGCCATAGATCAGGTCGCGCCGCGCCGGGTCGCGCTCCTGTTGCAGGCGCTCGACCAGCCGCTCGTTGAGGCGTTGTTCCAGGGCGGCCAGTTCCGCCGGGAAATCCTGCAACGGGCCGGAGGCGCTCTTGCCGTCGTCCAGGGCGAAGGTGGTGCCCCACACCTGGGCCCGTTCATCCTTGCTCAGCGCATCAAAGAACTCCATGAAGCCCGGCAGCAGGTCCAGCTTGGTGAGCATCAGGTAGATCGGGAAGCGCACACCCAGTTGATCGTGCAACTCCTGAACCCGGCTGCGGATCGCCACCGCATGGGCAGCGCGCTCTTGTTCGCTGCACTGCAACAGGTCCGACAGGCTGATGGCGATGAACGCACCGTCGATCGGCCGGCGCGGGCGCTGAGTCTTGAGCAGGTCGAGAAAGCCCAGCCAGGCGGCTTTGTCCACCTGGGCGTGGCTGTCCTGTGTGGTGTAGCGGCCAGCGGTGTCGAGCAGCACGGCGCGGTCGGTGAACCACCAGTCGCAGTTACGCGTCCCGCCGACCCCACGGATCGCGCCGCTGCCCATCTGCGCAGCCAGCGGAAAGTCCAGGCCGGAGTTGACCAGCGCGGTGGTTTTGCCCGACCCCGGCGGGCCGATGATCACGTACCACGGCAGCTCATAAAGGTTGCGCCGCTGGTCACCGCCCAGGCGAGCCTTTTTAAGCAGCGCCAGCGCTTCGTCCATGCGCTGGCGCAGGGTCGCCAGCTCTTCGGCGGTGGCGACACTGGTCGGGTCGGGCGCGGTTTCGGCGGCCAGGCTTTCGATGACTTTGGCGGCCTGGCGGCGCGCCTGGATAATGCGATACACCCGCCAGCCGACCCACACCGCCCAGAGCAGGCCGATCAGCACCCAGCGCCGGCCCTCCGGGACCAGCGCATCGAGCAGCGGCCCCACAAACCAGATGATCAGGCTCAGGGCAATCAGCCCCAGTACCGGCACCACCCAGCGAATGACAAACCCCAGAAACGCCTTCACTCGACGCCCTCCGCCAGTACGGTGATTTCAACCCGGCGATTCTTCGCCCGTCCTTCGGTGGTGGCATTGGAGGCCACCGGCTCGGTGTCACTGCGGCCTTCGGCCGTGAAGCGCTGCGGCTGGCCGGTGCGTGCGGCGAGGATTTGCAGCACTTGCTCGGCACGGGCCTGGGACAGCGCCCAGTTGGACGGAAAACGCAGGGTGGCGATGGGTCGGTTGTCGCTATGCCCGGTGATGCGCACCTCGCCCTTGACCTTGCTCACCGCCTCGGCGATACGCAGCATCAGCGGCTGATAGGCATCGACAATGGTTGCGCTGCCGGAGGCGAACAGTTCGTCACCGCGAATGGTCACCACCGAACGGTCTACGGCGTCTTGCACAGCAACCTTGCCGGCGCGAATCTCGTCAGCCAGAAAGCCGGCCAGGCGTGGACGCTCGACCACCTTTGGCTGAATCACTGGCCGGTCGATGGCCTGCACCGGGATTTCGCCCAGCGCATGAATGCGCTTGAACACCGGCTCCGCGTCATTGGCCAGCTTCATCCGCAAGCCCAACAGCAGCAGCAACAGCAGCGCCACGCCAATCGCCACACCGACCCAAGGCGGCATGAACTGAGCCAGCCGGTCACGGGCCAGCACCAAACCACGCCAGCGCGGCGACAGCTCTTGCTCACGCTCGCCACGGGCACTGCGAATCGCCGCACTGGTGCGCTCGCGGAGGGCTTCAAGCTGGCTGCGGCCGTTGTTCATGACCCGATACTTGCCTTCAAAACCCAGGCTCATGCACAGGTACAGCAGTTCCAGCAGGTACAAACGTTCACGCGGCGTTTGCAGGCAGTGCTCAAGCAACTGAAAGGACTTTTCGCCGCCCCAGTTTTCGTTATGCACGGTGACCAGCAGGCTCTGCTTGCCCCACTCACTGGCGCTGCCCCACGGAGTACTCATCACCGCTTCATCAAGGGCCGTGCACAGCACATAACGCGCCAGCAGCACGTCGTTACGCGCGACACCGGCGGCATCGGCGCGCTCTTCGAACTGGCGCAACTGGGCCAGCAGTTGGGCGCGCAAACTGGCCGGTGCCGGATGGGCGATGGTATTGCGCAGCCGGGTCAGCAACGCCAGCAAAGGACCGGCGGCTGCCTCCAGCGGGTTGAGGCCGTCGCCCTGACCCGCCGCCAGGGCAGGACCTGAGGCTTCGCTCGGCGGCTGTGGTGCCGGCGCACTGGAGGGCGCCGGGCGGCCGCCCGGGCGCGGCATGAACTGGGTGCGATCGTCGTTCGAATGCATCGCCGCGTTATCCTCGAATCGCCCAGAAAGCCAGGTTCAGGCCGGGAAATTCACCGGCAATGTGAAAGGCAAAACCACCGGAGCGGCTCAGTTGCTGCCAGTGCTCGCTGCCCCGGTCCAGTTCGTAGTAGGTCGAACCGACATGGAACGGCAGTTGCCGTGGCGCCACCGCCAATGGCAGCAGACCGATGCCCGGCAGTTGCAGGTTGACCAGGTCGCGGATGTGTTCCACCGAGCCGATCTTGCTCTGCTGGCCGAACCGCGCCCGCAAGGTTTCGCCCGGAATATCGGCGCGCACCACCAGAATGAAACTGGCGTTGTCCAGCAGGCTCTTGTCGGCCAGCATTGCCACGTGCACGCCGTAGGCTTTTTCGACGATCGGAATCGGTACTGCCTTGCTGTCGATCAGCATCGACAGTGCCTCGCGCAGGGCCTGCATGACCGGCGCATAGCTGACTTGCAGGTCGTCGTGCTGATAACGCGGGAACTCCTGCGGGCGGTGCTCACGGGTCGAGAAGGTCGCGAATTCTCCTGCCAGGCTGACCAGTTCGCTGTAGAAGCGCTCCGGGTGCAGCGGGCTGAGTTGGCCCAGATGCTGGATCAGCGGTTCGGCGCGATTGACCAGTTGCAGCAGCATGAAGTCGGCGATTTCCGAGGCGCCGCCGGCACCTGAAGCCACCACCCGCCCGGCCAGCGCCTCGCCACGCTGGCGCAGCAAGCCTTGCAGCTCACTGCGAAACGCACTCAACGGGCGGCTCACCGCCACATCCAGCAGTGGCGGGATGTACTGCTCGTCGAGCAACAACACGTTGTCGGCGCGTTTTTCGATGACCCGCACCACGCCCAGCACGGCGTAGTCGCTCAGGCCGTCCTTGTCGGTCAGCAGGCGCAGCGCCCGTGAGCCGACCGCCACCGGCGCACGACTTTCGAACTGCGCATTGTCGTCGCGCACTTCACGCACCTGGCTCTGATAACGTGCCGCCCCCGCAGCCTCGCCTTGCTCGACCGTGTCACGCACCCCGGCCCGGCGCAGCGGCAGGCCCAGATACACCAGGCCATCGCGCAGGCTGTCATCGATACTCAACGGGCTCGGTGCCGGATCATCGTGAGGGATGTTGAACGGCGTGCCGTCAGGCAACAGGCCACGGGCCGCGACGATGGCCAGCTTGCCCTGGGCCAGCAGGCCCTGATCGATGAGCAGTTCGGAAAACCCCCAGGCCGCCGCCGACAGCGGGCGGCTGCGGGCGTCGATCAGGTTTTCCAGGTAACGGTCATGCTGCTGGAAATGCTGTGTTCCGATGAACATGCCTTCCGACCAGACCACACGATTGTTCCAGGACATGGGTTCTCCGATTGCCTATTGAGCGGGGCGGGTTGCGGCGGCGGCAGCACTGCTGATCGCCAGCGCATCGAGGTCGATCCGGTAGTGCGAGCCGTGCTGCGGCGTCAGGTTCAGGACCGTGCGCCAGCGGGCACGGTCGATCTCGCGGTAGCCGACCACCAGGCCGATATGCCGGGTCGCCGGGTTGAGCGGGCGTACCACGCTGCGGGTTTCGCCGGGCCTGATCAGCACTTCGTCCTGATCGACCAGGTCAGCCCCCAGGGTCTGACTGCCACGCTCGGCCAGCGCGAAGTAATCGGCGCGGCTGAAAGCTGCGCTGTTTTTGAGTTCAAAGATCCGCACCCGCACTGGCGCCGGTTGCCCGGTGGCGCCGGGGTTGAGCGTGGCACTGGCATGGATGTCGAGGGTCACGCTGGCGTCGTCGCCAGGCGCTTGCGAGGCAGGACCGGACGCAGGCGACGAAGCGCTGGAACAGGCACTGAGCAGGCTGGCCAGGACAGCAATTCGGGCAACGGTGGCGAGCAGCGGCATTTTCACAGGGGCATTCTCACAGAGGGTTCTCAAGAGCGGCGCAGGCGTTCGCTGTGCGCTTCATAGGCACGGCTGAACTCGCGACCGAACAGGTCCTGGAAATCGTCTTCGGCTTCCTGGGAAATACGCTGGTACAGCGCGGTGAACTGCTGCCAGTACTGCGCCTGACGCGAACCGCTGAACAGGTTCGACAGCCCGCCAGGCTTCCCCATGCGTGCTTCCAGCTCGGCCGGTTCGAAGCGCTTGAGCAGGTGCTTGATGGCCGCCTCGACACCGGCCATCACCGCCAACTGGTGCGCGCGCAGGTCGTCGAAGCTGTCGTTGACCGCCTGCTCGGGGTCCATGAAGGCCTGATTGCCATGGCGCAGCAGCAGCAACAACGCTTCATCGGCGTTGGGCGCGAACTTCAGCGGGTTGTTTTCGACCGGGCGGATCATCGTCTGCTGCATGCGAAACTCGCCCTTGAGGCTGGTGCGGGCGCGCAGCACGTCGATCAGTCCTTCGACCATCAGCCGGTAGCTACGGCCGATAGCCTCCATCTGCGCCTCGGCCTGCTGAGGGTCGATACGCAAATGGTCCAGACCGGCGCCGCGCAGAAAGGCCTGGAGCAGTTCGCCACTCGGTGCCGGGGCGGCTGCAGCAGTCACCGCAGCGGCTGGCCGCGACGGCTGAGCAGGTGCCGACGGTGCTGGTACAGGCGGCACGGGTACAGGCGGCACGGGTATGGACGGCTCGGTCTCAGGCTCGACAAGCGGGATTGGCGGGATTGGCGCGGCAGGTTTTGCCTCGACAATCATGTCTTGTGCTGACGGCACCGGCTCGACCGTGGCCACGAATGGCTGGGCGGCAACGGCGCCGAGATCGGCAAACGGGTCCCAGTCATCCGGAATCAGACCGGCACCCGCCTCGGCGGCTGGCGCTGGCGGCGCTACCGGCTTGTCGAGTAACACCGCAGTTGGTGGGCGGAAATCATGCTGGCGGGCCGGTACATGGTCGGGCTGGGTGGCCGGCGCGACATTGGAGCTGCCCAGAAAGTCGAACAGGTCCGGGAAGGTGTCCTGGGCCGAGCCGCCCTGCAAATGAGCCATGCCGGATGCGACCGCCGGCGCACTTTGCGGCGTCTGCCAGTTGCTTTCCTGACGGCTCATCAGTGCTTCAAAACTGTTGGGGGATTCACTGAGCGGGGCGGCCTGATCCGTCAGTTGCATATCAAAGTCGATACGCGCGCGAATCTCGTACTCACCAATACGGATAACTTCACCGTCTTGCAGTACTTCACTGTTGCCCCGCCGTAGACGCACCCCGGCCTGCACCAGCTCTACCCCGTTGGTGCTGTTATCGGTCAAGTAGTAGCGGCCATCCTTATACTGGATGACGCAATGCCGCGAAGATACCAGGCGCTCGGGATCAGGAAGTACCCAGTCATTATCCTGACTACGGCCAATTGCCATCACTCCGGTATCCAGTGTCTTTTCAGCGCACTGACCGGGCGTGATTTTATGGTAACTAGTGATCGTCAAGCTCAGTGACATTGCGATTCCCTGCTTATCTTGCACACTAACTTCTGAGTGCCCTGCAAACTGCCCGCGCTGCTCTCGCTACGCTGAAAAGGCCGCGAATCAGCCCCTGACAGGCATCTTTCGCTAAAGTTCAATAATTTCCTATTTGCACTAAGCCCCGACTGACGGTCGGTTGCGGCGCCATGATAATCATGCCGACGCAGGCGATGTCAAAATAACATGCAAGCTGTTACCTGCGTCACAACCGCTCTTTCGGCTGCATATAAGCACCTTGACAAGCCCTGCGCGCTACTTCAAGAATGCACAACTCCTGATATTGTGTGATATCACGTTGCCACTAACTAACCAAGTGCGACATCCACACTAATAAATGGTTCAAAAAAATTTTCCCAAACGACTGCAAGACATCATCTGACAGATAAGGAGATCGGACGTGGTGGATGTCGCAATGTTGCTTAGCGCTGTTTCAGCCCAGTTGCCGTGTGGCGAAGACCTGGAATATGACGCGGATTTTTTGCAACTGGAGCGTGATGCCCTGGGTAAACCCGAGCGCATCATGGGCGACGCCGTGCAACCGGCCGAACCACCACAGTGGCGCCAGATAGAGCAGTCCAGCAGTGCCCTGTTACAGCGCAGCAAAGACCTGCGCATTACCCATTTCCTGGCCCAGAGTGCGCTGGCGCTCGATGGCATCGCAGGCCTGGCCAATACCCTGGATCTGATCGAGCAACTGCTGCGCCAGTACTGGGACGGGCTGTATCCGTTGCTCGACGCCGATGACGACAACGATCCGACCCTGCGCATCAATGCCCTGGCAGGTCTGAGCGGCGACACCAATCTGCGCTTGCTGCGTGACAGCCCGCTGGTGCGCTCAAGAGCCTTCGGTACGCTGAGCCTGCGCGCCGCATTGCATGCCAGTGGCGTGTCGATTGCCAGCGATGAGTCGCTGAGCCTCGACACCTTCAACGCCGCCCTGCGCGACAGCGATCCGCAGAGCCTGCAGGACACCCGGGATGCACTCAGCCTGGCACTGCAACGAGCGACAGGCATCGAGACCTTCGTCAACGAGCAGGTGGGCTCGGCCCAGGGCGTCGATCTGACGCCGCTCAAACAGCCCTTGCGGCAGGCCTTGCAGGTACTCGGTGAGCCGGCCCCGACAAACGCCCCGCCAGCGCACGATGAGCCCGCCGCCAGCGACCAGCCGCATGCCGCAGCGCCAGCTCCGGTCGCCGCCGCCGCACCCCGCGCGAGCGGCGAGATTACTGATCGTGATGATGTCGTGCGTAACCTTGACCGCCTGCTGGCGTACTACGCCCGCCATGAGCCTTCCAGCCCGTTGCCGGTGCTGTTGAACAGGGCCAGAGGGCTGGTCCACGCCGACTTCGCCAGCATCGTGCGCAATCTGATTCCCGACGGCATGTCCCAGTTTGAAACCCTGCGCGGCCCCGAGGCTGACTGATCCGCCACCCGGATCACGCCCCAATCGTGCAGCCCGTTACCGGCATTGATGCCAACACCGTCGCAACAGCGACCAGGAGAAGCAACGTGGCGAAAACCAGTTCGCAGAAATTCATTGCGCGCAATCGTGCGCCCCGTGTGCAGATCGAATACGACGTGGAACTGTACGGCGCCGAAAAAAAGGTCCAGTTGCCGTTCGTGATGGGCGTCATGGCCGACCTGACCGGCAAGCCTGCCGAGCCCCTGGCCCCGGTGGCCGAGCGCAAGTTTCTGGAGATCGACGTCGACAACTTCGACTCGCGGCTCAAGGCCCTGCAACCACGTGTGGCCTTCCATGTGCCCAACGAGCTGACCGGTGAAGGCAACCTGAGCCTGGATATCACCTTCGAAAGCATGGACGACTTCAGCCCTGCCGCCGTGGCCCGCAAGGTCGACTCGCTGAACCAGTTGCTCGAAGCCCGCACCCAACTGGCCAACCTGTTGACCTACATGGACGGCAAGACCGGCGCCGAGGAAATCATCCTCAAGGCGATCAAGGACCCGGCGTTGCTCCAGGCCCTTGCCAGCGCACCCAAGCCTGGCGATGCCACTTCCAATGACGCCGAGCCCAACGCCTGAGAGGACCTTTGATCATGAGCGAACTGTTGCGCGACACCCAGAGCCAGCCGGCTTCTCAGGAACAGACCAGCGAATTCGCCTCGTTGCTGTTGCAGGAATTCAAACCCAAGACCGAGCGCGCCCGCGAAGCGGTAGAGACGGCGGTAAAAACCCTGGCCGAACAGGCCCTGGCGCAAACCAGCCTGGTGTCCAATGACGCGATCAAGTCGATCGAGTCGATCATCGCGGCCATTGACGCCAAGCTCACCGCCCAAGTCAACCAGATCATCCACCACGACGAGTTCCAGAAGGTGGAAAGCGCGTGGCGCGGCCTGCATTACCTGGTCAATAACACCGAAAGCGACGAGCAACTGAAGATTCGGGTGCTGAACATCTCCAAGCCGGAGTTGCACAAGACCCTGAAGAAGTTCAAGGGCACCGCCTGGGACCAGAGCCCGATCTTCAAGAAAATGTACGAAGAGGAATACGGCCAGTTCGGCGGCGAGCCCTACGGCTGCCTGATCGGCGACTACTATTTCGATCAGTCGCCGCCGGATGTCGAATTGCTGGGCGAACTGTCAAAAGTCTGCGCCGCGATGCACGCGCCGTTCATCTCGGCGGCCTCGCCAACCGTGATGGGCATGGGCTCCTGGCAGGAGCTGTCCAACCCTCGCGACCTGAGCAAAATCTTCACCACCCCGGAGTACGCCGGCTGGCGCTCGCTGCGTGAGTCTGAAGACTCGCGCTACATCGGCCTGACCATGCCGCGCTTCCTGGCGCGCCTGCCTTACGGCGCCAAGACCGACCCGGTGGAAGCCTTCGCCTTCGAAGAAGACACCGACGGTGCCGACAGCGCCAAGTACACCTGGGCCAACGCTGCCTACGCTATGGGCGTGAACATCAACCGCTCGTTCAAGCACTTCGGCTGGTGCTCGCGGATTCGCGGTGTGGAATCCGGTGGTGAGGTCGAGAACCTGCCGGCGCACACCTTCCCCACCGACGACGGTGGCGTGGACATGAAGTGCCCGACCGAGATCGCCATTTCCGACCGCCGCGAGGCAGAGCTGGCCAAGAACGGCTTCATGCCGCTGCTGCACAAAAAGAACACGGACTTTGCCGCCTTCATCGGCGCCCAATCGTTGCAAAAGCCGGTCGAGTATGACGATCCGGACGCCACTGCCAACGCCAACCTGGCCGCGCGCCTGCCGTACCTGTTCGCCACCTGCCGCTTCGCGCATTACCTCAAGTGCATCGTGCGCGACAAGATCGGCTCGTTCAAAGAGCGTGACGAGATGCAGCGCTGGTTGCAGGACTGGATCCTCAACTATGTCGACGGCGACCCGACCCACTCCACCGAAACCACCAAGGCCCAACACCCGTTGGCGGCGGCCGAAGTGGTGGTCGAGGACGTCGAGGGCAACCCCGGCTACTACACCTCCAAGTTCTTCCTGCGTCCGCACTACCAGCTCGAAGGCCTGACCGTGTCGCTGCGTCTGGTTTCCAAGCTGCCGTCGGCCAAAGGCGCATAACCCGGGGTTAACCGCCACATTGGCGTCGTATCACGGTGGGAGCGAGCTCGCTCCTGCCGGTCAACCCAAGATCATATCCGTGGCCCATGCCACCTCAGGAGAAAAACATGGCTGTCGATATTTTCATCAAGATCGGTGACATCAAAGGCGAGTCGGTCGACAAGACTCACAAGGACGAAATCGAAGTGCTGAACTGGAGCTGGGGCATGTCCCAGTCCGGCAACATGCACACCGGCACCGGCGGCGGCGCTGGCAAGGTCAGTATCCAGGACCTGTCGCTGACCAAATACGTCGATAAAGCGACCCCCAACCTGATGATGCATTGCTCCAGCGGCAAGCACGTCGCCAAGGTCACCCTGACCGTGCGCAAGGCCGGCGGCGACAATCAGGTCGAGTACCTGATCATCAACCTCGAAGAAGTACTGATCTCCTCGCTGAGCACCGGCGGTTCGGGCAGCGATGATCGCCTGATCGAGAACGTCACGCTGAACTTCGCCAAAGTCACCGTCGACTATCAGCCGCAGAAGGCCGACGGCACCAAGGAAGGCGGCCCGATCAAGTACGGCTGGAACATTCGCTCCAACGTCAAGATCTGATCCGGATTCGCTCCCGGTGCATGCATCGGGAGCGATCGGCTTCAGGAAGACTCCGATTGATGTGGCAAGGAGACTGAGTTGTGGCAAAGCCTTCGTTTATCAATTTGTGGAAAGCGTATCAAGACATCCTGGAAGCACACCCGGCCGGCGACCCTTGTGACGGCGGTTGGGACAACCAGTGCGCCATTCGCATGAGCATTGCACTGAACGGTGAACGCAGTATCAGGATCAACAAATCCACCTACAGCGAACCCAAATGCGCCCATGACCACGCGCGAGGCGCGGAGTCCCTGGCAAACTGGCTATGGAAGCATCATCTGGGTCGTCCAACCATCCTCACTGGCAGCGTAGCGGACCGCAAGAAACTGGCCCAAAAGACCGGGATCATTTTCTTCAAAGACTGCTTCGCCCGGGGCGGCGAGTCCTTCGAGCAAAGGAGCGGCGACCATATCGACGTGTGGAGCCGTGGCTCGACACAGACCTATGACGACCCTGCCCATCGCTCCAAGCAAGTCTGGTTCTGGGAGCTGTCATGAACCGTTTGATTTTCTCCCCCGTGCTGCTCGGCGGTCTGCTATTGAGCCTTTATGCCTGCGCGCAACAACCTGCCGAAAAACCGGCAAGCGCCGTGCCCCAGGTATCGCTGAGCGGACAGATTCTGACCCTGCAAGAACAGCAGCAGCGCTGCGTACTGCGCAAGTCCGATGGCAGCTTGGTGCAGCTGGATATTCCTTGGCCCTGCGCGTTCAGCGAAGACCGTGAAGGGTTGCCTCGTGTAGAAAAATTCGACAGCGCCGAAATTGTCATCGTGTATCACTCCAGACCTGAACCGGCGCCCAGCAAGCGCTGCACAAGCCAGTTTCAAGCAGTGCGCCTGCTAAAAGGGCAGCTGGAAGCCTCGGTGGTTTCGCGTAATGGCCTGTGCATGCGCGGCCCGGTAGACCAGAAAAACTTCGTCGGGTTATTCGACTGGTGAACATTGCAAGACCGAGCCTCCCCCTGCTGGTCACTTCATTGTCGATTTGGCCAGCTACTTTTTGGTGAACCGTATGACCCCGCGCGAGCGCCTGCAACCTTCCCTGCTCGACCGTCTGACCGACGACGACCCCGGCAACCCGCAGGAAAGCGCCGACAAGCGTGTGTTGTCGCTGAGCCAGCTCAAGGCCTCGGTGCTGCGCGACTTGAGCTGGCTGCTCAACACCACCTCCTTGCTCGATGCCGATGCCACGCTGCACAGCCCGGCCGGCACCTCGGTGGTCAATTACGGCTTGCCGGCACTGGCTGGCACCAGCGTCTCCGGGGTCGATATCGCAGTGTTGGAAACCCTGATCCACCGGGCGATTACCACGTATGAACCGCGCCTGCTGGCGCATACCGTGCGGGTCCGGGCGCATGTCGGTTCAGAACAGATGAACCATAACGCCTTGAGTTTCGAGATTCAGGGCGACCTGTGGGCCCAGCCGGTGGCGCTGCCCTTGCTGCTGCGCACCGAACTGGACCTGGAGTCCGGCCATGTGCAGGTGCTGCCTGCCGATCAACGGAGACGCTCATGAATCCGCGCCTGCTCGGGCTGTATAACCAGGAGCTGCAGCACATTCGTGAAAGTGCTGCCGAGTTCGCCCGCGAGTATCCGAAGATCGCCGGGCGCCTGACCCTGTCAGGGATGGAGTGCGCCGACCCGTATGTCGAACGCCTGCTCGAAGGCTTTGCCTACCTGACCGCCCGGGTGCAGTTGAAGCTCGACGCCGAGTACCCGACCTTTACTCATAACCTGCTGGAAGTCGCCTACCCGCATTACCTGGCGCCCACGCCGTCGATGACCGTGGTGCAGATGCAGGCCGACCCGGACGAAGGTTCGCTGGCTGACGGTTTTACCCTGCCACGCGGCAGTGTGCTGCGCGCCGCGCTGGGCCGCGACTCGCAGACGTCCTGCGAATACCGCAGCACCCAGGACGTCAACCTGTGGCCGGTGCAGGTCAGCCGGGCCGAATACTTCGGCAACCCGGGCACCGTGCTGGGTCGGCTGGCCGCCGCTGAGCCCAAGGCCAAGGCGGCGCTGCGGATCACCTTGCGCAGCGGCGCCGAACTGCCGTTCAACAGCCTGAAGCTGGACAACCTGCCGTTGTACCTCAACGGTACCGACGAACTGCCCTATCGACTCTACGAACAATTGCTGGGCAACGCCTGCGCGGTGTTCGCCCGTCAGCCGGGCCGCGACTGGGTCGAGCGCATACCGGTAGAGAGCCTGCGCCCCTGCGGCTTCGATGATCGCGAAGCCGCCTTGCCAGTCGTGCCCCAGGCGTTCCAGGGCTATCGCTTGCTGCAGGAATATTTCGCCCTGCCGCAGCGTTTTCTGTTCGTCGATTTCAGCGGCCTGCAACCCGCCGTGCAGCGTTGCCATGGTCAGGAGCTGGAACTGATTGTGTTGTTCGAGCGCCTGGACCCGCAGCTGGAAAACAGCATTGGCCGCGAGCACCTGGTGCCGTACTGCACACCGGCGATCAACCTGTTTGCGCGCCGCCTGGACCGTATCCACCTGACCGACCGGGTGCATGAGTACCACGCGATTGCCGACCGCACCCGGCCAATGGATTTCGAGATTCACTCCTTGACCGGCGTCACCGGCCATGGCACCGGTCCCGATCAGTCGTTCCTGCCGTTCTATGCCGTGCGTGAGCCGTCGCGCTATGGCCGCGACAAGGCCTATTACATCCTGCGCCGCGAGCCCCGCGTGCTGTCCAGCGAGCAACGCCGCACCGGCACCCGTTCCAGCTACGTGGGCAGTGAAACCTTCATCAGCCTGGTCGATAGCCAGCAATCGCCGTGGCGCCACGACCTGCGCCAGTTGGGCCTGAGCGCGCTGTGCACCAACCGGGATTTGCCATTGTTCATGCGCTTGGGCGGTGACAGCGACTTCACCCTGGCCGACAGCGCGCCGGTGTCCGCCATCCGTTGCCTGGCCGGCCCCAGTCGTCCGCGCGCCAGCCATGCGCATGACAATAAAGCCTGGCGGCTGATCAGCCAGTTGTCGCTGAACTACCTGTCACTCAGTGAACAGGGTCAGGGCGCGGCGGCGTTGCGCGAGTTGCTGCGCCTGTACGGTGACGATCAGGATGCCGCGCTGCAATTGCAGATCGAGGGCCTGCACGAAGTCAGCAGCAAGCCGGTGACCCGACGCTTGCCGATGCCTGGCCCGATCGTGTTCGGCCGCGGCCTGGAAATCACCCTGAGCTTCGATGAGAACGCCTTTCGCGGCAGCGGCGTGTTCCTGCTCGGCGCGGTATTCGAGCGTTTCCTGGCCCGTTACGTCTCGATCAACAGCTTTACCGAAACCGTGCTGCGCAGCACCGAGCGCGGCGAGATCATGCGCTGGAAAGCCACGCCCGGCCGGCGGCCGACGCTGTGAGCAGCCTGGAGCAGATGCAGGAAAAACCCTGGGAGTACGACTTCTTCCAGGCGCTGCGGCGCATCGAGAATGAAAATCCCGACCTGCCAAGGTTCGGCCATTCGCTGCGCCTGGCCGATGATCCGGTGCGCCTGAGCCAGCGTCAGGACAGCGGCTTCGCACCCTCGACCCTGGCCAGCGTACAGCCGGGCGATGACGAGCTGCCGGCGCGCCTGGAACAGTTTTTCTTCGGCCTCGGCGGCCCCAATGGTCCGCTGCCGCTGCACCTGACCGAGTACGTGCGCGAGCGCCAGCGCCATCACGCCGACCCGACCAGCAAGCGCTTTCTGGATGTGTTCCACCACCGCCTGTTGAGCCTGTTCTACCGCGCCTGGGCCGAAGCCCGACCGACCGTCAGCCACGACCGGCCTGACGATGATTACTGGTCCGGGCGGCTGGCCGCGCTGTGTGGCCGTGGCTTGCCAGGGCAACTGGAGCAGGGCGAATTGCCCGGCACCGCGATGCTCCACTACAGCGGCCACCTCGCCGCCCAGACCCGCTACCCCGACGGATTACGGGCGATCCTCAGCGAATACTTCGGCGTGCCGGTGAACATCGAGGAATACGTCGGTCAATGGCTGGAGCTGCCCGAGCGCAGCCGGGTCGGGGTGACCGCCAACCGGCTCGGCATGGACCTGTGCCTGGGCAGTCATGTGTGGGATCGCCAGCACAAATTCAGAATTCGGCTGGGGCCGCTCAAGCTCGACGACTACATGGGCATGCTGCCCGATGGCCAGCCGTTTCGCGAACTGGTGGCCTGGGTCGCCGAGTACCTGGGCCACGAACTGGACTGGGACCTGAACCTGGTGCTGGAGCAGCCCGAGGTTCCGCGCCTGCAACTCAACAACCGTCAACGGCTGGGGTTCAACACCTGGCTGGGCACACCGGCACAAGACGCCGACGACCTGATCCTGGCCCGGCACTACGCCGACCAGGCCAGCTCGGTAACGACCTCAAGGAGCAATTGATATGAGTGAAATCAGTCGTGCCGCGCTGTTCGGCAAACTCAACAGCGTCGCCTACAAGGCCATCGAAGCCGCCACGGTGTTCTGCAAGCTGCGCGGCAACCCTTATGTGGAGCTGGCGCACTGGCTGCATCAGTTGCTGCAATTGCAGGACTCGGACCTGCACCGCATCATTCGACAGTTCAATGTCGAACCGGCACGCCTGGCCCGTGACCTGACTGACGCGCTGGACCGCCTGCCACGCGGCTCAACCTCAATCACTGACTTGTCGTCGCATGTCGAAGAAGCCGTCGAGCGCGGCTGGGTGTACGGCAGCCTGATGTTCGGTGAAAGCCAGGTGCGCACCGGTTATCTGGTGATCGGCATTCTCAAGACCCCAAGCCTGCGCAACGCGCTGCTGGGACTGTCGACTGAATTCAACAAGCTCAAAATCGAAAGCCTCACCGAACGCTTCGACGAATACGTCGGCGACTCGCCGGAAAATGCCCTGGCCGCCACCGACGGCTTCAATGCCGGCGCACCGGGCGAAGCCAGCGGCGCGATGGCGCCCAGTGCTCTGGGCAAGCAGGAGGCGCTGAAGAAATTCACCATCGACCTCACCGAGCAGGCACGCAATGGCGAGCTGGACCCGATCGTCGGGCGTGACGAAGAGATCCGCCAACTGGTGGATATCCTCATGCGCCGCCGGCAGAACAACCCGATCCTGACCGGCGAGGCCGGGGTCGGCAAGACCGCCGTGGTGGAAGGCTTTGCCCTGCGCATCGTCGCCGGTGATGTGCCGCCGGCACTCAAGGACGTCGAGCTGCGCAGCCTCGACGTCGGCCTGTTGCAGGCCGGCGCCAGCATGAAGGGCGAATTCGAACAGCGTCTGCGTCAGGTCATTGAAGACGTACAGGCATCGCCCAAGCCGATCATCCTGTTCATCGATGAAGCCCACACCCTGGTCGGTGCCGGTGGCGCCGCCGGCACCGGCGACGCCGCCAACCTGCTCAAGCCGGCCCTGGCCCGTGGCAGCCTGCGCACTGTGGCCGCCACCACCTGGGCTGAATACAAGAAGCACATCGAGAAAGACCCGGCCCTGACCCGGCGCTTTCAGGTGGTACAGGTCGACGAGCCGTCCGAAGACAAGGCGCTGCTGATGATGCGTGGCGTAGCGTCGACCATGGAGCAACACCATCAGGTGCAGATCCTCGATGAGGCTTTGGAGGCCTCGGTCAAACTCTCGCACCGCTACATCCCGGCGCGCCAGTTGCCAGACAAATCGGTCAGCCTGCTGGACACCGCCTGCGCACGGGTCGCGATCAGCCTGCACGCGGTGCCGGCCCAGGTCGACGACAGCCGTCGGCGGATCGAGGCGCTGCAGACCGAACTGCAGATCATCGCCCGCGAACATGCCATCGGGGTGGATACCGGCACCCGGCAAAGTACCGTTCAGGGGCTGCTGGACAGCGAGCGCGAGCGCCTGACCGGCCTCGAAGTACGCTGGGCCGACGAGAAGGCGCTGGTCGATGAACTGCTGGCCTTGCGTGCACAGCTGCGCGAAAGCGTTGGCGTGGTGGACAGTGAAATCGATAGCGCGCAGAGCCATGAGCTGCGCGGGCAACTGGTCGCTCTGCAACAGCGCTTGAGCGAACTGCAAGGCGAAACCCCATTGATCCTGCCGACCGTGGATTATCAGGCAGTGGCTTCGGTGGTCGCCGACTGGACCGGTATTCCGGTTGGACGCATGGCCCGCAATGAACTGGAAACCGTGCTCAAGCTCGACCAGCACCTGAAAAAACGCATCATCGGCCAGGACCATGCCTTGCAGATGATCGCCAAGCGCATCCAGACCTCGCGCGCCGGGCTCGATAACCCGAGCAAGCCGATTGGCGTGTTCATGCTGGCCGGCACCTCCGGGGTGGGCAAGACCGAAACCGCCCTGGCGCTGGCCGAAGCACTGTACGGCGGCGAGCAGAACGTCATCACCATCAACATGAGTGAGTTCCAGGAAGCCCACACCGTCTCGACCCTCAAGGGCGCCCCGCCGGGCTACGTCGGCTATGGCGAAGGCGGCGTGCTCACCGAAGCCGTGCGCCGCAAGCCGTACAGCGTGGTGCTGCTCGATGAGGTGGAAAAAGCCCACCCTGACGTGCACGAGATGTTCTTCCAGGTGTTCGACAAAGGCGTGATGGAAGATGGCGAAGGCCGGCTGATTGACTTCAAGAACACCCTGATTCTGCTGACCACCAACGCCGGCACCGAGTTGATCGCCGACCTGTGCCAGGACGCCCGAAACGTCCCGGACCCGGAAGACATCGCCAAGGCCCTGCGCCAGCCGTTGCTGGAGATTTTCCCGCCGGCACTGCTCGGTCGGCTGGTGACCATCCCGTATTACCCGCTCAGCGACAGCATGCTCAAGGCGATTACCGACCTGCAGCTGGGGCGCATCAAGAAGCGCGTGGAGAGCACCCACAAGGTGCCGTTCGAGTATGACGACGGCGTGATCGACCTGATTGTCTCGCGCTGCACCGAGACCGAAAGCGGCGGACGGATGATCGACGCCATTCTGACCAACACCCTGCTGCCGGACATGAGCCGCGAGTTCCTGACCCGCATGCTCGAAGGCCAGCCGCTGGCCGGCGTGCGGATCAGCCAGCGCGACGGGCAGTTGCATTATGAATTCGCCGAGACGCCATGACCTGCCGCTGTAGGAGCGGCTTCAGCCGCGAAGGCTGCATGACTTCGCAGCTAAAGCTGCTCCTACAGGTTTTTACATAACGAGAGATCCATGAATTTCCAGCAACTCACGCGTATGACCCAAGTCACCAGCCCGCTCGGGCCGGATGTGCTGTTGCTCAAGGACATGAGCGGTGGCGATGAGTTGGGCAGGTTGTTCAACTATGAGCTGCAACTGACTTCCAAGGACGGTGCGCTGGACCTCAATCAGTTGCTCGGCAAGCCCATGAGCCTGTCGGTGCAGCTGGGCGGCGGTGGCCAGCGTTACTTTCATGGCATCGTCGCGCGCTGCAGCCAGAACGTTGATCGTGGCCAGTTCGCCAGTTATCAGGTGACCCTGCGGCCCTGGCTGTGGCTGCTCAGTCGCACCTCGGACTGCCGGATCTTCCAGCACCTGAGCGTGCCGCAGATCATCAAGCAGGTGTTTCGTGATCTGGGTTTTTCTGATTTTGAAGACGCGCTGAGCCGTCCCTATCGCGAGTGGGAATACTGCGTGCAGTACCGCGAGACCAGCCTGGATTTTGTCAGCCGGCTGATGGAACACGAGGGCATCTATTACTTTTTCCGCCATGAGCAGGACCGTCATGTGCTGGTGCTGGCCGACGCCTACGGCGCGCATCAGTCGGCGCCCGGCTACGCCTCGGTGCCGTACTTTCCACCTGACGGCCAACACCGTGAACGCGACCACTTCAATGACTGGCGGCTGGCTCAGGAGGTGCAGCCCGGTTCACTGGAGCTTAATGACTACGACTTCGAACGGCCCAGCGCCCGCATGGAAGTGCGCTCGGCCATGCCGCGCCCGCACAGCGCCGGCGATTACCCGCTGTACGACTATCCCGGCGCCTACGTGCAGAGCCAGGACGGCGAGCACTATGCCCGCACCCGCCTGGAAGCCCTGCAAAGCCTGCATGAACGGGTCGAGCTGAGCGGCAATGCCCGCGGCCCCGGTGCCGGGAACCTGTTCAGCCTGACCGGCTTTGGCCGCCAGGATCAGAACCGTGAATACCTGGTGGTCGCCGGGCGTTATTACATCGCCCAGGAAAGCCTGGAGAGCGGCAACGGCGGCGGCTTGCAGTTCGAGGTCGGGCTGACCTGCATCGACGCCCAGCAGAGCTTCAAGCCGCTGGCGAGCACCATCAAACCGCTGGTGCAGGGGCCGCAGACCGCCCGTGTCGTCGGGCCGGCCGGTGAGGAGATCTGGACCGACCAATATGGCCGGGTGAAGGTGCATTTCTACTGGGACCGGCACGATCAGTCCAACGAGAACAGCTCGTGCTGGATTCGGGTGTCGCAGTCCTGGGCCGGCAAGAACTGGGGCTCGATGCAGATTCCGCGCATCGGCCAGGAAGTGATCGTCAGCTTTCTGGAAGGTGACCCCGACCGGCCGATCATCACCGGCCGGGTCTACAACGCCGAACAGACGGTGCCCTACGACCTGCCCGCCAACGCCACCCAAAGCGGCATGAAAAGCCGCTCCAGCAAGGGCGGCACGCCGGCCAACTTCAATGAAATCCGCATGGAGGACAAGAAAGGTCAGGAGCAGTTGTTTATCCATGCCGAGCGTAATCAGGACATCGAGGTCGAGAACGACGAAACCCACTGGGTCGGGCATGACCGGCGCAAGACCATCGACCATGACGAAACCGTGCATGTGAAGCACGACCGTACCGAGACCGTGGATAACAACGAAACCATCACCGTGCATGCCAACCGCAGCAAGACGGTTGATCGCAACGAGACCGTGAAGATCGGCATGAACAAATCGGAAACCATCCTCATGGCCTCCTTGCAGAACGTCGGCATGGGCCGGATGGAAAACGTCGGCTTCGGCTACAGCCTCAACGTCGGGATGATGATGAACACCCTGGTCGGCATGAGCCAGACCACCCAGGTGCTGAAAAAGAAATCCACCTCGGTAGGCGAGGCCTACACCCTCAGTGTCGGCGGCACTGACGACGGCTCGACGATCAACATGGACGGCAAGACCATCAAGCTGGGCAGCAAGGTCATCGAGCTGACTGCCGACCAGGAAATTCGCCTGGCTTGCGGGCAGAGCACCATTCGTATCACGGCTAACGAAATCGAGATTCTTTCGCCCAATGTCGACATCAACTGCTGATCTACAGCATGGACAACCAGGAATAGCGTCATGAGCGGCCTTCCCGTTTCGCATGTCGGTGAAAAAGTCTCCGGCAACGTGATTGCCACCGGCTCGCCGACCGTACACGTCGGCAGTGTCGCTTCAGGTATGGCCGATCGCGCCTCGGCCTGTGTGCCCTTCGTCGGCCAGCCGGTCAACCCGATGCTGGGTTGCAAACTGTTGCCCGAAGAAGTCGACTTTGCCCTGGCGGCACCGGACACCCTGACCTTCAGCCGTGGCTACCTGTCGAGTAATCCGCGCATCAGTCGGCTCGGCCAGGGCTGGTCGCTGCCCGGCGAAAGCATGCTGCTGGAGCTGGACAGCGAAAGCTGCACCCTGACCGACGCCCAGGGCCGGCGGATTCGCTTTGCGGCGCTGGAGCCGGGCAAGCAGTGGTATTCAGGCAGTGAGCAACTCTGGCTGCGCCGCGGCGCGGCTTTTGACCCGCAAACCCCGCAAGCCCCCTGGTCAGGCCGCTGGGCGAGAGTGCCTGCCACCTTGCAGCACAACCCCAACGTGGTCGTGGTGCTCAATGGCAACAGCCATTTGTGCTTCATGCGCCAGGCCGACGACCTTTGGCGCCTGCATTCGACCTTTGGCCGCAGTGGCTACCAGACCCTGTTCAACTGGAGCCCACGGGGCTTTCTGAGCAACATCCGTGACAGCGCCGGGCGCAGTTATGTGCTGGTCTATCAGCAGGCCTGCCAAGCCAGTCCCGAGGATGACGGCATACGTTTGTGCGGCGTGATCCTCGCCAACCCCAACGGCCCGGTGCCGGAGTTTTTCGACCCGCAGGCCAGCGGCAACGATTGGCTGGTGCGCTATCAGTTCAATGCCAGCGGCGACCTGATTGCCGTGCGCGACCGCATTGGCGAAGTGGTCCGGGTGTTCGCCTGGAGCAACCACATCATGGTCGCCCACGGCGAACCGGGCGGCCTGGAGGTGCGCTATGAGTGGGACGTGACGCAGCCCCATGGCCGGGTGCTGAAACAGATCGAAACCGACGGCCTGACCCGCGAGTTTCGCTATTACCCCGACGCCACCGACGTGATCGACAGCCTGGGCCGGGTCGAGCGCTATGAGTTCAGCGGTCAGGGCGGCGAGCGCCGCTGGACCGCGCTGGTGCGCGCCGATGGCAGCCGCACGCAATTCGAACATGACATCTATGGCCGTCAGGTGGCCATGCGTGATCCGCTGGGCCGCGAGTCACGGCGGCGCCTCGACGGTCAGGGCCGGGTGCTGGCCGAGCAATCACCGGGCAAGAAGCACTATCGCCAGACGATTGATGAAGAGACCGGGCTGCTCAAGGAACTGGTCAACGCGGTGGGCCGGCGCTGGAGCTTCGAACGCAATGCGGCCGGCAACCTGACCTGCGTGACCAGCCCCAACGGCACGATCCACTACAGCTACGATGATCCCGCCCTGCCAGACCGCGCGACCCGGATCACCGACAGCAAGGGTGGCGTGAAACGGGTGCAATGGAACCGTCTGGGGTTGCCGGCCTGTGTCACTGACTGCTCGGGGCAGACCCATCACTATGAATACGACGGCGAAGGCCGCCTGCTGACTGAAACTGACCCGGCAGGCCACAGCACCCGCTACGGCTACAACCGGCTCGGGCAGGTCATCGAGGTCAACCTGGCGGACGGCACCCGTCTGGTCTACGACTACGACCCGCAAGGCCGGCAGACGCTGATCGCCGACAGCCATGGGCACGCCACACGTTTCGTCTGGGACCGCGCCGGGCGCCTGCTGCAAGCCAGCGATGCGGCCGGTGACAGCCTGCACTACAGCTACGACGCTGCCGGCCGGCTGTGCATGCTGACCAACCAGAACGGCGCACAGGCCAGCTTCGGCTTCGACGTGCTGGACCGCCTGATCGAAGAAACCGGCTTCGATGGCCGCCGCCAGCAGTACCGCTACAACCAGGCCGATGAGCTGCTCACCCGGATCGATGCCGAAGGCCGCGAGACGCATTTTGAGTACAACCGCGACAGCCAGTTGATCTGTCGCCACCTGCCAGCGACCGCCAGCAGCGAGGCCTTCACGGAACACTACAACTGGCTGCCTGACGACCGCCTGGCGATGGTCAAGGGACCGGATTGCGAAGTGCGGCTGGCCTATGACGAGGCTGGCAACCTGTGCCTGGAAAGCCAGATTCATAGCGATGGCTGGGTTTACAGTGTGGCCCATCAGCATGATCCGCTGGGCGTGCGCGAGACCAGCCAGTACGGCGATGCCCCGCCAGTGACCTGGCTGAGTTACGGCTCGGGGCATTTGCATGGTGTGCTCGCCGCCCATGTCGAGATGGCGTTCGAACGCGACAGCCTGCACCGCGAGCTGCACCGCGAAGTGCGCCTGCAGGGCAAGCCCCAGGCGCTGCTCGAACAGCACCGTGAACTCGACGCCGTGGGCCGCCTGACTGCCAGCCGCTCGACGCTGGCCGGCGCCGATAACTGGCAGCGCCAATATCGCTATGACTCGCTGGGCCAGTTGTTGCGGGTCAACGACAACTTGAGGCCCGACCTGCACTACCGCTACGACCTGAGCGGCAGATTGAGTTCCAGCCAGCACGGCAGCGAACTGCCCCGCCCTTACCGCTACGACCCGGCAGGCAACCGCCTAGACACTGGACCAGACAGCACGGGTGACCGGCAACAGCACTACGCCCACAACGAGTTGTACCGCTCAGGCTATGTCGGCTCGCAACTCAGCCAAGCCGAGAGTGCGCCAGCCGGCTTATGGACAGGCAATCGCGTCGGCCGCCTTGAAGGCTACGAATACCACTTCGACAGCCAGGGCAATCTGATCGCCCGTACCGCGCCTGACGGTGAACGCCTGCACCTGCAATACGACGGCGCCAACCGGCTGGTGGGTGTCACCCGCCAGGGTCCTGACGGCGCCATCACCCAGGCCCGTTACCGCTATGACGCTTTTTCCAGGCGCATTGCCAAGCACCTGCTGCAAGGCGATGAGCAGCAGGTGATCCGCTTTGGCTGGGATGGCGAGCGTCAGTGCGCCGAGGTGTTCGACAACCTGCTGCGCACCACCGTGCATGAGCCCGACAGCTTCATCCCGCTCATGCGCATCGAGCAAAGCCGCGAGCCGGACAGCCCGGACCTGCTGGCCCTGCGGCGCGAAATGGCCGCAGCCGACCAGCCGCTGCCCGCACAGTGTCAGCCTGCCCTGGGGGCACCGGCGCTGCAGTTTTTTCACACCGACCATATTGGCACGCCGCTGCAACTGAGTAACGAACAGGGTCAAGTGGTCTGGCAGGCCCTTAATGATGACTGGCGGGCGGTAGCGCAACAAAACGGCGCAACCGACCAGCCGATTCGTTTTCAGGGCCAGTACCACGACGAAGAAAGCGGCCTGTATTACAACCGCCATCGCTACTACCTGCCCGAAGCCGGCCGCTATGCCAGCCAGGACCCGATCGGTTTTCGCGGCGGGCCGAATGCCTACACCTATGCCCTGAATGCGCCTTCGGTAGCGTATGACCCGAGCGGGTTGTTCGTGCCGCTGGTGATCATTGGCGGGCTCTTGCTAAAGGCCGCGATGGGGGGCGCCGCTGATGCCGGAATACAGGCCGGCAAACAGGTCTTGGGCCAGGTCAAAGACAATTGGGACAACGACCGCAGCTTGATGGACATCAAGCTGCGGTGCATTGATATCGATTGGGGAGAAGTGGCCGTCTCAGCGGCCGTGAGCACCGTCGCGCCCGGCCTTAAAGACTCAGCCAAGGTCGTGTGGAAATCCGGTAAAGCTATCAAGTCCCTGTCAGGTCAGGCTGCCAATACCGCCAACCGTGCGGCCAAGCTGGCAGCACGCAAAGCCGCCCATGCCAAGACCATCAAAGAAACCGTAGCGACCCAGGCAGGCTGGCAGTCAGCCAAAGCCGTAGGCAAGTGCCTGTTCGGGGAAGGAGAAAAAGATGAGTGTGAATAACCATGCTTAAGCAGTTCTTGATCGTGTTCGTGGTTGGCCTGCCGTTCGCAATTCTCTACAGCGTTCTGGACAGGTACCTGCCCAATAGCTGGTGGCCAGCCGGAATCGTCATCACGTTGATGCTGGCTGCACGAATCGGGTTGTACCTGTACCGACGCTCCAAAGGTATTCGGGATACGTGGCTGGATCCGTGACCCAGCCCTGAACCGAAGATAACCAACGAGATCACCGCCATGAGCTTTCAGCAACTGACCCGCATGACCCAAGTCACCAGCCCGCTCGGGCCGGATGTGCTGTTGCTCAAGGACATGAGCGGTGGCGATGAGTTGGGCCGGTTGTTCAATTATGAGCTGCAACTGACCTCCAAGGACGGTGCGCTGGACCTCAACCAGTTGCTCGGCAAGCCCATGAGCCTGTCGGTGCAGCTGGGCGGCGGTGGCCAGCGTTACTTTCATGGCATCGTCGCCCGCTGCAGCCAGAACGTTGATCGTGGCCAGTTCGCCAGTTATCAGGTGACCCTGCGGCCCTGGCTGTGGCTGCTCAGCCGCACCTCCGACTGCCGGATCTTCCAGCACCTGAGCGTGCCGCAGATCATCAAGCAGGTGTTTCGTGATCTGGGTTTTTCTGATTTTGAAGACGCGCTGAGCCGTCCCTATCGCGAGTGGGAATACTGCGTGCAGTACCGCGAGACCAGCCTGGATTTTGTCAGCCGGCTGATGGAACACGAGGGCATCTATTACTTTTTCCGCCACGAGCAGGACCGTCATGTGCTGGTGCTGGCCGACGCTTACGGCGCGCATCAGTCGGCGCCCGGCTACGCCTCGGTGCCGTACTTTCCACCCGATGGCCAGCACCGTGAACGTGACCACTTCAATGACTGGCGGCTGGCTCAGGAAGTGCAGCCCGGTTCGCTGGAGCTTAATGACTACGACTTCGAACGGCCCAGCGCCCGCATGGAAGTGCGCTCGGCCATGCCGCGCCCGCACAGCGCCGGCGATTACCCGCTGTACGACTATCCCGGCGCCTACGTGCAGAGCCAGGACGGCGAGCACTATGCCCGCACCCGCCTCGAAGCCCTGCAAAGCCTGCATGAACGGGTCGAGCTGAGCGGCAATGCCCGCGGCCCCGGTGCCGGGAACCTGTTCAGCCTGACCGGCTTTGGCCGCCAGGATCAGAACCGTGAATACCTGGTGGTCGCCGGGCGTTATTACATCGCCCAGGAAAGCCTGGAGAGCGGTAACGGCGGTGGCTTGCAGTTCGAGGTCGGGCTGACCTGCATCGACGCCCAGCAGAGCTTCAAGCCGCTGGCGAGTACCATCAAACCGCTGGTGCAGGGGCCGCAGACCGCCCGTGTCGTCGGGCCGGCCGGTGAGGAGATCTGGACCGACCAATATGGCCGGGTGAAGGTGCATTTCTACTGGGACCGGCACGATCAGTCCAACGAGAACAGCTCGTGCTGGATTCGGGTTTCGCAATCGTGGGCCGGCAAGAACTGGGGTTCGATGCAGATCCCGCGCATCGGTCAGGAAGTGATCGTCAGCTTTCTGGAAGGTGACCCGGACCGGCCGATCATCACCGGTCGGGTGTACAACGCCGAACAGACGGTGCCCTACGACCTGCCCGCCAACGCCACCCAAAGCGGCATGAAAAGCCGCTCCAGCAAGGGCGGCACGCCGGCCAACTTCAATGAAATCCGCATGGAGGACAAGAAGGGTCAGGAGCAGTTGTTTATCCATGCCGAGCGCAATCAGGACATTGAGGTCGAGAACGACGAGAGCCACTGGGTGGGCGCCAACCGCACCAAGACCGTGGACAAGAACGAGACCGTGACCATCGGTATTGATCGCCTGCGCGCGGTCAAAAACGACGACATTCTGCTGGTCGGCTCGACCAAGACCGACAGCATCAGCCGCAGCTACCTGATCGAGGTTGGTGAAAACCTGCGCCTGGTGTGCGGCAAGAGCGTGCTGGAACTCAATGCCAGCGGCCAGATCAACCTGACCGGGGTGAACATCAACTTCTACGCCAGCGACACCGCGCTGTTCAACACAGGAAAAATCCTGCACCTGAACAACGGCAGCGGCTCGGGCACCGAGGCCGACGGCCAGGGCGTCAAGGGTCAGATCGACGCCGCAGTCGAGCAGATGTTTCCCAAGCCTGAAGGCAGTCAGTAACCAGAACAGGAACCCGGCTTCATGACCTATCGCATCAATGAATTGAGCTTCGCCCTGCCTGATCAGCAACTGCAGGACGCGACCATCAATATCCTCAAGTTCGGCGAGCTGGGCACTTCGCTGATCGTCAGCCGCAGCCTGCTGGCCGAGGGCGAGACCCTGCACAGCAACTTCGCCACCCAGCTGGAGCGCCTCGGCCAGCAGGTTCAGGAACTGCGCCACGACCCGGTGCAAACCGTGCAGGTCGGCCAGCAGCAGGAAGTCGAAGCCATCGAGCTGCGCAGCGAGTTCAGCAAGGGCAACGAGCGGGTCTATCAGTTTCAGCTGGCGGTGGTACTGCCCGGCACCCGGCGCATGCTCGCCCTGAGCTACGTCAAGGCACAGCCGCTGGGCGCGGCCGAAGTGGCGCAGTGGACGGGTATCAAGCAGTCGCTTGATTTCGCCGCCCTCGGCTGATCGGCCCCGGACCGTACAGGGATGATTGATCATGTCTGACGTCGCCATCTGGGCCGCCCGGCTGGGCGACGGTCTGGAACACAGCTCGATGATGGCCGACATCGTCGGCGGCGTGCTCGAAGTGGCCGCCCACGTGGCGATTGGCGCATTGGCCACCGCCGCAGTGGTTGCCGCTACCGGGATTACCGTCGCCACCGGCGGTATCGGGGCCTGTGTGCTCGGCGCGGTGGTGGGTTTGGTGGTCGGCGTGGTAATGGCCAAGACCGGAGCGGACACGGGGCTGTCGCGATTATGCGAAAGCATCGGCAACGGGCTGTTCCCGCCCAGTATCCAGGCGACCATCGCCACGGGCTCGCACAACACCAAAACCAATAACCTGCCTGCCGCCCGCGCTGCCGGCTGGGTGCCACCAGGTGTGCAGATTGCCGAGCAGCAAGGCGAACCGCCCGAGACCAGTTATTGGGACATGGCCAAGAGCATCTTTTCCCAGATGTGGCGGCCCACGGTGGCCAGCCCCGCTCCCGGTGCCGAGCCGCTGCCCGAAGACAAAGTGCTGTGCAGCAAGCACCCGCCGATGCCCGAACAGTATCTGGCCGAGGGCTCGGACAAGGTCACCATCAACAGCCAGCCGGCAGTACGCAGTGGTGACCGCAGTACCTGTGAAGCCGTGGTGGTGTCGGCCGGCCCCATCTCGCCGGATGTGCGCATTGGCGGCAAGAAGCTGACGGTACGCGAGATCCGCAGCGGCAAGACGCCGGGCATCGGCCTGGCGGTCACGGTGCTGATGATGCTCAAGGGCAGCAAGGGCAAGTTTCTCAGCAACCTGCCGTGCATGGCGCTGGGCATGGCCAACAGCTACGTGATGAGCACCGCAACCAATGCCATCGTCAACGCCACCAGCGCCTCACCCAATCCGGTGCATGCCGCCACTGGCGCCAAGGTTCTGGCTGGCGATGACGAGCTGGACTTTGCCCTGCCCGGTCTATTGTCGATCGACTGGCAACGCTTCTACAACAGCCATGACCTGCGCCGTGACGGCCTGTTTGGCGCGGGCTGGAGCGTGGCCTATGAAATCGGCGTCGAGATCGCGCCTCATCCGCAGGGCGGCGAACGGCTGGTGTACACCGACGAACAGGGCCGGCGCATCGACATGGGCGTCATCCCCTTGGGGGGCGCAGTGTTCAGCGCAGGCGAAGGGCTGAGCGTGAAGCGTCACGCTCGCGGTCAGCTGTTGATCGAAAGCGACGACGGCCTGTACCGGCTGTTCGAGCCATCACCGCTGGACAGCAACCGGCTACGCCTGACCCTGCTCAGCGACCGCAACGACAACCGCATCGTCATCGACTACGACGAACAAGGCCGCTTGAGCGGCCTGCGCGACAGCCTCGATCAGGTGCGCGTGGCACTGCATTACTCAGCGCAATGGCCACGACGCCTCAGCCATATCGAACGGGTATTCGCGGATGAACAGCGCGAGGTACTGGCCAGCTACACCCTCGACGCCCAAGGCCAACTGGCCGAGGTGCGCGACGCCAGCGGCCAGCTGCAGCGGCGCTTCAGCTATGACGACGGGCTGCGCATGGTCGAGCATCAATTGCCCACCGGGCTGCGCTGTTTCTATGAATGGGCACTGATCGAGGAGCGCGAATGGCGGGTGGTGCGGCACTGGACCGACGAGGGTGACGAATACGCCTTCGAGTACGATCTGGCGGCGGGCACCACCACCATTCGTGACGGCCTGAACCGGCTCAGTAGCCGGCGCTGGAACCCGCAGCATCAGATCATCGCGGCTACCGACAACCTCGGCCACACCTGGCAGTTCGAATGGAACGATGAACGTCAGTGGCTGGGCGCGACCGACCCCGATGGCGGCCAATGGCGCCTGAGCTATGACGAAACCGGTAACCTGACCGAGACCTGTGACCCACTGGGCCAGACCGAATCGACCCTGTGGCTGGAGCACTGGTCACTGCCGCTAAGTGAAACCGACAAGGCTGGCGGCCACTGGCAGTATCGCTACGATCAGCGTGGCAACTGCACCCGTGAAACCGATCCGCTGGGGCACAGCACCGGCTACCGCTACGACGATCAGGGCCAGGTGCTGGAGATCACCGACGCGGCCGGGCGCAGCAAGTACCTGCGCTGGAGCGAGACCGGCCAGTTGCTGACCTACACCGACTGTTCCGGCTACGCCACCCACTACGCTTACGACCGCCGTGGCTACCTGCTGAGCATCACCGATGCCCTTGGCGAACAGACCACGTTCGAACACGATGCCCAGGGCCGTCTGCTGCGCAGCGAGCTGCCGGACGGCCGGACCGAGCAGTTCCAGCGTGACAGCAGCGGCCAGTTGACCGGCTACATCGACCCGACCGGGCACACCACCCGTTATGGCTACAACCGTCGCGGCCAGGTGCGCCAGCGCGTCGACCCGCTGGGCCATCGCGTGCAGTTCGATTACGACGCGTATGGCCGTCTGCAAACCCTGAGTAACGAAAACGACGAGCGCTACCGCTTTGCCTGGGATGCCGCTGACCGACTGATCGAGCAGCAAGACCTCGACGGCAGCGCCCAACGCTATGCCTACGACAACCGCGACAACCTGATCGGCCTCACCCACCTGCCAGCACCGCACGGCAGCGGCTTGAGCCTGGTGCCCGAACAACCGCTGCCGCCGCTGGTGCAAACCTTCGAGCGCGACGCGCTGGGCCGGCTGGAGGCCAAGATCACCGCCGATGGCATGACAGCCTACCGCTACACGCCGCTGGACCTGCTGACCGAGGTGAGTTCGACAAGCCGTGACGGGCACACGCAAACGCTGGGCTTTGCCTACGACGCCCTCGGGCAATTGCGCGAACAGCACAGCAGTGCCGGCACTCTCCAACATGAATACGACGAACTGGGCAACCTGATCCGGACCGGCCTGCCGGATGGCCGCTGGCTTAACCAGCTGTACTACGGTAGCGGCCATCTGCATCAGATCAACCTCGATGGCCAGCTGATCAGCGACTTCGAACGTGACCGTCTGCACCGCGAAGTGCTGCGCACTCAGGGCCGGATCAGCACCCGCAGCCAGTACGACCGCGCCGGCCGGCTACGCGCCCGCTTGCGCCGCCCCGCCGGGCAGCCGCCACAGTTACCGGCCCCGACCGAGCAACAATACGACTTCGACCCGGCCGACAATCTGGTGGGCCGCTTGCAACGCGATCGTCAGCCGCAACAAGACCGCCGCGACCTGCTGCAGTACGACGCCAACGGACGCATTGTCGCCCGCCAGGACAACCTGACCGGGCACAGCGAAACCTTCACCTGGGACGCTGCTGCCAACCTGCTCGACCGCCCGCTCAGCGGCGCGGGTTATGTGCGCAACAATCAGGTACTGACCTACCAGGACAAACGCTATCGCTACGATGCCTTCGGCCGTACCGTGGAAAAGCGCAGCGTCCGCCACGGCGTGCAGTGCTTCGCCTACGACGCCGAGCACCGGCTGATCGAAGTCCGCAATGACAACGGCCATGTGCTGCGCATGCACTACGACCCGCTGGGCCGACGCATCGCCAAGACCGAGCACGACCGCCACGGCCATCTGCTGGGCGAGACGCGCTTCATCTGGGACGGCCTGCGCCTGTTGCAAGAACAGAAGAACAGCCTGGCCAGCCTGTATGTGTACCTGGAAGACAGCTACGAGCCTTTGGCGCGAATTGACGGCAGCGGCGACCAGCAGCGCATCCGCTACTACCACAACGACCTCAACGGCCTGCCCGAACAACTCACCGACAGCGACGGCCAGAGCGTCTGGCAGGCGCAGTACCAGGTGTGGGGCAATACCCTGCGCGAAGTGCGTGAGCCCTACTATGTGGAGGAGCAGAACCTCAGATTTCAAGGCCAGTACCTGGACCGCGAAAGCGGCCTGCACTACAACACCTTCAGGTTCTATGATCCGGATATCGGAAGGTTCACCACGCCAGACCCCATTGGGTTGGCGGGTGGGATCAATCTGTATCAGTACGCGCCGAATCCGATTGGGTGGGTGGATCCGTGGGGCTGGAGTTGTCGTCCAACCAAGCTGAAATTGAGCAGAAAGGGAGTCGCTCATATCAAGGAAGGCCATGTCGGAAACCGGCCTGGCAAGACACACAAGAGTAAATGGACTGTTTCCAATGCAGACTGGAAGAAGACGGCGCGCGATGTGTTTCGCAAACCTGACAGGGTAGTAAAGTCTGGCGATCGATATATTTACGAAAAAGACTACAAAAACAAAGGGATGGGCATAGATCCTGATGGGGCGTCATTAAGTAAAGTGCGGGTGGTCGTTGAAAAAAATGGTGATATCGTCACCAGCTTTCCACAGAAAGACTTCAAAATTCTTGAGCGAGGAGAAACAATAGAATGGCCTTAGATATTATCACGCATGAAAAAAATGGCACAGTATCAAGGTATGAATTCCCGGAAGGCCTGCACCAGGCAATATTCAAAAAAGGCCTGAAAATAAAGAAAAACAACGCACTCTACCCTGTCAAAGATTACTACCTGACCGACCATTCGTTTGAAGGTCAAGAGATTGCTCGTCTGGCGGGTGCCTTAGCGTTAGAAAAGCCACGCCTTGAAGCATCACACAGAGAAGAGCTGAGCCTCATTATCGACATACTCAACAATGTAAACCTCGCTTCTGTTTTATTTGCAGGCGATTGAAATCTTCGGTGGCTAATAAATTACGAGGCCGACGATTCAAATCATTTGATGATTTCAGAGAGAGCATGTGGAAGGAGGTCGCCAACGACTCACATCTTTCTAAGCAATTCAGTCGCTCTACCATTGCCCGCATGTAAATCGCGGACAAGATACAGGGCTACAAACCCATCCGATTGTAATCAGGAGAGTTACTGGGCGCTCCCAGAAATGCCCAGTGGGCCAATGTCATCAATTAAGGAGAACGTAATGACCAAGCTCTACGAGCCTTCAGCCAGCGACCAATATCGCTCGTTCTTGTTTGAAGACGATCTTGATGAGGACCTCGAATGGCAGGATAGCTATGCTCCTCATTTGCTGGCCAGCTTTGGACATAGTCTGGCCACTGAACTGACGCCCTTGGCAATCGTGCTGAATCCCGATGAGAAGAAAAAGAAGACGGCCGATATTTCTCTATTGGGCAGTAACTCATTGCTGGTGCTGAGTGCCAAAGCTCACGCCTGCCTGAAGGACAAACTACAGCCTTGCGGTCAATTCGCTCCGTTGGCCAGTGCTGATGAATGTTTCATAGGCTTTCATGTAACACGTGTTCTGCAAGATGCTGTTATCTGGGCAGCGTCCGACTATCGAGAACAAGACGCAAAAAAAATTCTCTACACGCCCACCCTCAAGCAATCGAGTGTCGAAGGAAACTACGTGTTCATGCTTCAGGAAAGCCAGACGCGTATCTATGTCTCCAGCACTTTTTTTGAAGATTGTGAGAGGCATGGCCTGACCGGCATTGACTGGGCTCAGTCGAAACACATAAACACCTCGGAGTGACAAGGGGCAGCCAAAGCACTTCGCCACCTGTCAATTCTGTCAGTAGATATTCGCGGCGCACTTTGCACAATGTAGGGTTCCGTCGCACCGGAGCGCCGTGACGATCATTCGCGTACCTGTGTGGCCTTACCTGCGGAGGTGCGACCCATGGATGCATTGAACGTCATCAATATCGGGACCGATAAGGTCAATGCGCTGCTCAATCTGGTGTTGCAATACGGCGCCACCATCGCCTTGAAGCTGCTGATCGCTACGCTGTTGTGGGTTGGCGGGCGCTGGTCGATCGGGATGCTGGTCAGGATGCTGCAACGCTCGCTGACCCGGCAGAAGTTCGACCCGACAGTGCTGCGCTATCTTGTCTCGTTCGTGACCGTGACCCTGAATATCATCCTGGTAGTGGCCATTCTTGGCTACTTCGGTATCGAGACCACCAGTTTTGCGGCACTGCTGGCAGCGGTGGGGCTGGCTATCGGGATGGCGTGGTCGGGGTTGCTGGCCAATCTGGCGGCCGGCGGGTTCATCATCGTGTTACGACCATTCAAGGTCGGCGATGTGATTGCCATCGCCGATGTCAGTGGCCGGGTTGAGGAAATCGGCCTGTTCGTCACCGAGATTGATACCGCTGACAACGTGCGGGTGCTGGTGAGCAACAACAAGATCCTGTCGAGCAACATCATCAATTACTCGACCAACGATTATCGGCGCGTCGAGCTGACCGCCACCTTGCCGGCAGACGTGGATGCTCAGCAGACCATGGCCCGGCTGAGTGATCAGTTGCAGGCCATTCCCAACGTGATGGCCAGGCCGCCGGCCGAAGTGCGTCTGTCAGCCGCCAGCGCCGACAACATCACCCTGACGCTGCGCTCGTTCTGCCATAACGATCATTACTGGCCGGTGTATTACCAGGCCATGGAGGTGTTGCGCGGGTTGTTGCAGGAGAAAGCGCCAGAGCATGAGAGCCCTGGCGCGGTGTGACGGCTTACTGGGTAATGCCGATCAGTGAACGCCCGCGCAGTCCGGTGGGAGGCAGCTCTGCTGGCGAATACAGGCGTACATCGACAGCAGATGTGCCGGTTTTACTGGCCTCTTCGCGAGCAAGCTCGCTCCCACAAACGAACAATACTGGCATTAAGCTTACTGGGCGCCCAGCGCGCCGGAGTTGGCCATGATGAAGGCCACGAATTGCTCCGGGGTCATCTTCTGGCCATTGAAGTCGACGCTGTTGTTGGCGTATTGCAGGCTGGTGACGATGTTTTCGCCCTCGACCTTAGCCAGTTGCATACCCTGAGCCATGACCGCCGCCATGTCGCTGACCGCGTTGGCCTGGTCGGCCACTTCTTTCGGGTCGGTGACGCCCTGCAGGTTGGCTTGCAGGCCAACGATGTCGCGGATCATCGGCTTGGACAGCACCACACGGGCGGTGACCTGGCCGAGGCTCTTGCTGAGCAGTTCGTCCTGCGGCTGATCGAATGCACCCGGGTCGGTCAGGTCGACGCTCAGGTGCGCATGGCTTTCACCGTTGGCAGTCTTGAGCGAGAACTTCTCCAGTTCGATGTGTGGCTTGCCGGCCAGCAGCTTGCGCATTTCGGCGTCCAGCAGTGCCTGGTCGGCAGGGCTGAGGTTCAGCTCCAGCGGCTGTTCGGCGGCGGCGGCAGCCTGTTGCTGAGGCACGACCTTTTCCTGGAACAGCTGATACAGCGAGCGGGTGGAAGCCACGTCGAAATTACTGAACCGCAGCCCCAGATGCGCGGCACCAATGTCCTTGCCGCTGTAGGAAATCTTTGCCACATCGTAGTTGATCTGGGCAGCGAGCTTGTCGCCCTCTTCCTGCATCAGGTTGGTGTTGGTGAAGTTATCCAGTTGCACTGCAGGCCGGCCAACCGGCTGGAACACCAACTGGTCGACCTTGACGTTGCTGTGGCCCAGGTAGAAGCCTGCCTTGCCCTTGGTGCCGCCGGTATCGAAACTCATGCCTTTGACCTGCATGGCGACCGGACCGTCCGGCGACTGCACATTGAGTTGCAGGCTGTCCATGGTGCCGGTCATCTTGAGCTTGTCGGCGTCGGCCGAAGCGTCGGTCAGCAGGGTCAGGCCGGAGAAACTGAATTCGCCGTCGGTGTCCTTGTATTGCAGCGGGGCGAAGGTCACGGTGCCGTTGACCGAGCAGTCATAGCCGATGCTGGCATCGGTATGAAATGGCGTCTTGCCCTGGCTCATGGCGAACCACTTTTCTACATCGGGGGTCTTTTCCAGTTCGGCCTTGCTCACCGCCATGACCGGCAGCAGTTTCAGGGACGCCAGGCGCGACAGCGGCAACGGACCGTGCTGGATATGATCGACGAATTTGAATTCCAGGGTCTGGGTCTGGCCATTCTCGTCCAGCGCCTGGACGGTCGAACGATAACGCGCGGTGCTGCTGAACAGGCCGCTGTCCAGTGACTCAAGCTGGAGATCGACCTTGTACTGGCTGCCGGCAAAAGCCTTGGTCAGTTCCTGATTGCCCTTGGCCAGGGTCTCGTTGAGCACGCCCGGCAGTTGCTGACCGGTGCACCAGGCGCCGCCGATGGCCAGTGCGCCGACAGCCACGATCACGCCTGCTGCAATACCTGATTTATTCATATCGACCTGAAGATGTCCGTTCTGATGGTTGGAAAAGGCCTTCCCTGTCCGCTATCGGATGCAGAGCCAGGCCGGGCAATGCCCTGCCGAAAAACCGGAGAAGATTAACATCGGCAGCGCCCACAGGCCCGAGAACATGGCCTGAATGCGCGGTTCGACACATTAGCGGGTGTTTCGTTGCAATTGGCCCAGGGTAGCCAGTGCCGCAATGGACGCGTTAGTCTGGTTGCGGACTGACAAGAGGCCGATCACATGAGTGCACAGCAGGGCGAGCGCGGGCCGATCAAGGCCGTGATTTTCGATATGGATGGTCTGTTACTGGACACCGAAGGGATCTACACCGAAGTCACCGAGCTGATTGCCGGACGCTATGGCAAGCATTTCGACTGGAGCATCAAGCAGAACACTATCGGTCGCGGGGCCCGCGACTTTTCCGGCTACATCATCGACACCCTGGAGCTGCCGATCTCGGTGGACGAGTTCCTGGAGATCCGCCAGCCGCTGCTCGATGAGCGCTTCCCGCAGTGCCCGGCAATGCCCGGTGCCGAGGCGCTGGTCCGGCATCTGGCAGCGCACCGTATTCCCATCGCGGTAGGCACCAGCTCATCGGTGCGCTATTACCACGCCAAGATCACCCGGCACCAAGCCTGGTTCGAACTGTTCGATACCGTGGTGACAGCTGACGACCCTGAGGTGACAGCCGCCAAACCCGCCCCGGACATTTTTCTGCGTGCCGCCGAGCGCCTGGGCGTAGCGCCGGGCGATTGCCTGGTGTTCGAGGACTCACCCTTTGGCGTGACCGCAGCCAAGGCCGCCGGCATGCTCGCCGTGGCCATCCCGGACCCGAACATGCCGACTGATCGCTATCACCACGCCGACCTGGTGCTCGGCTCGCTGAGTGAGGCGCCGCTGGCGCAATGGGGCTTGCCTGCGCTGCCAACCTGATCCCCTTCAGTCATATGGAAAATTGTTGAGCATGAGCTACCGCACACTGGGCCAATCGGGCCTTAAAGTTTCCACCCTGACCCTGGGCAGCATGATGTTCGGCGAACAAACCGGCACCGAGGAGTCACTGCGCATCATTGATAAAGCCTGGGACCAGGGGGTGAATTTCATCGACACCGCCGACGTATACAACGGCGGGCGTTCGGAAGAAATCGTCGGCGAAGCCATCGCCGCGCGGCGCAGCGAATGGGTGCTGGCAACCAAGGTCGCGGTGGGGCCGAGCGACGGCGTGCCCAATCGGGCCGGCCTTAACCGCAAGCATATCTTCAACGCCATCGACAACAGCCTGCGCCGCCTCGACACCGATTACATCGATATCTATTACCTGCACAAGGAAGACCACGACACGCCGCTGGAGGTGACGGTATCGGCGATTGGCGATCTGATTCGTCAGGGCAAGATCCGTTACTGGGGGGTGTCGAACTTTCGCGGCTGGCGGATCGCCGAGATCGCCAATGTCGCTCAGCGTCTGGGGGTGGACAAACCGGTCATCAGCCAGCCGTTGTACAACATCGTCAACCGTCAGGCCGAACTGGAACAGATTCCTGCCGCAGCGTTTCATGGCCTGGGCGTGGTGCCTTACAGCCCGCTGGCGCGTGGCGTGCTCAGTGGCAAATATGCCGTGGATGCAGCCCCGGCCAGTGACAGCCGGGCCGGGCGCCAGGACAAGCGTCTGCTGGAAACCGAATGGCGCGCCGAATCGCTGCAGATCGCCCGGCGCATTCAGGACTACACCCGCGAGAAGGGCGTGGGCATCGTCGAGTTTGCGATTGCCTGGGTACTGAACAACCAGGCGGTGTCCTCGGCCATTGTCGGGCCGCGTACCGAGCAACAATGGGACAGCTACCTCAAGGCACTTGAGGTGCGCATCAGCGCCGAAGACGAAGCGTTCGTCGACTCGCTGGTTACCCCTGGCCATGCCTCGACGCCGGGTTTCAATGATGTGCAGCACTTCGTATCAGGGCGTCCACTGCGCTGACGAACAGTGGCCGTGCGGGCTCGCTCCCGCACGATGCCACACTTCATAACGCCTGTGTCGGTAGATACTCATATCCATCAGACCGACGAGCGACATTAAAATATCTGCCAGAGATATTGATGAACGCGCCTTGAATGAGAAGAATGCGTCTCGTTTTTTACGCCTGTATGCGAATCAACGTACTTGAGACGGCTCAGGCCGTTGTTTTCCATGGCCACTGGAAGAATTTTGACTAGTCTGTTGGCAGGCTGTGCATTTATTGGATCCCATTAGGCCAGGTTGATAAAGAAATATGGCGATGCGCAAGATCGATAGAGAAGCCTTTTTATACGAAGTGCTGGGCAACGAGCAGCTGCCGGCGCACCTTGCCCGAACCGTGATCGAAGAAAAACTACGCAGCGCCATCCTCGACGGCCGCCTGCCCAGCGGCACGGCATTGCGCCAGCAAGAGCTGGCGACCCTGTTCGGCGTCAGCCGCATGCCGGTACGCGAAGCCCTGCGCCAGCTTGAGGCTCAGTCGCTGGTACGTGTCCAATTGCATAAAGGCGCCGTAGTAGCTCCCTTGATCACGGAAGACGCCGTAGACGCCTACGCGCTGCGCATCCTGTTCGAGTCCGAGGCGCTGCGCCTGTCGATCCCGCTGCTTGATGCCGAGGACTACGCTCTGGCGCGCCAATGCATCGAAGAGCTGGAAATAGAAACCGACTACAGCCGTATCGGTACGCTCAACCGCATGTTCCATATGGCGCTGTACGCCAAGACGCCCAACAAGCGTTTGATGCGTCTGGTCGAGGCCGGGTTGAACGAAGAAGAGCGCTTCCTGCGGTTTAATCTTTCCGCCATGGGCCTGGGCAAACTTGTTCAGGACGACCATTGGGAACTGCTGCGCCTTGCCGAAGCCCGGGAGATCGACGCCACTGTCGAGGCCCTGCATAACCACCTCAATCGTGCGGTCAACGCCATTACCCGTTATCTGGCGAGCAAGGCAGCTGAAACCCGGCCCAGACGCCAACGTAAGCAAGGCACCGTCGACGCTTGAGCCCCCGGAGCACTCCGACGGGCGCCTTGCGCGCTGCAATAGTTGCAAATTGTTGTCGGCCTCAACACAATGCGACTTATTATCATTTACACATCGAGATGGCGTGTCACGATGTCTGCCCATCATTTGGCCCTGCATAACCTCTACAGCAATCATCACAGCTGGCTCAACGCTTGGCTGCGCAGCAAGCTGGGCAACGCTGCAGATGCCGCCGACCTGGCCCAGGACACCTTTGTGCGCCTGTGCAACCGGCATGAGCCTCTGGAGCTGAAAACCCCACGCGCGTTTCTGCGCACCGTGGCACGCGGGCTGGTGATTGATCACTGGCGTCGTGAAGAATTGCATCGGGCCTGGCTGCACACTATCGCCCATTTGCCGCCTGGCGAAGCACCGTCCCCGGAAACCCGTGAATTGATCCTCGAATTGCTCAATGCCGTGGCACGCATGCTCGATGGCATGAAGCCCAAAGTGCGTCAGGCCTTTCTGCTGGCACAATGCGAAGGGCTGACCCACAAGCAGATCGCTGAACGCCTGGGCGTTTCGATACGTTCTGTGGAACGCTACGTCGCCGACGCGCTGTATCACTGCTACCTGTTGCGGTACGAGACGTGAGCACCCTGCACTCCCCTTCAGCGCAGGTCGTGCGCCAGGCTATCGACTGGTCACTGCGCCTGAGACAGCCCGAAGTCGATCCACGCCTGTATGAACAGTGCACCCAGTGGCGCAGCGCACATGCCGATCATGAGCAGGCCTGGCAGCGGGTCCAGACATTGAGCAGTGACCTGAACAGCACCTTCGACGCGCTGCCTGGTGCAGGCCAGACCTTCGAGACACTGGAAAACAGCGCACGCCAGTTGAGCCGCAGACGGACCCTGAAGCTGTTGTCGGGCACTGTGCTGCTCGGTAGCGCGGGAAGCTGGCTGGCCAGGGATTACCCGGCGTGGAATGCCGACTTCAGTACCGGAATCGGCCAGTGCCAGAGTTATCGACTGGCCGACGGCAGCCAGTTGCAGCTCAATACTGACAGCGTCGCCAGCCTGGCCGGGCCTGGTCAGTTGCAGCTGGAACGTGGCGAACTATTGCTGGACTGCACCACCCCGGTCAGCGTCGCGGGCCGCCATGGACACTTCGAAGCCCAGGCCGGGCGTTTTGTGATCCGCCAGGAAGCGTCACGTAGCCGGGTCAGTGTGCTGCAAGGCCAACTGAGTATTCACGGTGTCGGTGGCCCCGTCACTCAGGTAGCGGCCGGGCAACACTATTGGGTCGACACCAAGGGCGTGCAGCGCCTGGCCGAACTGGACATGGAGGCTGGCGCCTGGGCGCAAGGGCTGATCGTCACCCGCAATATGCGTCTGGCGGATTTTCTGGCGGAGCTTGGCCGCTATCGCCGTGGTTATCTGGGTTGCACTGACGACATCGCCGGCTTGCGTTTGTCGGGTGTGTACCGCCTTGCCGATACCGACCAGTTGCTGGCCATGCTGCCCAAGACCCTGCCGGTCCAACTCAACTACCGCACACGCTGGTGGATCACCCTGCAGCGTCAGGTGTGAAATTTTCTGGCGGGTTTGTGCCGCTGCTTCGGCATAGCAGTCAGTAACCCTCATTGTCTTACTGACCCGAATGGAACGGCCCATGAACCAGCCTCACTCTGCCTCGCTATCCGCTGCCAGACCAATCATCCGCTCAGCCCTGGGGCTGGCCGTACGCACAGCCATCATCTGTTCTTCGCTAGGAGCCGTCACTTGGTCATTCCAGGCACAAGCGCAAGAGAGCGTGACCCAGGCGCTACGCAACTACTCAATTGCGCCAGCGCCGCTGGGCGAAGCCTTGAATCAATTCGCCCGCCAGGCCGGCATCAGCCTGGCCACCACCCCAGAGCAAACTGCCGGCCTGCGCTCCCGGAGCCTGCAAGGCCGTTACGCCACTGACCAGGCTCTGCAGCTGCTGTTACAGGGCACCGGCCTGCAGGCCAGCTCGGCCGATGGCAGCAACTACATCCTGAGCAGCAGCGTCGAGCAGACCTTGTCGCTGCCCTCGACGGACATTCGCGGTTTCTCGCTGGGCAACGCACTGGGCAGTGCCGAAGGCTACAACGCGACCCACAGCCAAGTGGCGACCAAAACCAGTACCGCGCTGCTGGAGACTTCACAGTCGGTGTCGGTGGTGACCCGCCAGCAGATGGATGACCAGGGCGCCCAGAGCGTCGCCCAGGCCATGCGCTACTCCCCCGGCGTGCTGACCAATCCCTATGGTGCAACGCATCGTTATGACTATGTGGCGATGCGTGGCTTCAACGATGGCTCGGTGGATAACATCTACCTCGATGGCCTCAAGTCGATGGGCGACAGCGGCACCTACAGCACCATGCAGGTCGACCCGTACTTTCTGGAGCGGGTGGACGTGCTGAAGGGGCCGTCATCGGTGCTGTATGGCCGCAGTTCACCCGGGGGCCTGGTGGCACTGACCAGCAAGAAGCCGCTGTATGAGGATTACCATCAGATTCAGGCGACCATAGGCACTCAAGGGCAGCGCGGGCTGGGCTTCGATTTCAGCGGACCACTGGACGATGACAAGCGCATCGCCTATCGGCTGATCGGCCTCAGCGAACGCTCCGATACCCAGTTCGATCATGTCGAAGAAAAGCGTTATGCCTTGGCGCCAACCTTGAGTATCGACTTCAGCGAAGACACCTCGCTGACCTTGCAGGCCTACTTGCAGCATGATCCTGAGGGCGGTTATCACAGCGGCGTGCCCGCCGATGGTTCGCTGCGTCAGCGCAATGGCCAACGGATCTCTGAACACTTCTTCGACGGCGAGCCGGGCGTCGATGGCTACAGCCGCGATCAGCAGTCTTTCGGTTATCAGTTCGAGCACCGTTTCAATGACACCTTCACCGCACGGCAGAACTTCCGCTATCTGGATTCGGACGTCGACGTGGATCAGGTCTACGGCTATGGCTGGACCAGTGCCACCGGCAACGAGTTGAACCGGTATTACTCGGGCGGTCGCGAAAGGCTGCATTCGTTCATTGTCGACAATATGGTGCAGGCCGAATTCTTCACCGGCGCGATCAAGCACACCGTATTACTGGGCGCGGACTATCAACGGCGCAAGACCGTGGTCGACTGGACCAGCGGCGCGGCGTCACCGCTCAATGCGTTTACGCCTGTGTATGGCGACACGACCATCAGTTACTACAGCCCGACCCGCTACTTGCGTCGTTTGGAGCAGACCGGGCTGTACGCTCAGGATCTGATTGAACTGGACCGCTGGCGCGTCTCGCTCGGCTTGCGCCAGGACTGGGTCAAGACCTCGGAAGAAAACCGTTTGGCCGAGTTTGCTCGGCCGCTGGGTACCGAGGTCGAAGATCGCCGTAGCAAATTCACCGGCCGCGCCGGGGTGCTGTATCTGTTCGACAACGGCGTGGCGCCGTACCTGAGCTACTCCGAGTCGTTCAACCCCAACTCGTTTGCCGACAGCAACGGCAACCCGTTGGCACCGACTGACGGAACGCAATGGGAAGCGGGGATCAAATATCAGCCACCGGGCACCGATAACCTGTTCACCGCCTCGGTATTCCGCATCGATCAGGAGAACCTGGCGTCCAAGCTGCCACAGGAGAACTTCTACCGGCCGATAGGAGCAGTACGCTCGCAAGGTCTGGAGCTGGAAGCCCATGTGCAGCTCACCGAGCAATTCAAGTTGCTGGGCAGCTACACCTTTACCGACATCGAATACTCCAAGTCGATGCTCAGCACCTTGAGCACGGCGAGCAATGTAATCGAGAACAAAGGCAACTCTCCAACCCAGGCGCCGAGGCAGATGGCTTCGCTGTGGGGCGACTATCGCTTTAACCAGGGGGCGCTGGACGGGCTGCGCCTCGGTGCCGGGGTACGCTATGTCGGCTATAGCTGGGCAGATGCAGAGAACACCCTGAAGGTTCCAGCCTATACCCTGTTCGATGCTTCGGTGGGTTATGACCTGGGCAAGGTCGGACTCAAAGGTGTGGATGTACGGCTCAACGCCAATAACCTGAGCAATGAGTCGTACGTCGCATCCTGTGCCAGCCTGAGTTACTGCTACATGGGCGAAGAGCGCAATGTGGTCGCGACTGTCAGCTACGAGTTCTGATAAAAGCAGGGCGCAGAAACGACAAAACCCCTGACCGCATGGCGATCAGGGGTTTCGGAATTGAATCTTGACGATGACCTACTCTCACATGGGGAAGCCCCACACTACCATCGGCGATGCACCGTTTCACTGCTGAGTTCGGGATGGGATCAGGTGGTTCCAGCGCTCTATGGTCGTCAAGAAATTCTGTAGCTCGACCCGTCAACGACGTGCCAGCGAATTTGAATGTCTTCTACTAAAAGCAAAACCCCCGATCGCAGAGCGATCAGGGGTTCTGTGTTTGAATCTTGACGATGACCTACTCTCACATGGGGAAGCCCCACACTACCATCGGCGATGTATCGTTTCACTACTGAGTTCGGGATGGGATCAGGTGGTTCCAACACTCTATGGTCGTCAAGAAATTCGGTAGCCAGTGCGTTTTCACACGCTGGCAAATTCGGTTATGTGAACATTTTTCGGCGTTTGTTGATCAGCTTTCGGCTGTATCGTCTTCACACACCGCCACTGCTGTGCAGATGGCTTGGGTGTTATATGGTCAAGCCTCACGGGCAATTAGTATGGGTTAGCTCAACGCCTCACAGCGCTTACACACCCCACCTATCAACGTCGTAGTCTTCGACGGCCCTTTAGGGGATTCAAGATCCCAGTGAGATCTCATCTTGAGGCAAGTTTCCCGCTTAGATGCTTTCAGCGGTTATCTTTTCCGAACATAGCTACCCGGCAATGCCACTGGCGTGACAACCGGAACACCAGAGGTTCGTCCACTCCGGTCCTCTCGTACTAGGAGCAGCCCCTCTCAAATCTCAAACGTCCACGGCAGATAGGGACCGAACTGTCTCACGACGTTCTAAACCCAGCTCGCGTACCACTTTAAATGGCGAACAGCCATACCCTTGGGACCGGCTTCAGCCCCAGGATGTGATGAGCCGACATCGAGGTGCCAAACACCGCCGTCGATATGAACTCTTGGGCGGTATCAGCCTGTTATCCCCGGAGTACCTTTTATCCGTTGAGCGATGGCCCTTCCATACAGAACCACCGGATCACTAAGACCTACTTTCGTACCTGCTCGACGTGTGGGTCTCGCAGTCAAGCGCGCTTTTGCCTTTATACTCTACGACCGATTTCCGACCGGTCTGAGCGCACCTTCGTACTCCTCCGTTACTCTTTGGGAGGAGACCGCCCCAGTCAAACTACCCACCATACACTGTCCTCGATCCGGATAACGGACCTGAGTTAGAACCTCAAAGTTGCCAGGGTGGTATTTCAAGGATGGCTCCACGCAGACTGGCGTCCACGCTTCATAGCCTCCCACCTATCCTACACAAGCAAATTCAAAGTCCAGTGCAAAGCTATAGTAAAGGTTCACGGGGTCTTTCCGTCTAGCCGCGGATACACTGCATCTTCACAGCGATTTCAATTTCACTGAGTCTCGGGTGGAGACAGCGCCGCCATCGTTACGCCATTCGTGCAGGTCGGAACTTACCCGACAAGGAATTTCGCTACCTTAGGACCGTTATAGTTACGGCCGCCGTTTACCGGGGCTTCGATCAAGAGCTTCGCTTGCGCTAACCCCATCAATTAACCTTCCGGCACCGGGCAGGCGTCACACCCTATACGTCCACTTTCGTGTTTGCAGAGTGCTGTGTTTTTAATAAACAGTCGCAGCGGCCTGGTATCTTCGACCGGCATGGGCTTACGGAGCAAGTCCTTCACCCTCACCGGCGCACCTTCTCCCGAAGTTACGGTGCCATTTTGCCTAGTTCCTTCACCCGAGTTCTCTCAAGCGCCTTGGTATTCTCTACCTAACCACCTGTGTCGGTTTGGGGTACGGTTCCCGATTATCTGAAGCTTAGGAGCTTTTCCTGGAAGCATGGCATCAACCACTTCATGTTCTAAAGAACACTCGTCATCAGCTCTCGGCCTTGGGATCCCGGATTTGCCTAAGATCCCAGCCTACCACCTTAAACCTGGACAACCAACGCCAGGCTGGCCTAGCCTTCTCCGTCCCTCCATCGCAATAACCGGAAGTACAGGAATATTAACCTGTTTTCCATCGACTACGCTTTTCAGCCTCGCCTTAGGGACCGACTAACCCTGCGTCGATTAACGTTGCGCAGGAAACCTTGGTCTTTCGGCGTGGGAGTTTTTCACTCCCATTGTCGTTACTCATGTCAGCATTCGCACTTCTGATACCTCCAGCAAGCTTCTCAACTCACCTTCACAGGCTTACAGAACGCTCCTCTACCGCATCACCAAAAGGTGATACCCGTAGCTTCGGTGCATGGTTTGAGCCCCGTTACATCTTCCGCGCAGGCCGACTCGACTAGTGAGCTATTACGCTTTCTTTAAAGGGTGGCTGCTTCTAAGCCAACCTCCTAGCTGTCTAAGCCTTCCCACATCGTTTCCCACTTAACCATGACTTTGGGACCTTAGCTGACGGTCTGGGTTGTTTCCCTTTTCACGACGGACGTTAGCACCCGCCGTGTGTCTCCCATGCTCGGCACTTGTAGGTATTCGGAGTTTGCATCGGTTTGGTAAGTCGGGATGACCCCCTAGCCGAAACAGTGCTCTACCCCCTACAGTGATACATGAGGCGCTACCTAAATAGCTTTCGAGGAGAACCAGCTATCTCCGAGCTTGATTAGCCTTTCACTCCGATCCACAGGTCATCCGCTAACTTTTCAACGGTAGTCGGTTCGGTCCTCCAGTCAGTGTTACCTAACCTTCAACCTGCCCATGGATAGATCGCCCGGTTTCGGGTCTATACCCAGCGACTAAACGCCCTATTAAGACTCGCTTTCGCTACGCCTCCCCTATACGGTTAAGCTTGCCACTGAATATAAGTCGCTGACCCATTATACAAAAGGTACGCAGTCACCTAACAAGTAGGCTCCCACTGCTTGTACGCATACGGTTTCAGGTTCTATTTCACTCCGCTCTCCGCGGTTCTTTTCGCCTTTCCCTCACGGTACTGGTTCACTATCGGTCAGTCAGTAGTATTTAGCCTTGGAGGATGGTCCCCCCATATTCAGACAAGGTTTCTCGTGCCCCGTCCTACTCGATTTCATGACAAGGAGATTTTCGCGTACAGGGCTATCACCCACTATGGCCGCACTTTCCAGAGCGTTCCGCTAATCTCCAAGCCACTTAAGGGCTGGTCCCCGTTCGCTCGCCACTACTAAGGGAATCTCGGTTGATTTCTATTCCTCAGGGTACTTAGATGTTTCAGTTCCCCTGGTTCGCCTCTTGCACCTATGTATTCAGTGCAAGATACTCAGCTTGTGCTGAGTGGGTTCCCCCATTCAGAGATCTCCGGATCAAAGTCTGTTTGCCGACTCCCCGAAGCTTATCGCAGGCTACCACGTCTTTCATCGCCTCTGACTGCCAAGGCATCCACCGTATGCGCTTCTTCACTTGACCATATAACCCCAAGCTATCTGGTTATACTGTGAAGACGACATTCGCCGAAAGCTTGATTCAACAAACTTTCTTTGCCTTAGCCTGCACCCCACCAGTGAAAGTGGCGCACAGTCTAAAATGTTTCACATATCCGAATTTTTAAAGAACGATCTGACAAAGGTCAGAAATCAGCATTCACCATGGCAACCATGGAATGCTCAGTTCTAAGCACAGGCTGCTATCGTCTTCTTCAATGAATCAAGCAATTCGTGTGGGAACTTACGACGCAGCTGGGTCGTCGATTAAGGAGGTGATCCAGCCGCAGGTTCCCCTACGGCTACCTTGTTACGACTTCACCCCAGTCATGAATCACACCGTGGTAACCGTCCTCCCGAAGGTTAGACTAGCTACTTCTGGTGCAACCCACTCCCATGGTGTGACGGGCGGTGTGTACAAGGCCCGGGAACGTATTCACCGCGACATTCTGATTCGCGATTACTAGCGATTCCGACTTCACGCAGTCGAGTTGCAGACTGCGATCCGGACTACGATCGGTTTTGTGAGATTAGCTCCACCTCGCGGCTTGGCAACCCTCTGTACCGACCATTGTAGCACGTGTGTAGCCCAGGCCGTAAGGGCCATGATGACTTGACGTCATCCCCACCTTCCTCCGGTTTGTCACCGGCAGTCTCCTTAGAGTGCCCACCATAACGTGCTGGTAACTAAGGACAAGGGTTGCGCTCGTTACGGGACTTAACCCAACATCTCACGACACGAGCTGACGACAGCCATGCAGCACCTGTCTCAATGTTCCCGAAGGCACCAATCCATCTCTGGAAAGTTCATTGGATGTCAAGGCCTGGTAAGGTTCTTCGCGTTGCTTCGAATTAAACCACATGCTCCACCGCTTGTGCGGGCCCCCGTCAATTCATTTGAGTTTTAACCTTGCGGCCGTACTCCCCAGGCGGTCAACTTAATGCGTTAGCTGCGCCACTAAAATCTCAAGGATTCCAACGGCTAGTTGACATCGTTTACGGCGTGGACTACCAGGGTATCTAATCCTGTTTGCTCCCCACGCTTTCGCACCTCAGTGTCAGTATGAGCCCAGGTGGTCGCCTTCGCCACTGGTGTTCCTTCCTATATCTACGCATTTCACCGCTACACAGGAAATTCCACCACCCTCTGCCCTACTCTAGCTTGCCAGTTTTGGATGCAGTTCCCAGGTTGAGCCCGGGGATTTCACATCCAACTTAACAAACCACCTACGCGCGCTTTACGCCCAGTAATTCCGATTAACGCTTGCACCCTCTGTATTACCGCGGCTGCTGGCACAGAGTTAGCCGGTGCTTATTCTGTCGGTAACGTCAAAATCGCCACGTATTAGGTAACGACCCTTCCTCCCAACTTAAAGTGCTTTACAATCCGAAGACCTTCTTCACACACGCGGCATGGCTGGATCAGGCTTTCGCCCATTGTCCAATATTCCCCACTGCTGCCTCCCGTAGGAGTCTGGACCGTGTCTCAGTTCCAGTGTGACTGATCATCCTCTCAGACCAGTTACGGATCGTCGCCTTGGTGAGCCTTTACCCCACCAACTAGCTAATCCGACCTAGGCTCATCTGATAGCGTGAGGTCCGAAGAGCCCCCACTTTCTCCCGTAGGACGTATGCGGTATTAGCGTCCGTTTCCGGACGTTATCCCCCACTATCAGGCAGATTCCTAGGCATTACTCACCCGTCCGCCGCTCTCAAGAGAAGCAAGCTTCTCTCTACCGCTCGACTTGCATGTGTTAGGCCTGCCGCCAGCGTTCAATCTGAGCCATGATCAAACTCTTCAGTTCAATACTGCTTGGGTTTTGAGAAAACCCTAAACTTGGCTCAGCAATCTCAAATGACTATGTGATTTCTCGCATGGTCACTTACGTTGCTGATAATCTGTTGACTCTCAGTCTGACAGCGCAAGCACCCACACGAATTGCTTGATTCAATTGTTAAAGAGCGGTTGGTTGAGCCTTTCGCTTCAACCGAGGCGCGCATTCTACGCTAACCTCTTGTTCTGTCAAGCGTTTATTTTCAGAAGTTTCAAACTCATTCAAAACTTCGAAACGCTAGAACCGAACAGCGTGCCGAGCATCTTTCGATTAACTCGTCAGCGGGAGGCGAATCTTACAGCATCCTAAGTTGCTGTCAACTGCCTTTTTTCACCGCCGGAGCCAGGAGGCTCGCACCGCCTCCAACCCTTTCTGAACTGCTAACTCGTTGATTACCAAGGAGTTTCTCGTTCATTCCGCGTTGGAAGTGGTGCGCATTATAAGGACATCTGAAACCCCGTCAACCGTTAATTTCAATAATTCTGAAATAAACGCTCAGCCGCTTCAAAACTGATCTTTCTTCTATATAGAAGAGAAGAGATTAAATAACCCTCGCCTGACGCAACCCTGCAATCTGCTCCTCGCTCATCCCCAGCAAAGCCTGCAGCACCCCCTGCGTATGCTCACCCAACAAAGGTGGCGCATGACGATAGGTAACCGGCGTCTCAGACAAGCGAATCGGGCTGGCCACCAGCGGCACCTGCCCACCCAGCGCATGCGGCAAGCTGATAGCCAGTTCCCGCGCCAGCACCTGCGGATCGGCAAACACTTGGGCCAGGTCGTTGATTGGCCCGCACGGTACGCCAACCGCCTCCAGCTCGGCCACCCACTGCGCGGTGGTCTTGAACACCGTTGCCTGGCGGATCAGCATCACCAGTTCAGCCCGGTTGGTCACCCGCAGCTTATTGGTCTGGAAGCGCGGATCGTCGGCCCACTGCGGCTGCCCCGCCACTTCAGCAAACTTTCTGAACTGGCTGTCATTGCCAACGGTAAGAATGAAATCCCCATCGGCAGTCGGGAAATCCTGATATGGCACGATATTGGGATGTGCATTACCCAACCGACGCGGCGCCGTTCCGGTGGTCAGGTAGTTCATCGCCTGGTTCGCCAGGCAAGCGACCTGCACGTCGAGCAATGCCATATCGATGTATTGCCCCACCCCGGTCTGGTCACGATGCGCCAGCGCGGCAAGCATTGCAGTGCTGGCGTACAACCCGGTCAGGATATCCGTCAGCGCCACACCCACCTTGACCGGCCCGGCACCGTCCTCAGCATCAGTACGCCCGGTCAGGCTCATCAGCCCACCCAACCCCTGGATCATGAAGTCATACCCGGCGCGCTTGGCATAAGGCCCGGTTTGCCCGAAGCCGGTAATGGAGCAATAGATAAGCCGTGGGTTGCTCAGCTTCAGTGACTCATAATCGAGCCCGTAGGCCGCCAGGCCGCCAACCTTGAAGTTCTCGATCAGGATATCGGAGCGCGCCGCCAGCTCACGCAGCAGTGCCTGCCCTTCAGGGCGCGTGAAGTCGATGGTCACCGACTGCTTGTTGCGATTGGCCGCCAGATAGTAAGCAGCCTCTGCGGTATTCTCGCCGGCGGCATCTTTCAGGAACGGCGGCCCCCAGGCACGGGTGTCGTCACCACTGCCCGGACGCTCGACCTTTATGACCTCAGCGCCCAGGTCAGCCAGGATCTGCCCGGACCAGGGCCCGGCCAGCACCCGCGACAGATCAAGCACTCGAACATGCGACAGCGCGCCCATGGCCTGCCCCCCATCTCTATTAATAGAAGGCCTGGATGCCGGTCTGTGCACGCCCAAGAATCAGGGCGTGTACATCGTGCGTCCCCTCATAGGTATTAACCACCTCAAGGTTGACCAGATGGCGTGCCACACCGAACTCGTCGCTGATGCCATTGCCACCCAGCATGTCCCGCGCCAGACGCGCAATATCCAGCGCCTTGCCGCAGGAGTTGCGCTTCATGATCGAGGTGATTTCCACCGCTGCCGTCCCTTCATCCTTCATGCGCCCAAGTCGCAGGCAGCCTTGCAACGCCAGGGTAATCTCGGTCTGCATGTCGGCCAGCTTTTTCTGGATCAACTGGTTGGCTGCAAGCGGGCGGCCGAACTGCTGGCGGTCCAGGGTGTATTGCCGCGAGGTATGCCAGCAGTATTCCGCAGCCCCCAGTGCGCCCCAGGCGATCCCGTAGCGCGCTGAGTTGAGGCAGGTAAACGGACCTTTCAGACCGCGCACGTCAGGGAAGATGTTCTCTTCGGGCACAAACACGTTATCCATTACGATCTCACCGGTGATCGATGCCCGCAGCCCGACCTTGCCGTGAATGGCCGGCGCGCTCAGCCCCGCCCAGCCCTTCTCCAGGATGAAGCCGCGAATATCGCCGGCATCATCCTTGGCCCAAACCACAAACACATCGGCAATCGGACTGTTGGTGATCCACATCTTCGCCCCGCTCAGGCTATAGCCACCCTCCACCTTGCGTGCCCGGCTGATCATGGCGCCCGGATCGGAGCCATGATTGGGCTCGGTCAGGCCAAAGCAGCCAATCCACTCGCCAGTGGCGAGTCTGGGCAGGTACTTCTGCTTCTGCGCCTCGGAACCGAACTCGTTGATCGGCACCATCACCAGCGACGACTGCACGCTCATCATCGAGCGGTAGCCGGAGTCGATACGTTCCACCTCGCGGGCAATCAGCCCGTAGCACACATAATTGAGCCCACTGCCGCCATACGCTTCAGGGATCGTCGCACCCAGCAGCCCCACCTCGCCCATTTCACGGAAAATCGCAGGATCGGTGCGCTCGTGACGGAAAGCCTCCAGCACCCGGGGCGCCAGTTTGTCCTGGGCAAATTGTTCAGCGCTGTCACGAACCATGCGCTCTTCTTCAGTCAGTTGCTGATCCAGCAACAGCGGATCAATCCAGTTGAAGCTTGCCTTGCCGCCCATGGTCCATGCCTCACAGAAATGCCATTGGTAATGCATCAAGCCTAGCCGCGCACCGCCCAAGGGACAAACGACGTTTATGCACGGTGTTGTGCTAATTTCTCACTCCGAAACCATCAGAACCTTGGTATTTCGTAGCCACAGGTGAGGACTCCGTACATGCGACGCAAGATCCCCAGCACTTCCGCTCTGGTCAGCTTCGAATCGGCCGCTCGCCACGAGAGCTTCACCAAAGCCGCTCAGGAGCTGTCGCTCACCCAAAGTGCGATCTGCCGACAGATCGCCAGCCTTGAAGACTTTCTCGGGGTCGAGCTGTTCAAGCGCTCAAGACGTGGGGTAAAGATTACCGATGCCGGCCTGTCCTATAGTCGCCGGGTCGCCCTGCAACTCGATGCCGTAGAGCGCGACACGCTGTCGATCATGGGCCAGCAGGGCAGCAGCGTCATCGAACTGGCCGTTGTGCCGACCTTCGGCACCCAATGGCTGTTACCTCGTCTGAAAGACTTTCAGATGCGCCATCCTGAGGTCACCCTGAACCTGACCAACCGTACCCGCCCCTTTCTGTTCGCCGACACCGATTTCGATGCCGCCATCTACTTTGGCGATGCCGACTGGCCGGGCACCCGGGCGTATCGTCTGATGAGTGAAAACCCCATGCCGGTCTGCGCACCGGCGTTCCTGAACGGCCAAGATCGGCTGGACGCCGAACAAATCGCCCTGCTGCCCCTGCTCCAGCAGACCACCCGCCCCTACGCCTGGCGCCAGTGGTTCAATGACTGCCAGGTCCAAGTACCTCGCGACATGACCGGCCCACGCTACGAGCTGTTTTCGATGCTGGCCCAGGCCGCCATCCACGAAATGGGCGTAGCCCTGATCCCGCCGTTTCTGATTCAGCGCGAATTGGAAGAGGGACGCCTGGTCATTGCCAATTCTCATGCATTGACTAGCCTGAAGGCCTATCACTTGATGATTCCCGAACGAAAAACCGCAACTGTATCGCTGCAAACGTTTGGCAACTGGCTGGTGGAGCAGGCACAGCGCTTCAAATTGCCGCATGACAAGGCCTGAGGCGACTCATAAATAGGTAGTTACGACTTACATTGCGCTACAGATGTAAGCTTTTGTCGCCATTGTGGAACTGTTCAACAATCCTTTCAAAAATCTGTTGAAGCTTCTATTTACGTGGCTTTGAGCGACTTTCTTGAGTCAATCCACGACCGCAGCAAAAATATATTCTTACCCACATAAAATCAGTGGAATTCTCTATAAGCCTTATAAATAAAGGCCCTCACTAAAATATTGCGACAATAGGTCACAGGATGACTTGTAGTTGTTTTCCAGTCTTATTACAGAATCTATTGAAGGCCGCCCACGCTCGCCTGCACAATGCGTCGCGCCTGGCCTGCAGGGCATAGGACATGCTGGTTGAACACCGCCAAGGCACTGCCGCAGCACAACGGCCAACTCATCAAGACAAGAAAGATCATGCAGGAGACTTGACGTGCACATTGGTGTTCCTCTCGAAACCCACGCGGGCGAAACACGGGTAGCCGCCACCCCGGAAACCATCAAAAAACTGGTCAGCCAGGGTCACACGATTACCGTGCAAAGCGGCGCGGGCATCCATGCCGGGGTCCCGGACAGCGCCTTTGTTGCCGCTGGCGCCACGCTTGGCCAGGCCAGCGACGCCTTCGGCGCCCAACTCATTCTCAAGGTGACAGCGCCCAATGCTGAAGAACTGAGCCTGATCAACAGCGGCACCGTGCTGATCGGCATGCTCAACCCGTTCAACAACGAGAGCATTGCCCGCATGGCAGAGCGCGGCATCAGCGCCTTTGCCCTGGAGGCCGCACCGCGTACCTCCCGCGCCCAAAGCCTCGATGTGCTGTCGTCTCAGGCCAACATTGCCGGCTACAAGTCTGTATTGCTGGCCGCCCATCACTATCCGCGCTTCATGCCGATGCTGATGACCGCCGCCGGGACCGTAAAAGCCGCCCGGGTGCTGATTCTCGGCGCCGGCGTGGCCGGTTTGCAGGCCATTGCGACGGCCAAGCGCCTGGGCGCCGTGGTGGAAGCCTCGGATGTGCGTCCAGCCGTGCGTGAGCAGATCGAATCGCTGGGCGCCAAGTTTATCGATGTGCCCTACGAGACCGATGAAGAACGCGAGTGCGCCGAAGGCGTCGGCGGTTATGCCCGGCCCATGCCGGCCAGCTGGATGCAGCGCCAGGCCGCTGCCGTGCACGAACGCGCCAGACAGTCGGACATCGTCATCACCACCGCACTGATTCCCGGCCGCAAAGCGCCAGTGCTGCTCAGTGCCGACACCGTGGCGCAGATGAAGCCCGGTTCAGTGGTCATCGACCTGGCTGCCGCTCAGGGTGGCAACTGCCCGCTGACCGTGGCTGACCAGGTAGTGATCAACAATGGTGTGACCATTGTCGGGCCGACCAACCTGCCGGCACAGGTCGCTGCAGACGCCTCGGCGCTGTACGCACGCAACCTGCTGGACTTCATGAAGCTGCTGTTTGACAAGGACGGCACTTTCTCGATCAACCTCGAAGACGACATCGTCGCCGCGTGCCTGATGTGCCGCGACGGCCAGGTCATCCGCAAGAACGGCTGAGAACAACCACAATGCAAGAGCTGATCTCCCCCGGTATCTACAACCTGATCATTTTCGTGCTGGCGATCTATGTCGGCTACCACGTGGTCTGGAACGTCACCCCTGCCCTGCACACCCCGCTGATGGCCGTGACCAACGCCATCTCGGCCATCGTGATCGTCGGCGCCATGCTCGCCGCCGCCCTCACAGTGACCCCGCTGGGCAAGATTATGGGCACCCTGGCGGTGGCCCTCGCTGCGGTCAACGTGTTTGGCGGTTTCCTGGTCACCCGGCGGATGCTGGAAATGTTCAAAAAGAAAGCCAAGGCCAAGGATGAGGTGCAGAAATGAGCATGAACCTCGTCACCCTGCTCTACCTGGTTTCGGCGGTCTGCTTTATTCAGGCACTCAAGGGCCTGTCGCACCCCACCACCTCGCGGCGCGGCAACCTGTTCGGCATGCTGGGCATGGGCCTTGCGGTGCTGACCACGGTCGGTCTGGTCTACAAACTGGCGGCCCTGTCGTCCGTTGAAGGGACCAGCGCCGGCATCGGCTACATCATCGTCGGCCTGCTGGTCGGCGGCAGCGCCGGCTCAATCATGGCCAAGCGCGTCGAGATGACCAAGATGCCTGAGCTGGTGGCGTTCATGCACAGCATGATCGGCCTGGCCGCCGTGTTCATCGCTATCGCCGCAGTCGTTGAGCCACAGTCGCTGGGTATCGTGGCCAATCTGGGCGATGCAATCCCGGTAGGCAACCGCCTGGAGCTGTTCCTCGGCGCAGCCATCGGTGCCATCACCTTCTCCGGTTCGGTCATCGCCTTCGGCAAGCTGTCGGGCAAGTACAAGTTCCGCCTGTTTCAGGGCGCACCGGTACAGTTCGCCGGCCAGCACAAGCTGAACCTGGTTCTGGGCCTGGCCACGCTGTTCTGCGGCCTCACCTACATGATCAACGGCAACCTCACTGCATTCGCCATCATGCTGGTGCTGGCCTTCGTGATCGGCGTACTGCTGATCATCCCGATTGGCGGCGCCGATATGCCGGTGGTGGTGTCGATGCTCAACAGCTATTCAGGCTGGGCGGCGGCCGGTATCGGCTTCTCGCTGAACAACTCGATGCTGATCATCGCCGGCTCTCTGGTGGGCTCCAGCGGTGCGATCCTGTCGTACATCATGTGCAAGGCGATGAACCGTTCGTTCTTCAACGTGATCGGTGGCGGCTTTGGTGGGGCGGCAGAGGCAGGCCCGGCGCAAGCAGGCCAGCAGCAACGCTCGGTCAAATCCGGCTCGGCCGACGATGCGACTTTCCTGCTGACCAACGCCGACACCGTGATCATCGTTCCCGGCTACGGCCTGGCGGTGGCTCGGGCCCAGCACGCGCTCAAGGAACTGACCGAAAAACTGGTCCACCACGGGGTGACCGTGAAATACGCGATCCACCCGGTGGCCGGGCGCATGCCGGGGCACATGAACGTGCTGCTCGCCGAGGCCGAAGTGCCTTATGACCAGGTGTTCGAGATGGAAGACATCAACTCCGAGTTCGGTCAGGCCGACGTGGTGCTGGTGCTGGGCGCCAACGACGTGGTCAACCCGGCGGCGAAAAACGATCCCAAGTCGCCTATCGCCGGCATGCCGATCCTGGAGGCTTATAAAGCCAAGACCATCATCGTCAACAAGCGCTCGATGGCCAGCGGCTATGCCGGTCTGGACAACGAACTGTTCTATCTGGACAAAAGCATGATGGTTTTTGGTGACGCGAAGAAGGTCATTGAGGACATGGTCAAGGCCGTCGACAACCTCTGATCAGACCGCACCGAACCAAGCCCCGGCCGCGCGCGAACCGGGGCTTTTTTACACCCACGGTAAAAGTGTTTTTCTCTGAAAGCCGCCAATTAGAGCCTTCGAATACGACCTTGGTCGGGGGACGCGACGCTCACCAGCCACTAGACTTGGCGCTCGCTCCTACCCGAGACAATAAACCATGTACCGTGATCGTATCCGCATGCCTGGCCTGATGAGCAAGGTAATGAACGCATCAGATGCCGCCGGCCTGATTGAAGACGGCATGACCGTCGGCATGAGCGGCTTTACCCGTGCCGGCGAGGCCAAGGCCGTCCCCCATGCGCTGGCCGAGCGTGCGCGCCAGACGCCTTTGAAGATCAGCCTGATGACCGGCGCCAGCCTGGGTAACGATCTGGACAAACAGCTGACCGAAGCGGGTGTGCTGTCACGGCGCATGCCTTTCCAGGTCGACAGCACGTTGCGCAAGGCAATCAATGCCGGTGAAGTGATGTTCATCGACCAGCACCTGTCCGACACCGTCGAGCAACTGCGTAACCGGCAGATCAAGGCGGTGGACCTGGCGGTGATCGAGTGCGTGGCCATTACCGAAGAGGGCCATCTGGTGCTGAGCACTTCCGTGGGCAACTCGGCCAGCTTCGCGATTCTGGCCAAACAGGTGATCGTCGAGATCAATCTGTCACAGCCACTGGAGCTCGAAGGCCTGCACGACATCTATATTCCCAGCTACCGTCCGACCCGGCTGCCCATCCCGGTACTCGAAGCCGACTCGCGGATCGGCAGCGCAGCAGTGAAAATCGACCCGGCCAAGATCGTCGGCATCGTGATCAGCGAACAGGCCGACTCCCCCTCGACAGTGCTGCCGCCGGATATCGAAACCCAAGCGATCGCCAACCACCTGGTGGAGTTCTTCAAAAATGAAGTGCGCGAGCAACGCCTGACCGAACGTCTGATGCCGCTGCAAGCCGGGATCGGCACCATCGCCAACGCGGTGATGCATGGTTTGCTGGAGTCGCCGTTCGAGAACCTGACCATGTACTCCGAGGTGCTGCAGGACTCAACCTTCGACCTGTTCGATGCCGGCAAGCTGGCGTTTGCCTCGGGCAGTTCGATGACCCTCTCGGCAGCCAAACATGCTCAGGTGTTCGCCGACTTCAACCGCTACAAGTCAAAGCTGGTGCTGCGCCCGCAGGAGATATCCAACCACCCGGAAGTGATTCGCCGCCTGGGCATTATCGGGATCAATACCGCGCTGGAGTTCGATCTGTACGGTAACGTCAACTCCACCCACGTGTGCGGCACGCGGATGATGAACGGCATAGGCGGCTCGGGAGACTTCTCGCGCAATGCGCACCTGGCAATCTTTGTCACCAAGTCGATTGCCAAGGCCGGCGCCATCTCCAGTGTGGTGCCCATGGTCAGCCACGTGGATCACACCGAACATGATGTCGACATCCTGGTCACCGAACAGGGCCTGGCGGACCTGCGCGGCCTGGCGCCGCGCGAGCGGGCAAGGGTGATCATCGACAACTGTGTGCACCCGAGCTACCGCCAAGCACTCAATGACTACTTCAACAAGGCCTGCGCCTTGGGCGGGCATACCCCGCACCGGCTGCGCGACGCACTGAATTGGCACATTAATCTGGAAGAAACCGGGCGCATGCTGCCGGCCTGATTAGTGCCGCAATCAAAGGCAAACAGTTTTTTGCCATACAGTCTTGGCACTTCACGCCGACATGGCAAAAACTGTACTTCTGTACTGGTCAAAATACGCCACTTTCCACTCTCAATGCGTAACCAAACAGCAAAAACGCACCAAATAAGTGCGCACCAGTACAGTTGCCCTATTTACGAACAAAACAGCGCCCATAAACAGTTAACTGAACACACACAATACAGGTGAACTGTGTCTATGGATGTGGACCGAACGAGAGGAAGATAGGCACCAGTCAAGCCACTCTCTAATCCCGCCACAAGCGGAAGGAAGTCACATCATGGAACGCACCCTCAGTTCCGAGCAGTTTGTAGAAAGCACCGTTACCAACGCCCAGGCCTCGCTGCCTCTGCGTGCCTTCGCCGCCCTGATGCTGTGGCAGCGTCGCCTGTCGAGCCGCCGTCAACTGGCTCGCCTGGACGCCCGCCTGCTGGCCGACGCCGGTATCAGCGAGTCGCAGCGTTACGAAGAGCTGAGCAAGCCATTCTGGCGTTGATACGGCGCAATCTGGTCTGAGACCCTAAGGTCTGCCCCGACCAGAGCACTGAATCCCCACAAGGCCCGTCGCAGGAAACTGCTGACGGGCCTTGTCGTTTCTGGCAGGAAAACAGCCGTCAGCGCAAAAACATAACAGTTTCAATTTAACCAAAATAACACCAGTACAGTCTGTAATCGCTGGCAAACAGCCGCAATAGCCGTAGAGTGAGTGGCTGCGCTAGGCTAGCCGCCACGATTCAGCCTGACGGCTGTTGATTAACCTTCTTACGGAAATCGTCCATGTCCATGCTTCGTGTTCTCGCTACTACAGCTCTGCTGACCGCCGCCCTCAACGCGAATGCAACCAGCTTCGTGGTCACCACCGATGCGCTCGTCGGTGCGGTTGCGGCGACTACCGATGCCACGTCCGACATCAGTTCCTCACTGCGCGATGACAAGGTTGTACGCGCCGCACGCGATGATGCTGCCAGCTTCGTGGGCAGCGCCGGCGAGATCCGCGGTGCACGCCTGGAGGCCGCACTGAGCCATATTCGCCAGGTCCAGCCGCAACTGCAGGCGAGCGACGCGCAGTTGGCCCAAGCCATTCTGGCCATCTGAGACACCATCAGGTCTGGCCAGGGTTTTGTGTAACACCGTTTGTTGAACAAAGACCCTGGCTGCCCTCACGGGTAGCTCTGCTGCAAGCATTTGCGCTAGCCTTGAGCCTCGTTCTGCAATTGCCCTGAACTGCCATGCGTTTATTGAAACTGTTATCCCTGCCCCTGCTGGCCAGCCTGACCTACAGCACTTCAGCACAAGCCTTCGATGTCACGACCCAAGGCGTCGTTGTCAGTGGCTACGTAACCAGCAAAGTCACCAGTGCACCGTTCGACAACAAGCTGATTCTCGCAGCTCACGACGATGCAGCCGCCTTTGTCGCTACCGACGGGCAGCTACGCGGTGCACAACTTGAGTCGGCGTTGCATCAGTTGCGTAAAAGCCAGGCAAAACTTCATGCCAGCGACCTTGAACTGGCAGAAGCAATTCTCGTCCAATAGGCACTTTTCAGCTTTTGTTTCCGGAGACGTTACATGCGCACCCCGTTGATTGCCGCGACCTTAGGCATGCTGTTGATGGCCGATCTGGCTCAGGCCCAGACAGTGGTGGCCACCAGCAACATCATCGTTCGTGCTTTCGGCCGCTCCATTGATTTCACGTCCGACACCACCACCTCGATCCGTGACTCAAAGGTTGTCCAGCAAGCCCGAGACGACGCTGCCAGCTATGTCGCCAGTAATGGCGATATCCACGGCGCACGGCTCGACGCCGCCTTCGACACCCTGCGCAGCCGCGTGCCTGAAGCGCGTACTGCCAGCGACCAGACCCTGGCTGAAGCTATCCTCGCATTGTGAGACGCCTTGGCGCCTGGCTGCTGGCCGCAGCTCTGGCACTGACAGCCCTGCCGGCTCTCGCCGATCTGCAACTGATCTTGCGCGATGAGCACTTGAGTCCGACCGAGCGCCAGGCCACCCAGGCGTTGCTGGACGAAGCTGTGCAGGCTTTGCCGCCGGCCTTCATCCACAACCTGGATCGCAAGGTCCAGGTCAGTTGGTCCAGTGACATGCCGGCTAACGCCTATGGCCAGGCCGCCGGGCCTTATCAGCTCTATCTCAATACCCGCTTGCTGTCCTCCCTGAGCGACGGCTCGGCGGCCACCGCCCAAACTCAACGCCCGCATGGCACCGTGCGCCGCGAACTGCTTGCCACCGTGCTCCATGAGCTGACCCACATCTATGACCGCGCCCGCTTGTGGCCAGCCGCCCAGCGCAGCCTGATCGTGCGCTGTAGCCGGCAGCACAGCGCCTTGGGCAAGGTCGGCCTGGCCGATGAATGTCGGGGCCAGACCGAGCGCCGCTTCACCCTCAGTGACGACCCACGGCTGCTGGATCTGGCCGGCTGGCAGCAATATGTCGGCCGTCGTGGCGAGCGCGAACAACACAATGGCCAGGGCGTACGCAGCCCGGACAGCTACGAGCTGAGCAGCCCGCTGGAGTTTGTCGCCGTCAACATGGAGTACTTCCTGCTTGATCCGGCCTATGCTTGCCGACGCCCCGCGCTGTACGCCTGGTACAAGCAGCAGTTCGGCTGGGCACCGGCCAGTCAACAGCCATGCCCGACGGTCTATCCCTACCTCAACGCCGGCAATGACTTTGCCCGCGAGCCGCTGGGCAAGCTCGACCCTGAACGGGTCTACACCGTGGATTACCTGCTGGCAGAAGCCAACCAGAACCTGATGAGCCGCTGGGGGCACAGCATGCTGCGCCTGGTGATCTGCAAACCCGGCAGGCCGCGCGGCCCGGATTGCCGTCTGGACCTTGACCAGCACCTGGTGTTGTCCTACCGGGCATTTGTCGGTGATGTACAGTTGTCCAGCTGGGACGGCCTGACCGGCGCCTATCCGTCACGCCTGTTTGTGTTGCCGCTGGGCCAGGTGATCGACGAATACACCAAGACTGAACTGCGCAGCCTGGCTTCCGTGCCGCTGAAGCTGAACCGCCAGGAGATCGACAATCTGGTGCGCCACGCTGCCGAAATGCACTGGAGTTACGACGGCGACTATTACTTCCTGTCCAATAACTGCGCCGTGGAAACCCTCAAGCTGCTGCGCGCCGGCACTGCCAATCCTGGTCTGACGGCTCTGGACAGCATCTTGCCCAACGGTCTGCTGGAAGTGCTCAAGGGCCGCAAACTGGCCGACACCAGCGTGCTGGACAACCCCAAAGAGGCGCTACGCCTGGGTTATCGCTTCGACTCCTACCGCGACCGCTACCAGGCGATGTTCGAGGTGCTGAAAAAGAACCTGCCGATCCGCCAGAACAGCGTGGAAGACTGGCTGCAACAGCCAGCCAGTGAGCGTCGTCCGTGGCTTGCCAAGGCCGACCTGCGCACCAGTGCGGCCATTCTGCTGCTCGAGCAGGCCAGCCTGCGTCGCCAGTTACTACTGGCCCAGGACGAGGTCAAACAACGCTATCTGAGTGCCAGAGAACAGCAAGACGGCCGGGTCTCGAAAGCCACCGGCACGTTGCAGGACATCCTGGCCAACAGCGGTTTTCTGAGCCGGCCTGCCGAATTGCTCGACAGCCGCGGTTATGGCCTGCCGCAAGTCGATGAATGGCAGCGCCTGGAATCACAGAGCAGCGAGCGACAGAAACTGCTCAAGCGCCTGACCGGCGATCTGGACGGCGAAATCCGCGCTTTACTTGAACCGGGGCGGGCCGCCGAGATCACGGCAACCGAAGCCAACCTCAAACAGATCGGCGAGCATCTGCGTGCCATGCACAAGGCAGCAGGTGGTTTGCAATTACCCTGATCAGGCTTTCTTTTTCGGTTTCAGGTAACGAGTCAGGCCCTGGAACCAAATGACCAACGCCGGGTTGCCCTTGATCTGGATATCCTTGCTCTGGATACCCTGCATGAACGCCAGCTGCTTGTTGCTGGCCTGCAGCGTGGCAAACCCATAAGCGCAATCGCGAAAGGCGATGGTGAACGCCGGCGCTTGAGCGGCACCTCTCGCGCTGCGTATCCGCTGCCCGTGCACGATGTAATGACGCGCCACTTTGCCGTCAGCGGTTTGCAGCTGGAAGGTCAGGTCTTTATCGACCAACTGTTGCTGGAATGCCGGATTGTTGCGACTGGCACGGGCCATCAATAGACCCAGTGCCCAGAGAAGGAAACGAAACTTCATGCAGGTTGCGCCGATCAGTAAGAGCGGCAGGCAGTGTAGCGGGTTGATTCTTGAATTAAACAGCCGGATGCGGTTTGTCCCCACATCCGGCGCAATCGTCAGCGGATGCTGTTGATGCTGCCCTTATTGCCTGTCACCTTCACCTCTACCTTCTTGAAGATGAAGTAGTTCTGTACCTTGACCTCGTAGCGCGGCGCCACGATCAGATCGGCCCCGGAGGACTTAACCGCCTTGTAGGCGGCTGCCGCCTTTACGCTGGAAATCGGGTCCAGCATGCTCAGGCTCAAGCCACCGTCCGAGCCACCATAAACCACACCGTCGGCGAACTCGTTATCACCGCCGAAGCTCAGGAAGTTGAACAGGATATTGGTCGAGGATTGACCGGAGATGGAACCGCCCACGGCGACGTCAGCCTTCAGGTCTGCCTTGACCGAACTGCTGACCGGAGCACTCGGCTGGCTGGTGTTGTAGCTGACGCAGCCACTGGTGGTTGCGATCAGTACTGCCACGGCGGCCGACATCCATAATTTTTTCATTTTTTTCCCAAAGAGACGCGTTTAAGAGATGCAACGGGCGCGCACTTTACGGAGAAAAGTTCGGAAAAAATGTCGGAAAAATCCGCAAAAAGACGGAATATCTACCAAAATATGTAGGACATTTCCCAAGTTACAGCGATAAACATAAACACAAAAAGTAAAGCCCTCCAGAATCGAGGGCTTTGACCGTTTGAAGCCGCCTGCGCCTGGCGATCAGTTGACCGTGTCTTTCAGAGCCTTGCCTGGCTTGAAGGACACCGTGTTGCTGGCCTTGATGGTCACTGGCTCACCGGTTTGCGGGTTCTTGCCGGTGCGGGCACCGCGATGACGTTGCAGGAAGGTACCGAAACCGACCAGGGTGACACTGTCCTTGCGGTGCAGTGCGCCGGTGATTTCTTCGAGAATGGCGTTGAGAACGCGAGTGGACTGGTCTTTGGTCAGGTCCGTTTTTTCAGCAATGGCGGCTGCGAGATCTGGTTTACGCATGTACTAAGCCTCTTTCTGCGATTTTTTGTTTTTATGTACCGCGCCACCCATTCGGGCCGGCGTTCAGCTGCCGTTACGGCTCCACGCAACGGCGGTCGAACAGCAGAATGGCACGCGGCAAACGCCCGCGCCAGTGGGGGCGCGACGAATCTGCGACGAAAAATGCGCTCAAGCCGACAAATAACCCGATTTTTCCGGCCTGGCCGCGCCGGACGCGACACAATGAGCCTGAACAGAGCCGTTTGCGACCTCGCCGCTGCACCTGCAAACGGCGCAAGCGCCACAGCGCTCATGCTAAGCTCGGCGCCTCGAAGATTGCCGCCAATGGCTGACCGTGACCCAGCAAAATCCCGCTTCCCCGCCCGATCAGTGGCTCGAACGCCAGCAACTCAATCCGCTGCCGCCTGCCCGCATAGCGGACTGGCTGTTCAATCAGGACTCGCTCACCCGGCGCCTGACCCGCCTGTCCAATGACGGCTTCAGCGTCACCCTGGTCGATCAAGGCTGGCAAACCCTGCGTGACGACGAATGCGCGGCTCTGAAGCTGGCCCCGGCCAGCCTGGGCTGGGTGCGCGAAGTCTATCTGCGCGGCAATGGCCAGGCCTGGGTCTTCGCCCGCAGTGTGGCCGGCCATGCGGCGTTACAGGATTGCGGGTTGCAGATGGACGAACTGGGCACCCGCTCGCTGGGCGAACTGCTGTTCAGCGACCCGGCCTTCGATCGCGGCGCCCTGCAGGTGCGCGCCTGGCCCGGCCAGTGGCTGCCCGCCCAGGACCGCGCCGAAGGCTTGTGGGCACGCCGCTCGTGTTTCAGCCGCGGCCCGCTGAGTATCCTGGTCGCGGAGGTATTTTTGCCGGCCTTCTGGAATTCATTAAAGGATCTCACCTGATGTACCTGTCGCTGCTCAAATCGTTGAATCGCCTGAATCCACGCGCCTGGGACTTTGTGCAACTGACCCGCATCGACAAACCGATCGGTATCTACCTGCTGCTCTGGCCAACGCTCTGGGCGTTGTGGATTGCCGGCACCGGCAGCCCGTCGCTGGGCAATGTGCTGATTTTCGTCATCGGCGTGTTCCTGATGCGTGCAGCGGGCTGTGTGATCAACGACTTTGCCGACCGCAAGGTCGATGGCCACGTCAAACGCACCCAGCAGCGCCCGCTGGCCAGTGGCAAGGTGACGTCCCGCGAAGCACTGGTGCTGTTCGCCGTGCTGGTGACCTTGAGCTTTCTATTGGTATTGCTGACCAACTCGACGACGGTCTGGCTGTCGTTCGGCGGGCTGGCCCTGGCGGCCTGCTATCCGTTCATGAAACGCTACACCTATTACCCGCAGGTGGTGCTGGGCGCTGCGTTCTCCTGGGGTATGCCGATGGCCTTCACTGCCGAGACCGGCAGCCTGCCGGCGGCGGCCTGGCTGCTGTATATCGCCAACCTGCTATGGACTGTGGCCTATGACACCTACTACGCCATGGTCGACCGTGACGACGACCTGCGTATCGGCGTTAAATCCACCGCCGTGCTGTTCGGCGATGCCGACCGTACCATCATCGTGACGCTGCAAGCCCTGGCGCTGGGCTGCCTGCTGCTGGCTGGCAACCGGTTCGGCCTGGGCGGCCTGTTCCAGCTCGGCCTGCTGGGCGCCGCTGGCTGCTTCGCCTGGCAGTGGCACAGCACCCGGCAGCGTGATCGTGACGCCTGCTTCAAGGCATTCCTGCATAACCACTGGGCGGGCATGGCGATCTTCGGCGGGATCGTGGCCGATTATGCGCTGCGTTAAGAGCCCCGCAATGCTAGCCTGACCACAGATGTCACACGACTGCAATAATTCCGTTATCTAATGCGCCCCAAGACAGTTAAATGACAAGAGGTTCAAGCATGGTTGGCAGGAGCATTCTGATCGTTGACGACGAAGCGCCTATTCGCGAAATGATCGCCGTTGCATTGGAAATGGCCGGCTATGACTGCCTTGAAGCCGAAAATTCCCAACAGGCGCACGCCATCATCATCGATCGCAAGCCGGACCTGATCCTGCTCGACTGGATGCTGCCCGGCACCTCCGGTATCGAGCTGGCACGGCGCCTCAAGCGTGACGAGCTGACCGGGGACATCCCGATCATCATGCTCACCGCCAAGGGCGAAGAGGACAATAAGATCCAGGGCCTGGAAGTCGGTGCCGACGACTACATCACCAAGCCGTTCTCCCCGCGCGAGCTGGTCGCACGCCTCAAGGCAGTCCTGCGCCGCGCCGGTCCGACCGACGGCGAAGCACCGATTGAAGTCGGTGGCCTGCTGCTCGACCCGATCAGCCACCGCGTCACCATCGACGGCAAACCAGCCGAGATGGGCCCGACCGAGTACCGCCTGCTGCAGTTCTTCATGACCCACCAGGAGCGCGCCTATACCCGCGGCCAGTTGCTCGATCAGGTGTGGGGCGGCAACGTCTATGTCGAAGAACGCACCGTAGACGTGCATATCCGTCGTCTGCGCAAAGCGTTGGGTGATGCCTATGAGAACCTGGTACAGACCGTACGCGGCACTGGCTACCGGTTCTCAACCAAAAGCTGAATCCGGCCGCCTGAACCCGCTGTACAGACAAGGATACACCCCTAATTGAACCCCAACTGGCACGGCACCCTGATACGCCATATGTTGCTGCTGGTGACCGCCTGCATGGTCGTTGGTCTGATCAGCGGCGAATATGGCTGGAGCCTGTCGATCGGCCTTGGGCTGTATCTGGCCTGGACACTCAAGCAACTGCTGCGCCTGCATGCCTGGCTGAGCAGCCACAAAGCCGATGAGCCGCCACCGGACGGCTACGGCCTGTGGGGCGACGTGTTCGACAGCATCTATCACCTGCAACGCCGCGACCAACGCGTACGCGGACGTTTGCAGGCGGTGATCGACCGGGTTCAGGAGTCCACCGCCGCGCTGCGTGACGCGGTCATCATGCTCGACTCCGAAGGCAACCTGGAGTGGTGGAACCGCGCCGCCGAAACCCTGCTGGGCCTCAAGACCCCTCAGGACAGCGGCCAGCCGGTGACCAACCTGGTACGCCATCCGCGCTTCAAGGAGTATTTCGCCCACGGTAACTACGCCGAGCCGCTGGAAATTCCTTCACCCAACAACGACCGCATCCGTATCCAGCTGTTGATTACCCGCTACGGTAACAACGAGCACCTGATGCTGGTGCGTGATGTCACCCGTATCCATCAACTGGAACAGATGCGCAAAGACTTCGTGGCCAACGTGTCTCACGAACTGCGCACGCCACTGACAGTGATTTTCGGCTACCTGGAAACCCTGCTCGACAACAGTGAAAGCGTCAACCCGCGCTGGGTCCGCGCGCTGCAGCAGATGCACCAGCAAGGCAGCCGCATGCAGACCCTGCTCAACGACCTGCTGCTGCTGGCCAAGCTCGAAGCCACCGACTACCCCTCAGACAGCCAGCCGATCGCTGTCGGCCCGTTACTCAAAACCATCACCAGCGATGCCCAGGCCTTGTCGGCCAGCAACAATCACAGCATCAGCCTGGCCATCGACAGCGACATGGGGCTCAAGGGCAGCGAGACCGAGCTGCGCAGTGCGTTTTCCAACCTGATTTTCAATGCGGTCAAGTACACCCCGGCCGGCGGCGAGATACGCGTGCGCTGGTGGGTCGATACCCATGGTGCACACCTGAGCGTTCAGGACTCGGGCATCGGCATCGAAACCAAGCACCTGCCGCGCCTGACCGAACGCTTCTACCGGGTCGACACCAGCCGCGCGTCGAACACCGGCGGCACCGGCCTGGGCCTGGCGATCGTCAAGCACGTGCTGCTGCGCCACCGTGGCAAGCTGGAAATCAACAGCGTGATCGGTAAAGGCAGCGTATTTGTCTGTCATTTCTCGTCAATCCAGATGGCCGACCCGGACGACGACTTCGACGAACTCTGACCTCGCCGTTCATGTCCCTATGCAAGCAAGCGCGCAATCGTTACATTGCGTTTCTCATGGCCTTGTATTTGCTATGGATAAAGCCAAAGTCAAAGCCAAATCTCTTCGGATCAAACGGAAACTGTAAATCTCCATCATGGACCCTTCCCCTGGTATCAACCTGGCTTCACTGTTCGCCGATTTCGGCATGATTCTCTTCGCTTTCCTGCTGGTGCTGCTCAACGGCTTCTTCGTTGCCGCCGAGTTCGCCATGGTCAAACTGCGCTCGACCAAGGTCGAATCCATCGCCGACAAGAACGGCTGGCGCGGGCGGATCCTGCGCACCGTGCACGGGCAACTGGACGCCTACCTGTCAGCCTGCCAACTGGGTATTACCCTCGCCTCGCTGGGCCTGGGCTGGGTCGGTGAGCCGGCCTTCGCCCACCTGCTTGAACCTCTGCTGGCCGCGGCTGGCGTCGACAGCCCGGAAGTGATCAAGGGCGTGTCGTTCTTCACCGCATTCTTTATCATTTCCTACCTGCACATCGTGGTCGGCGAGCTGGCGCCAAAATCATGGGCGATTCGCAAGCCTGAACTGCTGTCGCTGTGGACTGCTGCGCCGCTGTACCTGTTCTACTGGCTGATGTACCCGGCCATCTACCTGCTCAATGCCAGCGCCAATGCCATTCTGCGTACCGCCGGGCAAGGCGAGCCTGGCCCGCATCACGAACACAGCTACAGCCGCGAAGAACTGAAACTGATCCTGCACTCCAGCCGTGGCCAGGACCCCAGCGATCAGGGGATGCGCGTGCTGGCCTCAGCGGTCGAGATGGGCGAACTGGAGGTGGTCGACTGGGCCAACTCGCGCGAAGACATGATCTTTCTGGACTTCCACGCGCCACTCAAGGAAATCCTTGCCCAGGTTCGCCGCCACAAGTTCAGTCGCTACCCGATATTCGATGCCGAGCGCGGCGAGTTCGTCGGCCTGCTGCATATCAAGGACCTGCTGCTGGAGCTGGCCGAACTCGACCACGTTCCCGAGCTGTTCAACCTTGCCGACCTGATCCGGCCGCTGGAACGCGTCTCGCGGCACATGCCGCTGGCCCGTCTGCTGGAGCAGTTCCGTCAGGGCAGCGCTCACTTTGCTCTGGTCGAAGAAGCCGACGGCAAGGTCATTGGCTATCTGACCATGGAAGACGTGCTGGAGGTACTGGTCGGCGACATCCAGGACGAACACCGCAAGGTCGAACGCGGCATCCTCGCTTACCAGCCCGGCAAGCTGCTGGTGCGTGGCGACACCCCGCTGTTCAAGATCGAGCGCATGCTGGGCATCGACCTGGATCATATCGAAGCCGAGACCCTCGCCGGGCTGATTTACGAATCGCTCAAACGCGTGCCTGAAGAAGAGGAACAGATGGAGTTCGAAGGCCTGCGCATCATCATCAAGAAGATGAAAGGCCCGAAGATCGTCCTGGCCAAGGTGCTCAAGCTCGATTGATCACCCCGGCACGCTGTAGGAGATCACCCACCGCCTCGGCGCCGCGCTGTCGCGCAGCAAACACCGGACCTCGTAGGACCTGCTTTAGCAGGGAAGCTTTCGCGGCTGAAGCCGCTCCTACGGTGTGTCGGGATGGGAATCCGCTTATCAATTGCCGCCCACGGCGAAGTTCGGCAGGCTCTGGATCGGCCGGTTGAATTCGTAAGGGATCGACACCAGCTCCTGGCCGACATTGCGCTGCACGACAAAATGCAGGTGTGGACCTGTGCTGTTGCCGGTATTGCCTGACCGGGCCAGGGCGCTGCCGACGCTGACCTTCTGCCCTTCACTGACCACCACCGAGCCGCGCATCAGGTGCAGGTAAACGCCCATGGTGCCGTCGTCGTGGAGAATCCTGACGAAGTTGCCAGCCGGGTTCGAACCACGCCCGGTCTGGTTGTTTTCCACCTTGATCACTGTGCCGGCCCGCGCCGCGATGATCGGCGTGCCCTCAGGCATGGCGATATCCATCGCATAGCGGCCCTTGGGGTCGCTGTGGCTGTATTTGCCGCCCGGCCCCTGCGTCAGGCGAAATGGCCCGCCCACCCACGGCAGCGGGTAGCGGTACGCCAGAGGGTTGCCTCCTGGCGCCCCCAGGGTCGAGGTCAGCCGGGTGCTGTAGTTGATCGCTTGCCCAGCCTGCCTGGGGCTGAGCACGATCACCCGTTCATTGCTGCGCGCCGCCAAGGTGCGGCGCAGGGTCGTGGAATTGCCCTGCACACCCAGCACGTTCTTCAGGTTGCTCAGCCTGAGTTCGATCTCGACCGGCGCATACAGGTCATTGCGCACATACAGGCTGTCGACCCCATTGACCTTGCGCACGTCCAGCCGCACCTGGCGCTCGATGTGCTCGACCATCCGGTCGCGGAACACCACCACGGCCGCGCCCGGCGAAGGCCGGTCACTGAATGACACCACCCCATTGGCGTCTGTGGTTTTGTAGATGGTCACGGCCTGCGCCATCTGTGCGACCAGCAGCAGGCCGCCCAAGGTCAGTAAGCGTTCAAGCATAAGAGTAAGCGCGGGCTGATTGGCAATGGGCACCAAGCCTAGCAGGCTTACTGATCAATAAGCACTCATGGTTATCAATGACCTGACGCGATTGCGCCAGATAATCTGCGCCAGTGAATCAGTCGTCCTGGTAAGGCTTGAGATAGGTCACCGAAAACTCAGCCGTTGGGAAATCATGTTTGAGCCTCGGCAAGGCGAAGCCACCACAGGAACGACAGGCATCCAGCAAGGTAAAGAAGTCGATGCGGGTAACGGAGCCAGCCCTGTCTTGCAGTTCATCCTTGAGCCGCGTACCGATCAGCCGCTCCGAGTCCAGGCTACGGTTGATAGCACGCACCTGCAGGCGGTCGGCATGGCGCAACGTGGGCAACGTGGTGAAACGCGGGTCATCCGCAATCGCATACTCTTGAGGGTCAACCAGGGTCGGGCGACGTGGGTGAGCATCAATGTAATCGACTCCGTTGATAAACGAGCCGTCGGTCCACGGCCACTCCGGTTGCAATCGCACGTTCTCGCCGAGCCGGCCGCCGGAGACGGCATAAAACACATAGGCCTGGCGCCCGTCCACATGCACGCAAGCGAATGCGAGGTTGGCGCCGTTGACCTGCTTGCGAATCCGCTTGATCGCTGCGGGCTGCACAATGTTGTCGGCGCTCAGCGCCTGCCAGCCTTTGCGCACAGGCCTGGCAGGCAGCAGGTTATTGAGCACGTCCAGCAAGGGCTGGACCTCTGCCGGACTGCGCTCGGCCATTGGCCTGAAGTCCGCTACGGTTTGCCTGGCCAGCTCGATATAAGCGTCCTGGAACGATTTTCCCGACAACACGTTGGTGGCGTATTCGAAGAACTGATTGGTCCACTGCCGGTCGTGACACAGTTGGTCGTATTGCTCGAAAGTCATGCCAGCCTCTGGCAGCAGGGCACGCTCGGTCTCATTGAGCATGTCAAACAGCATGCGGGCAATGTTCTGCCGGTCTTGCCAGATGCTCGGGACCTCCCGCACCAACCGATACTGCTCGGTGTGAGACAGATAATCGGCGAGGCCTGGATCGCCCTCCTCCAAGCGCTCAAACAGTAGCTCTGGTGACGCCTTGGTGGGGGCCGGTGCCCGGTAGAAGATACTGTGGTCAGCCTCGATGTAGATCCATTGACGCTGATCCAGGGGGCTAAAAAGACACGAGCCACGCAAAACCCGAGCGTCTTCGACACCCTCGACAATACCGCCCAATCGTATGACCGGCTCTTGGTGCTCAAATAAATTCAGGTTCAGCTCCATGGCATGCGCGCTCACGCCAAAATCGGGCTCCTGCAGTTGCTGAGCGTTGAGCCTCTGCCGATACTGCAACTGCGGCTGTAGAGGCAAGTTATACGTCACCTTGTCAGGGATGCTGACTTCAACCGCTCTTGCGGCAACCGCCTGCGTGGAAGAAGAAGGCTGCAGCGCATCAGGCACTTTCCATGTGAACAGCCGGTTTTCATGCACGAAGACGTGCAATTGCTGCGACCCGGCATTCAGCGTAGCCAGTTCAAAGCGGCGAGCGGCCATCGCATGACTGTAGTGATGGCCCGCCTTTACCTGCTCTAGCGGCTCTTCTGGCAATAAGGGCGGCGGGGTTTGCAGCACGATCCCTTCGGTGCAGGCGACAGGCACAAGATCGCGGCGCATCCTACAGCTACGTTCCATCCGTTGCAGGCGAACACCTTCAGGGCTGAACGCCTCACCCGCCAACTGGCGCATAGCGAGCCCGGATTCATGCCAATCCACTCCAACGGACGACGCAAACACGCGTTTGAAGGACGGCAGCTCATGCAGCAGGTCCAGCGCAGACTGGCCGGCCAGCGCAGCAGCCTGGGCAACATCACGCGCCAGAAACGCCGCACTTTGTTGTGCCAGCCCCTCGGCCAGGCCGGCAACAGCCTTGGCACCCTGGACGCCCAGCGATACCACGCTCAGTTCCCCGGCACGCAGCACGATACGGGTCGTGGCACTGACAAACTGCCCCAAGGGGATCAAGGCAAATGCCGTGTCCAGGCTGCATTGCGCCACCACCGCAGCAGAGTGCTCGCCGCTCGACAGGTCCTTGATGCAGCCATAGAACGGCACCAGCCAGCGGGCGGCCGTGTCCGCCCATTCGCGCTCTTTGGCCCAGGTTTGCTCCCAGCCATTGAGGTGCCGATGCGCTTGCTTGCTCTGCTTCAAGAATCCGGCCAGCAGATGCCGGGCAGCCGCGCTTGCCAGTGAGGCAAGGGAGTCAGGCGTGCACAGTTGCGCCGCCGGAACCAACTCGCCCAAAGCGGGTGTGTGCAGGCTCTTCGCGCTGCGCGACAGCTGGCCATACAGGTAGGCATCGCTGTCGAAAGGCTCCAGTGCGATGAACGGCGCCTTGGCATCAAGCGCCAGGTTGGCCTCGTGATTGCGCCATAGCTCAGGCAGATTGATCGAGTCGATGGAACGGTGCGCAGGATGGTAGTCGAAGCGCTGGGTGGTCAAACGCACCACACCCGCCGCCGGAAACAATTCGAAGAAGGTTTCGCCGGCCGCCTGATTATGAAATTCGCTCGGCTGATCCACCTGTCGACAGCGAATCAACAGACCGTGTGTCCCCTCGCCGTCCTGGAATCTGACCCGGTTCAGTTCGCAGGTCGATTTCAGCAGCAGCTCACGCTGTGCGGGCTGCATCTCGCCAAACAGGCGGGCGATCACCGCCGTTTGTGCACGCAGCAGCGCCGCCTCGTAAACCTGCCAGGCACGCTCATAGGCTTCAGGGATCGTGGGCTGGCCGTCACGCCAGAGCTCGCCCATCATCACCAGTTCGACCAGGCTTGCCTGCGGTCGATTCCATGCGGCCAGCCGATCAAGCGAGTAAGACCAGGCGAGGCTGAAGCCTCGCGTCTGGAGCAACGCAATGCCCGAAGGGTCTGCGGGTAAGGTCCAGACGTCCTCAGCAATGCCTGACTCGCGCAACAGGTTGTCGGCCAGCTGCCGACGATCCGGTGCCTTGAGGCTCAACAACGCCTGCAGTTCACCGGCATGGGCATCCTGCCGGGCCTTGAGGTGGTCCATTGCCGTAGCGATCTGCGCGGCGCTGGCCGTGTCGGTAGCATCGCCCTCCAGTTCGACGGCCTGATGGGCGCTTGCATAGAGCAACGCCGGTCGCACCAGGGTTGTGGCCAACAAGGCCTGGATCGCCGGCTCGGGGCTGGCACAGAGGGTCGCACTGACCCGAACCAGATCATCAAAGCTCACGTCGGCCGACAGCCCTGGCGCCAGCGCCTCGATCAGTGCCGTGCCGTGGATCAGGGCGACGCTTTGTAACGAGCGTCCGTATTGCAAGTGGTCGGGAACGCCTGTCACCCGTAACTGGGCAAGATTGCTGACGTCATACGCCGAACGATCATCGACGCCTGTGTTGTCCAGAAGCCGGACTGTTACCTCATCCATACGAAGCTATCCTGTAATACCCGCTTGAGAATGTTGCGGGTCTACGGATGAGCTAAACGAAGGATTACACAGCCTTGAAGGGGCCTACCCGGACGTGGGCAGCAGGAAAAGGCAGCGCGGCAGGTCAGACCACAAGGTATAACGTGGCTTGCCTGCCGCTGATCGGTCATGCCCCTGGAACGAAGTGCTTCTGCGCCGTACCGCGGGCAATAAGCCGCGACAGGTAGTCGAGCTTCTTGGCGTCCTGGTCGACGAACCGGAAGGTCACTTGCAGCCACTCACTGTCAGGCTTCTGCTCGAATGCCACGATGGCGTGGATGTAGCCATTGAGGCGGGCCACTTCGTTCTCTTCGCCCTGCTCCAGATCCAGCACGGCACTTTCCAGAATCTGCGGCAGCGCCTCACTGCGCTTGATCACCAACAGCCCCTCCTTGAGGGTCAGGCTCTTGATGATGCATGACTGGTTGCCACTGGGCAGGCGCAATTGGCCCTGGCCACGACCGTTCAGCGTTTGGCTGGCGGCAGGGGCGGGAGCGGCGGCAGGACGGGGCGCAGGAGCGGCCGCTGCCACAGGCGCGGTCGGACGCACCACCTCAGCCTTGCCGCCGGTCAGGGCGCTCAATGAGTCGTTGAGCGCAGAGTTTATACGGCTTGGTACACCCGTACTGGACATCACTGCGTCAAGCTTGCCGACCTTGGCCAGGGCTTTTTTGACCTTGGTCAGCAACTGTTCATTGGTGAACGGTTTGCCAACAAAATCCGATACCCCGGCCTGAATAGCCTGGACGACGTTTTCTTTGTCGCCACGGCTGGTGACCATGATGAACGGTACTGTCTTGAGGTAGTTTTCCTGCTGACGGCACCATTCCAGCAACTCAAGCCCGGACATTTCGGGCATTTCCCAGTCACATAGAATCAGATCGAACGCTTCGCGGCTCAGCATGACCTGGGCCTTGCGTCCGTTAACGGCTTCATCGGTATGAATGCCGGGAAAATAATTGCGTAGCCCTTTTCTCACCAAGTCGCGAATGAAAGTCGCGTCATCCACAACCAATACACTGACTTTACTCATCGACGCTCCTGCGGACGTGTTCACCTTGGCGGGTGAGCTGCAGTATGCCAACACGCCCCTTTGTTTCGGCTAGCATATCGTTGACGCATGGCCAACGGCCACTTTGATTGACAGTACCTCGGCATTTTTCCTGGCGGGCAACTGCAAAAACCAGGGCTCGATGCTGGCGATACGCAAGCCGCGCGGTCGATTCAACCCTGGTGCTGCAACGCAAAACGCCCAGCGCATGCTGGGCGTTCTTGGCAGACAATCTTATTTATCGTCAGCAGCGTCCGGAACATGAGCCTTTTCGCTAGCGTGACCCTGGACTTCTTCACGCATGCGCTTGAGCCCCATATGGCGCACGTCGGTGCCGCGTACCAGATAGATCACCAGTTCCGAGATATTGCGCGCGTGGTCGCCGATCCGCTCCAGCGAACGCAGCACCCAGATCACGTTCAATACGCGGGAGATCGAGCGTGGATCTTCCATCATGTAAGTGGCCAGCTCGCGCAGCGCCGTTTTGTACTCGCGGTCGATAACCTTGTCGTACTGGGCGACCGACAAGGCCAGTTCCGGGTCGAAGCGGGCGAACGAATCCAGCGCATCGCGAACCATATTGCGCACCTGGTCACCGATGTGGCGCACTTCCACATAACCACGTGGTGCTTCACCTTCTTCGCACAACTGGATGGCACGGCGGGCGATCTTGGTCGCTTCGTCACCGATACGCTCCAGATCAATCACCGACTTGGAGATACTGATGATCAGGCGCAGGTCCGAAGCGGCCGGCTGGCGGCGGGCGAGAATGCGCAAGCATTCTTCGTCGATGTTGCGCTCCATCTGATTGATCCGCTCGTCGACTTCCCGGACCCGCTGAGCCAGGCCCGAGTCGGCTTCGATCAGCGCGGTCACGGCATCGTTGACCTGCTTTTCAACCAGACCGCCCATTTCGAGCAAGTGGCTGCGAACATCTTCGAGTTCGACGTTGAACTGTTGGGAAATGTGATGCGTGAGGCTGTCTTTATGGATCATGCTGGGTGTCCTTGGAACGTCCGGTTGAGGCGAAAACGCACGGTGGTAAGAGGGTGTTTACAAAACAGGCGGACGAAGGCAAGACAAGACGAAATTGGGTGAAAAAGCGCAGTTGACATCAAGTCGATGAGTCTTTTTAGCCCGTTTTCAACGCCGTATTGCCGAGTGCAGCCTTTTGCAGACCCCCTCTAAGGCCTGACGAAGTACCCGCTAGCCATAACGGCCGGTGATGTAATCTTCGGTCTGCTTCTTTGCCGGATTGGTGAACAACGTGTCCGTATCACCGAATTCGACGAGTTTGCCCATGTACATGAAAGCGGTGTAGTCAGAGACCCGCGCCGCCTGCTGCATGTTGTGAGTAACGATCACAATGGTGTATTTCGATTTCAGTTCGTAGATCAGCTCTTCGACTTTCAACGTAGAAATCGGATCCAGCGCCGAACAAGGCTCATCAAGCAGCAGAACCTCAGGCTCCACGGCGATGGTCCGGGCAATCACCAGACGTTGTTGCTGACCGCCCGACAGCCCGAGGGCCGACTCGTGCAGGCGGTCCTTGACCTCGTCCCATAGCGCCGCACCGCGCAGCGCCCACTCCACGGCCTCGTCGAGCATGCGCTTGCGGTTGATGCCCTGGATACGCAAACCGTAGACCACGTTCTCGTAGATGGTCTTGGGAAACGGATTAGGCTTCTGGAACACCATGCCGACCCGCCGCCGCAGCTCCGCGACTTCCTCACCCTTGCTGTAGATGTTGTGCCCGTACAGGTTGACGGTGCCCTCGACGCGGCAGTCATCGACCAGATCATTCATCCGGTTGAAAGTGCGCAACAGGGTCGACTTGCCACAACCGGAAGGCCCGATGAACGAGGTGACCTTCTGCCTGGGAATATCCAGACCGATGTCGAACAGTGCCTGTTTGTTGCCATAAAACAGGTTCAGGCCCGCCACTTCGAACGCCACATTGTCGGCGGCCAGGCGCGACCCGTCTCTGTTGCGCGCCAGAGCATCAATAGTGGCACCCCGGTTCGGGCTGTCATGTGGCATGGGTGACTCCTGAAAGAACGGTCGTTGCATAGCGCCGTGCTACGCACGGCTTCCACGGATCCTGGGCTTTACGAACGCTAGTCGTCCAGCGCCTTGTACTTCTCACGCAAGTGATTGCGAATGGCCACAGCAGAGAGGTTGAGCAAGGCGATCACCAGCACCAGCAGCAAGGCCGAGGCGTACACCAGCGGGCGCGCGGCCTCGACATTGGGGCTCTGGAAACCGACATCGTAAATATGAAAGCCCAGGTGCATGATCTTCTGATCCAGATGCAGATAGGGGTAATTGCCGTCCACCGGCAGCGACGGCGCCATCTTCACCACCCCCACCAGCATCAACGGCGCCACCTCACCGGCGGCGCGGGCCACCGCCAGGATCAGGCCGGTCATGATCGCCGGGCTGGCCATTGGCAAAACGATCTTCCACAAGGTCTCGGCCTTGGTCGCGCCCAAGGCCAGCGAGCCCTCGCGCAGGCTCAGCGGAATGCGCGCCAGGCCCTCTTCCGTGGCAACGATCACCACCGGGACCGCCAGCAGCGCCAGGGTCAGTGAGGCCCACAACAGGCCGGGCGTGCCGAAGGTCGGCGCCGGCAAGGCTTCGGCAAAGAACAGTCGGTCCAGCGAACCACCCAGCACATAGACAAAAAAGCCCAGGCCAAACACGCCATAGACAATCGCCGGCACGCCGGCCAGGTTGTTCACGGCAATCCGGATCAGTCGGGTCACAGGCCCCTGGCGGGCGTACTCACGCAGATAGACCGCCGCCAGGACACCAAACGGGGTCACGATGATCGCCATGATCATGGTCATCATCACGGTGCCGAAAATGGCCGGGAAAATTCCACCTTCGGTGTTGGCTTCGCGCGGGTCTTCGCTCAGAAATTCCCAAAGCTTCTGGAAATAGAACCCGAGCTTGTCCAGCACGCTCATGGTGTTGGGCTGGTAGGCATGCACCACCTTGCCCAGGCTGATTTCCGTGATTCGTCCTTCGGCGTCTCTGGCGGTCAGACTGTCACGTTCGACCGCCTGGCGCAGTTCCATCAGACGGCTTTCGACCTCGCTGTAGCGGGCCTCGAGCTGCGCCTGTGAGGCGGCAATGTCCGCCTGGGCAATCGCATCCAGTCGGCCATCAAGCTCCAGTTGCCGGGTTTGCAGGCGCAACTGCTCCAGGCTGTTATTGACCTGCACGATGTCGCGCTTTTCCAGCTGATGCAGTTGCACGGCCAGCGCCTGGACGCGTTTGAGGCGTTCCTGCAATGGCCCCCAGGCAGCCTCGCCAACTGCCACCACCCGGCCCGCTTCCTTGACGTTGACCAGATAGCCGTAGAAGTTGCCCCACTCACGCCGCTCCAGGGTCATCAGCTCGGCCGGCTTGCCGTGCTGGCTCAGCCATTCGCTGACCACCCAGGTGAAATCGCTGCGGGTCAGGTCACGGTTGCCGACCTTGAACAGCTCGCGGCCGAGAAACTCCGAGCCATCGGCTGCCACCGGCAAGCCGGCATCGAGCAGGCGTGAGCGCGGCACCTGCTCACGTTCGACCCGCTCGCCGATCAGCACATGCGCTGCCTGCCCCGGCACGCTGTACTGCGCCCGCACCAGATCAGCAGGCCAGAAGTGCCCGAGTCCGCGCACCGCAAGGATCGTCAGCAGACCGATGGTCAGGATCACCGCGATGGACACCGCGCCGGCACTGAGCCAGATGCCCGGCGCGCCACTTTTGGTCCATTTGTTCAGAGAGTCTCGTTTCATTTGAATCAAGTCTCCCTCAGAGCAACGAGTATTGCTTGCGCAGGCGCTGACGAATCAGCTCCGCAAGGGTGTTCATGACGAAGGTAAACATCAGCAGTACCAGGGCCGCGAGGAACAACACGCGGTAGTGACTGCTGCCCACCTCCGATTCAGGCATTTCCACCGCCACGTTGGCCGCCAGGGTGCGCATGCCCTCGAACAGGTTCATGTCCATGATCGGCGTGTTGCCGGTGGCCATGAGCACGATCATGGTTTCACCCACTGCCCGCCCCATGCCGATCATCAGCGCGGAGAACAGACCGGGGCTGGCGGTCAGCAAGACCACTCGGGTCAGGGTCTGCCACGGTGTGGCACCCAGCGCCAGCGAGCCCAGGGTCAGGCTGCGCGGCACGCCGAAAATGGCATCTTCGGCGATGGAGTAGATATTCGGAATCACTGCAAAGCCCATGGCCAGGCCGATCACCAGCGCGTTGCGCTGATCAAAGGTAATGCCCAGGTCGTGGCTGATCCAGGTGCGCATGTCACCGTCGAACAGCCAGCTTTCAAGGTGCGGGCTCATGCCCAGCGACAGCCAGCCCACGCCCAGCACCACCGGAATCAGGATCGCCGCTTCCCAGCCATCGGGCACCCGCAGGCGTAGCGAAATGGGCAGGCGGCTCCACAGAAAGCCGGCCAGCAGGATACCGACCGGGGTCAGCAACATCAGGGCGAAGATCCCTGGCAGGTTGGCTTCCATGTACGGCGCCAGAAACAGACCGGCAAAGAAGCCAAGGATCACCGTCGGCATGGCTTCCATCAATTCGATGACCGGCTTGACCTTGCGGCGCATGACCGGGGCCATGAAGTACGCGGTGTAGATCGCCGCCGCAATGGCCAGCGGTGCGGCCAGCAACATGGCATAGAACGCCGCTTTGAGCGTGCCATAGGTCAATGGCGCCAGGCTCAGCTTGGGTTCGTAGTCAGTGGTTGAAGCCGTCGACTGCCAGACATGCCGGGGCTCGTCGTAGTTTTCGTACCAGACCTTCTCCCACAACGCGCTCCAGGAAATCTCCGGGTGCGGGTTATTCAGGCCCACGCCGCGCAATGTACCGCCAGACTCGATCAGGATCTGATTGGCGCGCGGTGACAGGGTCATCAGGCCGGCGCCGTCGGTGACCTTCTCGACCAGCAAGGTACGGTGCGCGGTACTGTGGAAAACCCCCAGTTGCCCCGTGCTATCCAGTGCGACGAAGCCCTTGCGGCGCTGTTCGGCCCTGATCTGCACGATCGGCGCATCACCCAGACGGAAATCGCGGATCCTCATGAAGCGCGGCTCTTCATCGGTATCACGGACCATGAACCACTGGCTGATGCCGCCACGCGAGTCGCCAAACAGCAGTGAAACACCACCGACCAGTTGAGTCGAGGAGGTGATTTCGGCGTTGGCGTTTTCCAGCAGTTTGTAACGACCATTGAGGGTACGATCACGCAGGCTGAACACGTCAGCCTGGGCGCGGCCATTGATCACATACAGCCACTGCTGGCGCGGGTCGATGTAAATGGCTTTCACTTCAGCCGACAACTGCGGCAACTCGATGCGGCTCTGCTCACGCAGCACTTCACCGGTCTGCGGGTTCTCGCCCAGTTCCACAGCCAGTACATGCAGTTGCGTGCCGGTACTGCCCGCCAGACGCAGATGGCTGCCACTGACGCTGACCGTCACCTGGCCGATGGCCTGGCCCTGCTCGTCCAGGGTCAGTGGCGCCTGCCCGTAAGGCCAGGCAATGGCCGGGGTGATGGTCTTCTGGTTGTTCGGGTAGCTGACTTCATAGGCATGACGGAACACCAGAACCTGGCCGTTGGACAGGCCCACGGCAATCAGCGGCGTGCCGGGCTGGTCCTTGCCGATCGCGGTGATCTGCACACCTTCGGGCAACGGCAGGGCCATCTGCTTGAGCTGCGCTCCGCTGCTGACGTCGAAGAAGATCGCCTGGCCCTGATCGGAGATTCGCATCCCCACCTGGTTCTGCTCCTCGATGCTGATCATCAAGGGTTTGCCGGCAGCCTGCATCCAGGCCGGCGTCATCGGTGCGGCAACGTTCAGGCTCGCGCCCTTGAACAGCGGCGCGACCACCCAGGCCAGATAGAAGAAAATCAGGGTAATAGCGGCCAGCACCGCCATGCCGCCCAACGCGACATACCAGCGAGTCAGGCGATCCTTGAACGCCCGGGCACGCCGCTTGCGTTGCATCGCTGGGGTATTGAAGTCAATGCCTTCGGGTGCGGGACTACGATTCATCTGACTTTCGGTTCATCCGTGCGGCACTAAATGACATAAAAGAGCCCGGCGCCCAACCCTCTGGCGCCGAACTGTCGAAACACACTCATGCCAAGGCATCAGCGAGCAGCCCTGACCGGCGCCTTGAGCCCCAGATCGACAAGCGCCTTGTCAAGAACCGGCTCCGGGAGCGGAATGTAACCATCCTTCATGACGATCTCCTGCCCCTGCCTGGACAGGATCAACTTGAGAAACTCGGCTTCCAGCGGTGCCAGCGGTTTGTTCGGCGCCTTGTTGACGTAGACATACAGCAAACGCGAAAGCGGATAGCGGCCAGCGAGAATATTGGCCTCGGTGGCTTCGAAATACTCTTCACCGGCCTGCCTGGCCAGCGGCACGGTCTTGACGCTAGAGGTCTTGTAACCAATACCTGAATAGCCTATGCCGTTGAGCGAGCCGCTGATCGCACTCACCACAGAAGCCGAGCCAGGCTGCTCGTTCACGCTGTTTTTGAAGTCGCCTTTGCACAGCGCTTCTTCCTTGAAATAACCATAAGTGCCGGAGACCGAGTTACGGCCAAACAGCTGAATGCGCTGATTGGCCAGGTAGCCTGTCAACCCGACATCACCCCAGGTCAGGGCCAGTTTTTTTGCGCCACACAAACGGGTCTCGGCAAAGATCGCATCGACCTGCGGCATGCTCAGCCCTTTGATCGGATTGTCCTTGTGCACGAATATCGCCAGGGCATCCACCGCCACCGGCACCGCCGTCGGCTTGTAGCCCTGCTTCTGCTCGAACGCAGAGACTTCTCCATCCTTCATCTTGCGGCTCATCGGCCCCAGGTTGGCCGTACCTTCGGCCAGTGCCGGGGGCGCAGTGGACGAACCGGCCGCCTGAATCTGGATATTTACACTCGGGTATTCTCTTTTGTAGGCCTCGGCCCACAGCGTCATCAGGTTGGCCAGGGTGTCGGAGCCGACGCTCGACAGGTTACCTGACACCCCGCTGACCTTGGTATAGGACGCAATCGACGGGTCGACAGCAGCCAGCGCATGGCTTGCATAACCTCCGGCAGCCAGAGACAAGATCACCATCCAACGCTTGAGTGTCATGCCTGGGGCTCCCGGAAAATACTCATCAATCCGCCCGAATACGCAGAACGGATGACCACTGTATGAACTGATTATGACAATAAGATGAAAGGCCGACTTGCGCACGCAAGTCGGCCTTTATCAAAGCGGCTGGAACCAGACTCAGCGCTTGCGTGAAAGCAAAAACAGCCCCAACAGCATGCCCAGCCCGCACAGCGCCGCCACATACCAGGCAGGCCCCATCGGATTCTGTTTAAGCATCAGGGTCACCACCATCGGCGTCAGCCCGCCAAAGATCGCATACGCCAGGTTGTAGGAGAACGACAGGCCCGAGAAGCGCACCACCGGCGGGAAGGCTTTGACCATCACATAGGGCACCGCACCGATGGTGCCGACAAACGCGCCGGTCACGGCATACAGCGGGAACAGCCAGTCCGGATGAGCGCTCAGGGTATGGTAGAAGGTCCAGGAGCTGAGCAGCAGGCCGATGCTGCCAAGCAGCAGCACCCAGCCCGGTCCGAAGCGGTCAGACAGCACGCCGGCGACGACGCAACCGATACTCAGGCAAACAATAGCCAGGCTGTTGGCCTTCAACGCCGTGGCGGCGGCAAAACCGTAACCGGTCTGCAGCAGGGTCGGGGTCATCAGGATCACCACCACGATGCCCGCTGACAGCAGCCAGGTCAGCAGCATCGACAGCGCCACCGAACCACGGTGCTCGCGCAGTACCGCCTTGAGCGGCACTTCCTCGGCCAGCGCCTTGCGCAGTTGCAGTTCGGCGAATACCGGGGTCTCGTGCAACATGCGACGCAGATACACGGCCATCAGACCAAAAACACCGCCGAGCAGGAACGGAATCCGCCAGGCGTAGTCCGAGACCTCTACCGGGCTGTAGATACTGTTGATCAGCGTGGCGACCAACGAGCCGAGCAGGATGCCAGCAGTCAGGCCAGCGGTCAGGGTGCCGCAGGCGAAGCCGATCTGCCGGGCCGGCACGTGCTCAGAAACGAACACCCAGGCGCCCGGGACTTCACCACCAATTGCCGCGCCCTGAATGACCCGCATCAACAGCAGTAACACCGGGGCCCACAGGCCGATCTGCGCGTAAGTCGGCAGCAAACCCATGATCAGCGTCGGGATCGCCATCATGATGATGCTCAGGGTGAACATCTTCTTGCGGCCCAGCAGGTCGCCGAAGTGAGCCATGACGATACCGCCCAACGGCCGGGCCAGATAACCGGCGGCAAAAATGCCGAAGGTCTGCATCAGACGCAGCCACTCCGGCATGTCGGGCGGGAAGAACAACTTGCCGACGACCGCAGCAAAGAACACGAAGATGATGAAATCGTAGAATTCCAGAGCGCCGCCCAGCGCAGAGAGCGACAGGGTTTTGTAGTCGCTACGGGTCAAAGGGCGCGAGGAAGACGCACTATCAGAAGGAACAGAGGACATGACAAGGCTTCTCTAAGGGCATTTCTTTTGAGTGGCAGGCGACAGCGACGCTGGCTGCCTCGCTGTAGCGGGCAGAAGCGCTTGTCCATGGCAATGGCGCGGGTAGGCATCAAAATTGCCTGTATCAGTAATCTTGTTACCGGTACGGGTCTGGCAAGATAGCAAAATGTTGCAAAAAACTCATGAGCACTGCGCGTACCTGTTACAAATACGCATTGACGGTCGTCGCATGAGAGCACGACCGATATACTCGCCAGACACCAGAACCCTGTGCCAGAGCGGCTCAGGCTTCCCGAAAGCTCTGGTAGAGCGTCTTTTCAGCTATCCAAGAGAGTCATGGGTCAGAGGCACCCCAGGCATGATCGAGCTTGAACAAGAAGATCCAATCCCGCAGGGCGATCTGGCCTTGCAAATCACCGCGCTGCCGCGTGAAACCAACGGTTTCGGCGATATCTATGGTGGCTGGCTGGTTTCACAGATGGACCTGGCAGGCACTGCGATGGCCAGCAAGATCGCGGGCGGGCGGGTTGCAACCGTGGCCATCGACCGCATGGCCTTTCTGGTTCCGGTGGCAGTCGGCGAACAACTGACCTTCTATACCCGCACCCAGGAAGTCGGCCGCAGCTCGATCAAGATGCTCGTCGAGGTCTGGAGCGATGACCCGCTGACCAGCGAATGGCGCAAAGTGACCGAAGCCGCCTTCGTCTTTGTCGCCATAGACGACAGGGGCCGGACCCGCTCGATCAAGCGCCGCGGCTGAGTTCAGCCACACAGGCGGGCACAGGAGCGCCGGTTGGCGCTAAACTCGACGGCTTTGGTGCAGTCAATGTCCATAGCCTTTGAGTGAGAACTTCCCATGCCCACGCCCCAGGTTGAATCCATTACCATCGATGAGCTCGAATGCTTGCGCATCCGCCACGGCGACGCCGAGCTGCTGATTGCCCAGCAAGGCGCGCACATCCTCAGCTATCAGCTCGCCGGCCAGCAACCGCTGGTGTGGCACAACGATAAGGCGTCGTTCAAACAAGGCACGCCCATTCGCGCCGGCATCCCGGTGTGCTGGCCATGGTTCGGCAACCTGGCACGTAACCCCGAAAGCGTCCAGGCCATGCGCGACAGCACCGAACCTGCCAATGCCCACGGCGAAGTGCGTATTCTGGACTGGCAACTGCTGGGCATCGGCGAAGACGGTGATGCCCTGCTGGTCGAGTTCATTCAACCCCACGCCGAACAAGGCCTGCCCGGCTGGCCGCACAAAGTCGCCCTGAAACTCAGCATCCGCCTGGACCAGGCCTTGAACGTCAGCCTGGTCAGCTATAACTGCGGCGCTGAAACAGTGACCTTGAGCCAGGCACTGCACACCTATTTCGTGGTCAGCGACGTGCGTCAGGTCAGCCTGCAGGGCGTCGACGGCCTGCGCTATATCGAAACTCTGGAGAACTGGGAAGAGCGCAAGCAGTCCGGCGACCTGGGTTTTGCCGGCGAAACCGACCGCATCTACCTCGACACCCCGCCCCTGCTGAGCATCGTTGACCCCGGCCTGCAGCGGCGTATCCAGATCCAGACCAGCGGCTCGCATTCAGCCGTGGTGTGGAACCCCTGGATAGATCGCGCCCGCGCCCTGCCCGACATGGCCGACGACGGCTGGCAGCGCATGCTGTGCGTGGAAACCGCCAACGTGATGAGCGATGTGGTCACCCTGGCCCCGGATCAGATGCACGTCTTGAGTGTCAGCATCTGGAGCGAGGCGCTGCAGGGCGAGTGACTAGGGTCTGTTGCCGTTTCATCACAACCGCGCCGAGGTCTGTTTTGTCGGCCTGCATAGGCTTCAGTCTGTTGAAGTGTGTGTGACAAAACAGCCACGGCCCTGCGGGTTGCGCCCCAAATCGCGCCATGCGTCGTTGAAGGACTTGAAAAGGGAGCGACCATTTCCTGCGTCCTTCGCCTCGCCTGACACGATTTGGCGCTGCAACGCGGCTTGCGTTGAAATGGCAACAGCCCCTAGAGGTCAGCCTCGACCACCACCCTCACCTTCGCCGCATCCAGGGCGTAGGCGGCGTCGGCCAGGTCGTTGCTGACCTTCTCGATTTTCAGCCCACCGGTCACCCACAACGGGGTATAGATATCGTCGATCTTTACCCCCTTGGGGTAGCGCACCAGCACCAGCTGGTTGGGCGGCGGCGGCGGTACGTGGATACAGGCACCCGGATACGGAACCAGGAAAAACAGCGTGCTGTTGCCCTTGGCGTCGGTCTCCAGCGGTACCGGATAGCCACCCAGCCGGATGGTCTTGCCGTTCATGCCGGCGACCGTCTTGGTCGAGTACATCACCGCAGGCAAGCCTTTGCCCTGCTTGAGCCCGCCCTTGCTGTCGAAGGTCCCCATCGCTTCCGGCGAGTTGTGATCAATCTCAGGCATGGCTTCCAGAGCCTTCTGGTCCGACTTCGGCATCAGCTCCAGCCAGTCGGTTTCCGGAATTTCAGCGCAGGCCAGGGTGGACACCAGCAGCAGGGGCAGCAACAGGAAGCGGCGCATCGTACGACTCGGCAAGACAGATGGAAGTCGCGCATTCTAGCCCTGCGCACGCACGAAGCAGAGGGCAGAAGCGGATGTTTCACGATTTCTTTTTGATCATCCCGTAGATCACCAGCAGGATGATCGCGCCGACCAGGGCGCCAAGAAAGCCGGCGGTCTCACCAGCATGATAGATACCCAGCATCTGGCCACCGTAGGTCGCGGCCAGGGAGCCGGCGATACCCAGCAAGACGGTCATGATCAGGCCCATGCTGTCATCACCCGGTTTCAGAAACCGCGCCAGCAGACCGACAATCAAGCCGATGAAGATAGTTCCGATGATACCCATGTGGTTTTCCTCCCGATGAATAGAACCCGCCAGGACGCTGTACATCTTGGCGTGTTGCTATGTGAGGACGGAAACGGCGGTTTGGTTCCGGGGCAGAGCCCCGGATGTTCCGCGATCAGGCCTTGACCAGCGCCTGGACCTGCGCGACCTGACGGTCGAGGGTGGCACGGTCGGCGCTGCGCACGGTGGCGTGGCCGACCTTGCGGCCAGCCTTGAAGGCCTTACCGTAATGGTGCAAGTGGCAATCCTCAACCGCCAGCACGGCGGCAACCGCCGGCACTTCGCCGATGAAGTTGATCATCGCGCTTTCACCCACCTTCGCGGTGGAGCCCAGCGGCAGACCGGCAACGGCGCGCACATGGTTCTCGAACTGGCTGCACTCGGCACCTTCGGTGGTCCAGTGCCCGGAGTTGTGGACCCGCGGCGCGATTTCGTTGGCCTTGAGGCCACCGTCGACCTCGAAGAACTCGAATGCCAGCACACCGACGTAATCGAGTTGCTGGAGCACCCGGCCCGCATAGTCTTCGGCCAGCGCCTGCAACGGGTGATCGGTGCTGGCGATCGACAGGCGCAGAATGCCGCTTTCGTGGGTGTTGTGGACCAACGGGTAGAAACGCGTTTCGCCGTCACGGGCACGCACCGCGATCAACGACACTTCGCCAGTGAACGGTACGAAGCCTTCGAGCAGGCATGGCACGCTGCCCAGCTCGGCAAAGGTGCCGGCCACATCGGCCTGGCTGCGCAAGACCTTCTGGCCCTTGCCGTCATAACCCAGGGTCCGGGTCTTGAGCACCGCTGGCAGCCCGATGCGCGCCACGGCGTCATCCAGGTCCTGTTGCGACTGGATATCGGCGAACTCGGGCGTCGGGATGCCCAGGTCCTTGAACATGCTCTTTTCGAACCAACGGTCGCGGGCAATACGCAGCGCTTCAGCGCTCGGGTAAACCGGCACGAACTGCGACAGGAACGCCACCGTTTCAGCCGGTACGCTTTCGAACTCGAAGGTCACCAGATCAACGTCGTCGGCCAGTTGCCGCAGGTGATCCAGATCGCCGTAATCGGCACGCAGATGCTCGCCCAACGACGCCGCACAGGCATCCGGTGCCGGGTCGAGAAAAGCGAAGTTCATGCCCAGCGGTGTACCCGCCAGAGCCAACATGCGGCCCAGCTGGCCGCCACCGATAACACCGATCTTCATGGAAAAACCTCAGGCGATGCGCGGGTCTGGATTGTCCAGAACAGTTTCAGTCTGTTCAGTGCGGAACTGCTTGAGCGCCGCGTGATACTGCGGATGCCTGGCGCCCAGGATGCTCGCCGACAGCAGCGCGGCGTTGATCGCACCGGCCTTGCCGATGGCCAGGGTAGCGACCGGGATACCGGCCGGCATCTGTACGATCGACAACAGCGAGTCTACGCCCGACAGCATCGAGGACTGCACCGGCACGCCAAGCACCGGCAGGTGAGTCTTGGCAGCGCACATGCCTGGCAGGTGAGCAGCACCACCGGCACCGGCGATGATCACTTCGATGCCACGTCCTTCAGCCTCTTCGGCGTACTGGAACAGCAGATCCGGCGTGCGGTGTGCAGACACCACCTTGACTTCGTAAGGGATGCCGAGCTTTTCCAGCATATCGGCGGTGTGGCTAAGGGTGGACCAATCGGACTTGGAGCCCATGATCACGCCAACCAGTGCACTCATCGTCGAGCCTCTCATCGGGCGCCCGCAGGCGCGTCTAAAAACAACAAGCCACGCAGGAAAACCGGCGTGGCTTGCTGTACAAAAAATGACCGTCGAGCCGGCCAAAGGCCGCGCAGTATACCCCAAAGTCGAATAACAAAAGCACCCTCTGCGACCATCCGTCTGCCTGAGGGAGTCAGGCGCCAGCAGAGACGGCAAGCAGCCCGGAAAAATCCTGCAAACCTGGCCAGCACGACAGCGGTTTTTCCTGCACCACGGCTCGCATTAGCCATACACCTCGTGCTGGCTGCAGGTGCTTCCCCGACACTGACAAAGACGATTAGGTGAACCTTGAACCGGACTTGCCCGGTTGCCACGTTCCCTGAATGGAGTCTTGAACATGAGCCTGAAACAACTTGGCCTGATACTGGCCTTGAATCTGTACCTCTCAAGCAGCGCCCTGGCCGCTCACGACCAGGTGGATAGTGACCACCTGCTACCGATCTTTCTGACCCTGTTTTTCCACGACCAACTCACCGATCAGGAAATCGCCGGGGTCAAATCTGACAATCTTGACTGGTTTTTAAAGGAGCTAACCGAAGTTACCGGTCGCCGGACCCATGTCATCACCAAGCGCCATCAACCGGGAATCACCGATTTCGGCTACAGGACCGGCGACAGCACCCAGGCCATCGAGCAATGGCGCCAGCGGCTGAGCGCCTACCTGCATGCCAACAACCTGCCCCTCGACTCCCGACGCCACAAGTATGTGCTGGTGACCCGTCACAACCTGACCCACGACGTGGGCGGAATTGCCCGGGTGCAGATGAACGAAGCCATTGCTTCGCTGCGTGCCTACATCAATATCGCCCACGAAGTCGGCCATTTGTTTGGCGCCACCCATGAGAACGCCTATTTCCGCCTGGCCGCCCTGCCACCCTGCCGTACCTTGATGTATCCCAACCACACCGCTCTGGTCGCCAATTGCTATGAATTCAGCGAGTCCAATCGTGAGGCCATCAGGCATTACCTGAAGGATGAATGACCCCTTCGACGTCTTCGCTGGTGCCAGCCGCCGCGCTTTCCAGCTTGCGCCATAGCAGGCGCACGTTGGCTTTGCGTACCAGGGCGCAGCGGTACAGGCGGATTTCCAGCGGCACATGCCAGTGCGCCCCGCCACACACCACCAGTTCACCGCGCTCCAGCTCGGCACGCATGCTCAGGCGCGGAACCCAGGCAACGCCCAACCCCTCCACGGCCATGCACTTGAGACTCTCGGCCATGGCCGTCTCGTACACCGTGGAAAAACGCAGATTGCTCTGGCGCAGCAACAAGTTCACCGAACGCCCGAGAAACGCGCCGGCGCTGTAAGCCAGCAGTGGCACGGTACTGCCGTTGTCCAGATCGAACAGCGGCTGGCCCTGCGCGTCGGCAGCGCAGACCGGCAGCATCTCGCTGTGCGCCAGATGCAGCGAGGGGAAAATTTCGGCGTCCATCTGCAACGCCGCATCCGGGTCGTAAAATGCCAGCATCAGGTCACAACCACCTTCACGCAAGGCATGCACCGCTTCACCGACGTTGGTCGCCACCAGACGGGTCGCAATGTTCAGGCCGTCATTGCGCAATTGAGCGATCCAGCGCGGGAAGAAGCCCAGCGCCAGCGAGTGCGCCGCTGCCACCTGGATAACCTCGCCCTGCCCGCCTTCCAGATGATGCAGGTGGCGCACCACCTCCCCGAGCTGCTCGACCACCGTACGCGCGGTAACCAGAAACAATTGCCCGGCAGCGGTCAGCTCGATGGGCGTGCGCGAACGGTTGACCAGGGTCAGCCCCAGCGCCGCCTCAAGGCTGCGGATACGCCGGCTAAAGGCCGGCTGGGTGACGAATCGACGTTCGGCCGCCTGGGAAAAACTGCGGGTCGCGGCCAGGGCGCTGAAATCCTCCAGCCATTTGCTTTCCAGGTTCATCTGGTCCTCCCGGACACCCGTTTTTCACTAAGAAACGCAAAGCGCGATTGACGCGCGTATATAAAGCATAAATTAGGTCAAGTCACATGACATTATGCCGTTAGTGCATGGCATATTATGCAACAGCATTGGTCAAGATTCTCCTGGAGCCCCAATATCAAGGCGCTCCGGCATTATTCATGCCTTCCTTGAGATGACCTCTATCATGTCCTCGCCTGCATCATCGCGTATCGAAAAAGACCTGCTTGGTGTGCTCGAAGTACCCTCCGACGCCTACTACGGCATCCAGACCCTTCGTGCGGTGAACAACTTTCACCTCTCCGGCGTTCCTCTTTCGCATTATCCGAAACTGGTCGTGGCCCTGGCCATGGTCAAGCAGGCGGCAGCCGATGCCAACTTTGAGCTGGGTCACCTGAGCCAGGCCAAGCACGCTGCAATCAGCGAAGCCTGTGCGCGTCTGGTACGCGGTGATTTCCACGAGCAGTTCGTGGTCGACATGATTCAGGGCGGGGCCGGCACCTCGACCAACATGAACGCCAACGAGGTTATCGCCAACATCGCCCTGGAAGCCATGGGCCATGAAAAAGGCGAGTACAAGTACCTGCACCCCAACAACGACGTGAACATGGCGCAGTCGACCAACGACGCCTACCCGACCGCGATCCGTCTGGGTCTGCTGCTCGGTCACGACGCGTTGCTGGCCAGCCTCGACAGCCTGATCAATGCGTTCTCGGCCAAGAGCGAAGAATTCAGCCACGTGCTGAAAATGGGCCGCACCCAGTTGCAAGACGCCGTGCCGATGACCCTGGGCCAGGAATTCCACGCCTTCGCCACCACCCTGACCGAAGACCTGAACCGGCTGCGCAGCCTGGCCCCAGAGCTGCTGACCGAGGTCAACCTGGGCGGTACGGCAATCGGTACCGGCATCAACGCTGACCCGCGCTACCAGAACCTGGCCGTGCAGCGCCTGGCGACGATCAGCGGCCAGCCGCTGGTGCCGGCGGCTGACCTGATCGAAGCGACCTCCGACATGGGCGCGTTCGTGCTGTTCTCCGGCATGCTCAAGCGTACCGCAGTCAAACTGTCGAAAATCTGTAACGACCTGCGCCTGCTGTCCAGCGGCCCGCGTACCGGCATCAACGAAATCAACCTGCCGCCGCGCCAGCCAGGCAGCTCGATCATGCCCGGCAAGGTCAACCCGGTGATTCCGGAAGCGGTCAACCAAGTGGCCTTCGCCATCATGGGTAACGACCTGGCGCTGACCGTGGCAGCCGAAGGCGGCCAACTGCAACTGAACGTGATGGAGCCGCTGATCGCCTACAAGATCTTCGACTCGATCCGCCTGCTGCAACGCGCCATGGACATGCTCCGCGAGCATTGCATCACCGGCATCACGGCCAACGAACAACGCTGCCGCGAGCTGGTCGAGCACTCGATCGGCCTGGTCACCGCACTGAACCCTTACATCGGCTACGAAAACGCTACCCGTATCGCACGCATCGCCCTGGAAACTGGTCGTGGCGTACTGGAACTGGTGCGTGAAGAAGGCTTGCTGGAAGAAGACGTACTGGCTGACATCCTGCGTCCGGAAAACATGATCGCGCCACGCCTGGTTCCACTGAAGGCCTGACGTTATTGCTCCACCGACACCGCTCACCAGGCTGAGGGCCTAGACACCCCTCCGCTTTTTCAGGGGCCTGGAAAATCCTCCAGGCCCTTTTTTTATGACTGCCGATTACAGGACGCAAGGAGGCTCCGGTTTCACCGGCAAAACCCTTAGCACAACCCTCGCAAGCGCGATGTTCTATAGCCGTACATCTACATACAAGAAAACGACTACAGACGTCTCGATATTGCACCGGTATAGTGCGCCCCCTCAAAAACACGAGGCAATAATAAGATGCTGGATTTTTTCGTTCACATAGCTGACCAACTGCTGATCGTGTTGATCGTCGGTCTGGGCGGTTACTTCACCATCCGTTCGCGCTTTGTACAGTTTCGTCATTTCACCCATATGTTCGCGGTGTTCCGTGACAGCCTGCGCAGCAGCTCCGGCCAACTGAGTTCATTTCAGGCGCTGATGCTCAGCCTGGCCGGTCGTGTCGGCGCAGGCAACATTGCCGGCGTCGGCCTGGCCGTCACCCTCGGTGGTCCAGGTGCGGTGTTCTGGATGTGGGTCACCTCGCTGGTCGGCATGGCCAGCAGCTTCATCGAATGTACCCTGGCCCAGACTTACAAGCGCAAGGACTCCGAGGGCCAGTACCGTGGCGGCCCTTCGTTCTACATCCAGTACGGCCTGGGCAAGCGCTGGCTGGGCATGATCATGGCAGTCCTGCTGCTGGTCACCTTCGGCTTCGCCTTCAACGGCCTGCAATCGCACGCAGTGACCAGTTCGCTGAACAACGCCTTCGGCTTCGACAGAGCCACCGCCGGCATCTGTCTGGCGATCCTGCTGGGTCTGGGTTTCATCGGCGGCATCAAGCGCATCGCGGCCATCTCTGACCTGCTGGTGCCGGTCAAGACCCTGATCTACATCGCCGTCACCCTGTACGTCATTGGTCTGCAGATCGAGCACGTGCCCGGCATGCTGCTGACCATCGTCAAGAGCGCCTTTGGCCTGGACCCAGTGTTCGGCGGCCTGATCGGCAGCGCCATCGTCATGGGCGTCAAGCGTGGTGTATTCGCCAACGAAGCGGGCCTGGGCAGCGCACCAAACGTTGCCGCTGTGGCACAGGTCGAGCATCCGGCTTCCCAGGGTGTGGTCCAGGCGTTCAGCGTGTTCCTCGACACCTTTGCCATCTGCACCTGCACCGCGTTGCTGATCCTGCTGTCGGGTATCTACGATGTGGGCTACAGCGGCGACGGTATTGTGCTGGCGCAGAACTCGCTGGCCGCAGTGGTCGGTGACTGGGGGCGGGTCTTCATCAGCGTGGCGCTGGCCCTGTTCGTATTCACCTCGATTCTCTACAACTACTATCTGGGTGAAAACAGCCTGCGCTTTCTGGTCGGCGAGAAGCTGTCGGCCATCGTCGGCTATCGGGTATTCGTGCTGGCGTTGATCCTCTGGGGCTCGACAGTGGACCTCAAGACCGTGTTCGCCTTCGCCGACATCACCATGACCCTGCTGGCGTTCGTTAACCTGCTGGCTCTGGCCCTGCTGTTCAAAGTCGCCATGCGGATCCTGCGCGACTACGACGACCAGCGTGCCGCCGGCATCAAGACCCCGGTGTTCGACTCCAGCAAATTCCCTGATCTGGATCTGGACCGTAACGCCTGGCCGGCCAACCCGACCCAGCAACCGCAGGTCAAAGCGGGCGAGAACGCTGAAAGCGTGCCCAGCGCACGCTAATTAAAGCGCCCCAATGAAAAGGGCCATCGCGTACCGACCCACAGTCCGGTGCGTGATGGCCCTTTTTTTGTGTGCATCAGATGCTTGCCGGGCTGTGCGCCTCCAGCAGTTCGACGATCCGTGGCCATCCGGCCATTCTCGCCAGCGTCAGCGGCGTGCGTCCGTTGCTGTCGCGTACCTGAGGGTCGGCACCGTGACGCAGCAAAGCCTCTACAAAACCGTAATTGCCCGCCAGGGTTTCGCGGTGCAGGTATTGCTGGCCATTATCGTCGGTCTGCGCAATCAGCGTCGGGTCCTCAGCCAGGTTCTGTTCGATGTTGTCCTGCACGTTGACAGCCATTGGATGTTCGGCGCGCTCCAGTTCAGCCAGTGCGGCGCGGTCTGCTGCGCTGTCGAGGTCGCGAGAAAAGCGCAGCAGTGGCTGATCGATGCCGGTCATGACCAGTTCGACGCTGCCCGGCTCACCGAAGTCCAGCCCCCAGGCTTCGTCGTGCCCGGCCCGTTCGTCAGGCTCCATGTCACTGCGTAGTGCATCGACGGTGAAGGCACCGAACACTCGCCCGCCACAGACATACATCCAGTCATTGAGGTCTGTCAGCGGCGCCGCGACCAGATCCCCGGCATTCAGTGAGGTGACCCAGTGCGGCTCGTTCATCAGCTCGCCCCGCAGGGTCAGCCCGTCGAACAGCACGTCAGTCACCCACATATTCTCCACCGAGGGGGATGAGGCATCGAGGGGCTCAACCGGGAAAGAAATTTTCACCGCCGCCAGGTCCAGGCCCGGCACCACCCGGCGGCGCTCCCAGGAAAGCTCGCGGTACATGAACTTGAACGTGGCCTGGGCCGCCGCGACGGCACGCTGGAACTCGCTGTTTTCGCCTTCGACGGTGTAGATGGGATTTTGCGTCATGCGTCAGATCACTCCTGTCATCGCGCTGGCGTTGCCAAAGCCCATCAGATCAGGACAACGCCCTGGCGTTCAGCGCTCAACGAAGAATAAACCCATTGTGTGACGAGCCGCTCAGCGCACCCTGCGCTCGAACTCGGTCACCCGCAACATCGAGTCCAGATTACGCTCGATGTTTTCACACAGTGCCTTCATCTGAATCTCATGCTCACTGGTACGGAACGGGCTTTGCAGGTCGGTGCCGATCTTCTCGATGGCCAGCAGCATGAACCCCACCACCGTCGAAGCCAGCGGCGTGAACCAGCCCAGGGTTTCCACCAGACCGATCGGCACGATCAGGCAAAACAGGGTGATGAACAGCCGTGGAAAGGCCACGTAAGGGTAAGGCAACGGCGTATTGGCGATCCGCTCCATGCCGCCCTGACAGTTGGAGATATCCACCAGAGTCGATTCGATACGCGCCAGGCGAATGCTGTCCAGACGCCCGGCCTCATACTCCTTGGCGATCATCAGTGCCGAAACGTTGAGCAGGTCATTGGGGAAATTGTTGGTTTCATGCCGACGCTCGAACTCGTCGGCACCGATCAGCGCCTGGATCTCAGCGCCACAACTCTCGCCTTTGAGGTGCGCCGACAGGCATTTCACATAGGCGACATGACGGCGCAGCAACACCGCCTTGATCGGATTGGTTTCACCCTCATCCTCGACCAGGGTCAGCACCTGGCGGGCAAAACTGCGCGAGTTATTGACCAGCGCGCCCCACAGGGTGCGGGCCTCCCACCACCGGTTGTAGGCACTGGAATTGCGAAAGCTGGTCAGCACCACCAGCGCCGAACCCAGCAGCGTCAGCGGCATGGCCGGCATCGAGTATTTGTAGTCGAGAAACAGCATGAAATCGACCGTGACGATCACGTCCCAGATCAGCAACCAGAACAGTGACCAACCTACATAGCCGAAGGTTTTGCCCAGGAACCTGAGCTTGGAAATGATGGTTTTCTGCACCGAGCCACCTCGTCAGTGAAAGAGGTGGCAGTCGAACCACCCCGCAGGGCTTTGAATGCCTTTGCTGCAGATGGTTCGACGACTGTTACGATTCAGCAGCCGCTCAGGCCGGCCTTGGGCTGCTCAGCGGCGAAGAAAATCGGCCGCAGGCCAACCCCGACGCAGTTGCCCAGATAAGCCGCCACCAGCCACAGCCAGCCATGCACACTGCCCGAGGCGATGCCGCTGAAGTACGCGCCGATATTGCAGCCGTAGGCCAGCCGCGAACCGTAGCCCAACAGCAAGCCACCGATCACCGCCGCCACCAGCGAACGGGTCGGGATATCCAGATTCGGCGCGAAACGCCCGGCCAGGCCGGCCGCCAACAGGGCGCCGATCATGATGCCGATATCCATCACACTGGTGATGTCCTGCCACACCGGGGCAGCCAGCGCCTTGGCATTACCGGCGCTCTGCCAGAACGGCCAGGTGCTGACATCCAGCCCCGCCGCCATGGAAATCTTCGCACCCCACAAGGCGAACGCCGAGGTAATGCCCCACGGCCGCCCGGCCAGGGCCAGCGTCGCGTAGTTCAGCAGCGCCAGCGCCACTGCGCCCCAGACCAGCACCCACGGACCACGCAGCAGCCGACGCCAGCCGCGATGCGCGCTGCTGACCGGCGCTTCAAGCTGGCCATGACGGCGCTTTTCCAGGCGCACCGTGACCCAGGCAATCAAACCGAAAATAGCCAGATTCAGCAGCAGTGCCGGCAGCCAGCCGAAGCTCTTGACCATCGAGGTGGCCGGCAGCGACGGCAAAGCGAACCACCAGTGCACGTGGTGGGTCGCGATCAGCGAGCCGAGAATGAAGAACACCAGGGTCACCAGCATCCGCGCATTGCCGCCACCTGCGGTAAACAAAGTACCGGAGGCGCAGCCGCCACCCAGTTGCATGCCGATACCGAAAATAAACGCCCCGACGATCACTGAAACCCCGGCGGGCGCCACCAGGCCATTGACCGGCTGGCCGAACAGCGATCCGCTGGCCAGGGTCGGGAAAAACAGCACCACGGCGATGGCCAGCATGACCATCTGCGCACGCAGGCCCGCGCCACGGCGCTCCAGAATGAACACCCGCCAGGCCGAGGTGAAACCAAAAGCGGCGTGGTACAGGGTCACGCCCAATGCTGCGCCAAGCAACAACAGCAGAACCTGGCGCATGCCGACGCTGAGCAGCAAAAACTGCGTACCCATCAGCAACAGAAACAGCGCAGCCAACGGTGCACCGAGCCGGCGCTGGGGCATGGCTGATAGCGAATTACTCATGATGTATCCCAAGCCTGCAAGAAAGACCGCCGAGTATAACGGTTACTGACAACCCCAGGCCCGCCGCAAACGCCCCAGCGCAGCGGCGATCTCTGCTTCGGCCACGGCAGCAAACCCCAGCACCAGCCCGGCCCGCAGGTCCGGCGGCGCGCTGTCGTCCGCCAGCCAATAGTCACTCAGGGCGTTGATTTCCACCCTGACCGCTTCAGCCTGGGCAATCAGTTGCTGCTCACGCGCCAGGCTGTCGACCCGTACCGCCACATGCAGACCGGCGACGGCTTTAGGCATCGCCTCACAGCCAGGCAATGCCTGCGGCCAGCCGCTCAGCAACGCATCACGGCGGTTCAACGCGGCGCGCCGCATGCGCCGGATATGCCGTTGAAAGTGCCCTTGGGCGATGAATTGCGCCATGACGACCTGGGTCGCCACGTCAGAATGGCGCACGTCCAGCGCCCGCCGCTGGCTGAATGGCGCGACCAGACCGGGCGGCAGCACCAGATACCCCAGACGCAACGCCGGAAAGGCAACCTTGCCGAAGGTGCCGACGTATAGCACCCGTCCTTGAGCATCCAGTGCCGCCAACGGTGCCAGCGGCGCGCCGCTGTAGCGGTACTCGCCATCGTAGTCATCCTCGACAATCCAGCCGCCATGTTTGTGTGACCAGTCGAGCAGTTGCAGGCGCCGTGCCAGGCTCATCACGACCCCGGTCGGGTATTGATGCGACGGCGTCACATAAGCCAACTTGCAACCGGTGGCCTTCAATCGCGCGCAGCACATGCCCTCGTTATCGACCGGCATACCCTGCAAACGCGCCCCGGCGATCGCGAACGCGTGCCCTGCCGCCCGATACCCGGGGTTTTCCACAGCCACGGTGTCCCCGGCATTCAGAAGCAATTGTGCACAAAGGCTGATTGCCTGCTGCGCGCCACTGGTGATCACAATTTGCTCAGGGGTACAAGACAAACCGCGAGAAGTTCGCAGATAAACCGCAATCAGCTCACGTAAACGCCAATCCCCGGCCGGGTCGCCATAACCGAGCTGCTGCAAGTCAGGCTTGCGCCAGAAAGCCGCGTGGAGCTTGCTCCAGGTGGCAAACGGAAACAGATCGAACGCCGGGATACCGACCCGAAAAGCCCGCGGCGGTCCACCCTTGGGCGCGGGTAAGTGATGCCTCTCCAGGATCTGTAGCGCATCACTGTGGATAACTTTCGAGAGTTCAAGATGGGTCGATTTTGACGATTTTGTGGATAAACCAGTGGATAAGCTTGTTGATAACCCTGTGGACAGTATTGTGGAAAACTCTGCGGGCGAGGTTTTTTTGAGCGCAATGCGCGACAAGTTGGCGACATAGGTTCCGTCGCCCACCCGGGCCTCGGTAAAGCCTTCGGCATACAGCTGGTCGAAGGCGCGCATCACGCTATTGCGCGAGATCTCCAGCACGGCGGCCAGGTCCCGGCTGGCGGGCAGCCGGGTACCACTGGCCAGACGCCCATCCAGAATACGCTCGCGCAGTGCCTGGTAGAGCTGACGACTCAGCCCCTTGCGCCGGTCCAGAGCAAAACCGGCCGGGTCGAAGGGAAACAGCGGTGCGTCGGTCATTGAATTGGCCCTATCAAATGGCTCAGTAATGGCTCTTACAAAGAGCCATTAGCCTGCCTAGGATGAGTCCATTCGCCAAGGGGAATCTCATGTACACACCCACTGCCTTCCGCGACAACGACCTGCACAGCCAATGGCAACAGATCGAACGCTGCCGCCTGGCCTTGCTGGTCACTCAGGGTGAATCCGGCTTGCAGGCCACTCACCTGCCGCTGCTGCTACGTCGTGACGAAGGACCTCACGGTACGCTGTACGGCCACCTGGCCAAAGGCAATCCGCAGTGGCGTGAGCTGTCCGGCAGCGCTGAAGTGCTGGTGGTCTTTCCCGGCGAGGACGCCTACATCAGCCCCTCGTTCTACCCCAGCAAGGCCGAACACGGCAAAGCAGTGCCGACCTGGAACTACCTGGCCGTTCATGCTTACGGCAGGCCGCGCCTGATCACTGAAGCGGCGCCCTTGCGCGCGCTCCTTGGTGCCCTGACTGAGCGGCATGAAAGCGGCCGCAACCAGCCATGGTCCATCGCTGACGCGCCGGCCGAATACATCGACAAGATGCTCACCGCCATTGCCGGTTTCGCCTTGCCCATCGAGCGCCTGCAAGGCAAACGCAAACTCAGCCAGAACCGCGACGCCCGCGATATCGCCGGGGTCCGCGAGGGCCTGGCCGCCAGTCCTGACCCACAGGATCAACGTATTGCTCAATTGATGAGCTGAAGGAGACGCCATGACCGCTGTACAGATCCGCCCGGTAAACGCTGCCGACCATGCCGCCTGGCTGGGCTTGTGGCTGGCCTACCTGCGCTTCTACGAAACCGAACTGGCCAATGAAGTCAGCGCGACAACCTGGCAACGCCTGCTCGACCCGGCACAACCCTGCCATAGCGCATTGGCCTGGCAAGGCAATGAGGCGGTGGGTATGGTCAACTTCATCTACCATCGTTCCAACTGGAGCATCGAAGACGCCTGCTACCTGCAAGATTTGTTCGTCGATCCACAGCAACGCGGCGGCGGCGTGGGCCGGCAATTGATCGAATACGTTTACGCCAGCGCCACACAACACGGCAGTCGCAAGGTGCACTGGCTGACCCACGAAACCAACAGCACCGCCATCGGGCTCTATGAGCAAGTGGCCGAGCGCGGTGGCTTCATTCAATTTCGCAAGACTTTCTAAGCACAGGATCGCTGCCCATGTCCGACGTACAGCTGAACTGGCAAGCCGCACGCCTGCCCACCTCCCAGGCGCTGGAAGGACGTTTCATCCGCCTGGAAAAACTCGACCCGGCACGCCATGGCGACGACCTGTGGCTGGCGCTGGAGGGTCCGGGCGCCGATGCAAAACTCTGGGACTACCTGCCGTACGGCCCCTTCCAGGCACGCAGCGACTTCGATAGCTGGCTGGCCGGCCACGCCGCCAGCAGCGACCCGTGGTTCTATAGCGTGGTGGACAAAACCACCGGCAAGGTCGAAGGGATTCTCAGCCTAATGTCCATCGTCCCGGCCCAGGGCCGCATCGAGATCGGCCACGTCACCTTCGGCGCGCCCATGCAGCGCACCCCCAAAAGCACTGAAGCCATCTACCTGCTGGCCAAAGAGTCTTTCGCCCTGGGCAATCGCCGCCTGGAGTGGAAGTGCAACGCCAACAACGCCCGCTCCATGCGCGCGGCGGATCGCTTTGGCTTCAGCTTCGAAGGCACCTTCCGCCAGCACATGGTGGTCAAGGGCGTTAACCGCGACACCGCCTGGTACTCGATCATCGACAGCGAATGGCCGCCCCTGCAGCGGGCGTTCGAACAGTGGCTGGCAGAGGATAACTTTATCGGCGGGCAGCAGATCAAAAGCCTGCAAGCGTGCCGCCAGGCTATCTGACTCGGGCGCCTACAACTTCCGGGGCCGTCGCACCACGCCCATCTGCAAACCGAAGGGGCGGAACACGGCATTGAGGGACTTCATAGTCGGGTTGCCCTCGCCCTGCTCGATCTGGATCAGGGTGCGCACCGAGATTTTGCACATCCGCGCATATTGGGTCTGAAGCATCCCGGCCCCTTCCACACGCAGGCGTTTTACCGCCTCGCCAATCTGCAAGGTGCCGTCGGCAATGCCTTGCTGCACGTTTTCGATCAGCAGTGCGCGAATATCCATGGAAAGCGTCATCGCAACCCCCAGTCACTCAAGCGCTGGTCAAGGTTGCTCAAGGCAATCGCCGGGTGATTGAAGGTCACCTCAGGCAGGCCACTGTCACGCAGAATGTCGGGCAAGGCACGAAGTGATTCAGCGTCATGGCGCAGGCGTTCGAATGCCTGTTGAGGCACAACAATATCGGCCAGCGTCTCGCAGGCTGCGCGCCAATCAATATCCCCTGCCAATTCAATCGGCCTGGCCCATTTGGTGGTGCGGGTAACGCCCTCGGCATCCATGACCATGGGCGCCAGATCATAGATCGGCGCCAGCCGATAACGACCATGGCTGCGGATCACAGCGGTATTGCGACCGTGGTTGTCCGAGTTGCCAAGGATCTTGTTGATCAGGTCACGACGCAGATACTCGGCCACCAGATCATCAATGTCTTTTTGCTGTCCGTTTTGCCTCCAGAGACCAGCCAATAACCTGATGACCTCCACATGCTCCATCGCACTGCCCGGCACCGTGACACCGGCCAGCGAGTAGATCGACTCGACCGCCAGTCGCTCGACACCCTGGCGGGTAACCTGCCGGTCAAAACGCCTCATCCACAGGCTTGGTTTGTTGCCCTCTTCCAGCACCATGTCGGCAGTGGCCACGCTATCGATGCCCAGTTGCCCAAGCGCCCGGTAATACAGGTATTCGCTGCGCAGAATGTCCTGATCATTGTTCAAGGCCTGATTGCGGGCGAACTTGATGAACCAATGTGCACGCGCCTGCTGATCGGGCAGGATCGCGTCCGGATACAGCAGGCCATCAGCCCCTTGGGTCATCAGCAGTTTCGGCGCTTCCCCTCCGGCACCGGTGGCACCGCCAATCGCCGCGCCCTGCTCGTAGGCATATTCCAGAAACCGTTGGTCCCGGGTAATCACATCATCACGAGCAAAGCCCAGCGGCGGGTCCTGATCAAGCGCCTCGGCCGACTCCTTGATACGCAGATGGCCAACCGGGGCAGGCGTGCAACGGCCCAATAAATACAGGTCGTCGTTGATGTCTTGCGGCTTTTGCCGACCCAAAAAGGCCATCAGATAGCGCTTCGCCGCACCCGCCGGGGCAATGTCATGCAAGAAGGCCGGGGCGTGCGGCAGCGAGAGCGGCTCAAAGTCCACCGGCATGCCAATGCTCACCGCAGGCTCGAATGTGCTTTCGAACGCTTCCGGGTTGGCATGCACATAAGTGGATTTGTAACTGATGCGGCACGGGCTTTCGAAGCCTTTGGCTGGCTCGGCGAAAGACAGCGTCATGGCGTCTTGCCAGGCTCCGCTGAAGAATGCCTGCAATGTCAGGTTATACATGGCTCACCTGCAATTTAATGCATTTAACCGATCAGGATGAGCGGTTAATCTGCACTATAGTGCATTTTTAACGGCCTGGCAGCGTAAAAAATGCACTTTACTGCAGATCAGGTATTTACGGCTGCAGCCGTTCCTACAGTCAATGGCGGGCAAAAAAAAGGGGAGCATACGCTCCCCAAATGAGGTTAACCGTTGTAACTGTGAGGAGCGGTCAGCCTTCGATCTCGACCAGGATTTCGCCCGGGTTGACGCGGTCGCCCTTGGCCACATGGATGGCCACGACCTTGCCGGCAATCGGTGCCTGAACTTCGGTTTCCATTTTCATCGCTTCGGTGATCAACACGGCCTGGCCGACCTTGACGGTGTCGCCCTCCTTGACCAATACATCGACGATGTTGCCCGGCATGGCGGTGCTGACGTGGCCTGGCGCACTGGCCTGGCCGCGCTTGCTGGCGCCGCCGCTGACGAACTCGTTGAGCGGCTCGAACACCACTTCTTCCGGCATGCCGTCGATAGACAGGTAGAAATGGCGTTTGCCTTCAGCCTTGACCCCGACCCCGGTGATATCGACCCGGTAAGTCTCGCCGTGGACGTCGATGACGAACTCGGTCGGTACACCCTCGCCGCCTGCACGGGCCACGCCGCCGGCTTCGGGGATCGGTAGCAGCACTTCTGGAGTCAGGGTGCCCGCTGCGCGCTCTTCGAGGAACTTGCGGCCAATGTCCGGGAACATCGCGAAAGTCAGCACGTCCTCTTCGGACTTGGCCAGAGCGCCAATATCGGTGCGCAGTTTGGCCATTTCCGGCTTGAGCAGGTCGGCCGGGCGCACATCAATCAGCTCTTCGCTGCCGATGGCCTGACGGCGCAGCTTGTCGTCCACCTCACCCGGCGCTTTGCCGTAGCCGCCTTGCAGGTAAAGCTTCACCTCGTTGGTGATGGTTTTGTAGCGCTCGCCGGCCAGCACGTTGAAGAACGCCTGGGTACCCACAATCTGCGAGGTCGGGGTCACCAGCGGCGGGTAGCCGAGGTCCTTGCGTACCCGTGGAATCTCGGCCAGTACCTCGCTCATGCGGCTCAGGGCACCCTGCTCCTTGAGCTGGTTGGCGAGGTTGGAAATCATCCCGCCCGGCACCTGGTTGACCTGCACACGGGTATCGACAGCGGTGAATTCGCTTTCGAACTGGTGGTATTTCTTGCGCACTGCGTAGAAGTACAGGCCGATTTCCTGCAGCAGTTCCAGATCCAGGCCGGTATCGAACTCAGTGCCCTTGAGCGCAGCGACCATCGACTCGGTGCCCGGATGGCTGGTGCCCCAGGCGAAGCTGGAGATCGCGGTGTCGATGTGATCGGCGCCGTTTTCGACGGCCTTGAGCTGGCACATGGCAGCCAGGCCGGCAGTGTCGTGGGAGTGGATGAACACCGGCAGCGACAGCTCGGACTTCAGCGCCCGGACCAGCTCACCGGTGGCGAATGGTGTCAGCAGGCCGGCCATGTCTTTGATGGCGATCGAGTCGCAACCCATGGCTTCCATCTGCTTGGCCTGGACCACGAACGCATCGATGGTATGCACTGGGCTGGTGGTGTAGGCAATGGTGCCCTGGGCGTGCTTGCCGGCGGCCTTGACCGCTTCGATGGCCACGCGCAGGTTACGCACGTCGTTCATGGCGTCGAAAATACGGAACACGTCGATGCCGTTGACCGCTGCCTTGGCAACAAACGCCTTGACCACATCGTCGCTGTAGTGGCGGTAGCCCAGCAGGTTCTGACCGCGCAGCAGCATCTGCAGACGAGTGTTGGGCAATGCCGCGCGCAGCTGGCGCAGGCGCTCCCATGGGTCTTCCTTGAGAAAGCGCACACAGGCGTCGAAAGTCGCGCCGCCCCAGACTTCCAGCGACCAGTAACCGACCTTGTCGAGCTTGTCGCAGATCGGCAGCATGTCCTCGGTGCGCATGCGGGTGGCCAGCAGCGACTGGTGAGCGTCACGCAGGATGGTGTCGGTGACGAAAATCTTCTTACTCATTGTTGTATTCCTCACAGGCCGGCGTGGGCAGCGATGGCGGCGGCGATGGCCAGGGCCAGCTCTTCAGGTTTGCGCTTGATCGAGTAATTGGTCAGTTCAGGGTGGGCTTCAACGAAGCTGGTGTTGAACTGCCCGGTACGAAACTCCGGATTGCGCAGGATTTCCTGGTAATAGGCAGCGGTGGTCTTCACACCCTGCAAGCGCATGTCATCCAGCGCCCGCAGGCCGCGGTCCATGGCCTCTTCCCAGGTCAGCGCCCAGACGATCAGCTTCAGGCACATCGAGTCGTAGTACGGCGGAATGGTGTAGCCGGTATAGATCGCCGTGTCGGTACGCACGCCAGGGCCACCGGGCGCGTAGTAACGGGTGATCTTGCCGAAGCTGGGCAGAAAGCCGTTTTTCGGGTCTTCGGCGTTGATCCGGAACTGCAGGGCAAAACCGCGGTGGATAATGTCTTCCTGCTTGATCGACAGCGGCAGGCCCGAAGCAATGCGGATCTGCTCACGAACAATATCGATGCCGGTGATTTCTTCGGTGATGGTGTGCTCCACCTGCACCCGGGTGTTCATCTCCATGAAGTACACCTCGCCCTCGGCGAGCAGGAACTCCACAGTACCGGCATTCTCGTAGCCCACCGCCTTGGCCGCACGCACCGACAGGTCACCGATATAGGCACGCTGCTCGGGGGTCAGTTGCGGGCTGGGGGCGATCTCGATCAGTTTCTGGTTGCGGCGCTGAATCGAACAATCACGCTCGAACAGGTGCACGACATTGCCAAAGCTGTCACCGAGAATCTGCGCCTCGATGTGCTTGGGGTTGACGATGCATTTTTCCAGGAACACTTCTGCCGAACCAAACGCCTTGGTGGCTTCGGAAATCACCCGAGGGAATGCCTGCTCCAGCTCTTCGCGGCTGTTGCAACGGCGGATGCCGCGCCCGCCGCCGCCGGAGGTGGCCTTGAGCATCACCGGATAGCCAATGCGGTCACCCTCGGTCAGCGCCTCGGCGATATCGGCCACGTTGCCTTCGGTGCCGGGAGTCACCGGCACGCCGGCCTTGATCATGCTGCGTCGCGCTTCGGTCTTGTCGCCCATGCGGCGGATGACTTCGGCCGCCGGGCCGATAAACTTTATCCCGCGTTCGGCGCAGATATCCGCCAGTTCGGCGTTTTCCGACAGAAAACCATAACCGGGGTGCAACGCATCGCAACCGGTCTCTACCGCCAGGTTGACCAGCTTGCGCGGGTTCAGATACCCGGCCAGCGGCTCTTCGCCAATGCTATAGGCTTCGTCGGCACGCTTTACATGCAGCGCATGACGGTCAGCATCCGAATAGATCGCAACCGAGCGAATGCCCATCTCGGCGCAGGCGCGCACGATGCGCACGGCAATCTCTCCGCGGTTGGCGATCAGGATTTTCTTGATCACTGGCTTTTCCTCGACCATTGATTCAGACCTTCCGGGTATCCCGGTCGGCACTGGACTGCCCGTGAACCCGGACAGTCGTCGCTTTATTTTTGTAACAGCTCATGTGACTCGTCGACGCCAAGACACCCTAAGCCGGATCAGCGATAAACAAAAATCAGTAAAAATTGGGTGAAGCATAAGCAAAAGCTTATAGTCAGTTTCTCAAGCCTGAACCGGATGCCAAGAAAATGCGTAAGTCATTGATGCGTATGACATTGCGTCAATTACGAATTTTCAACGAAGTGTGCGACCTGCGCTCCTACAGCCGGGCGGCAGAAGAAATGTCGCTCACTCAACCTGCTGTCAGCCTGCAGATTCGCCAGCTTGAAGAGCTGGTCGGCCAACCGCTGTTCGAGTACGTGGGCAAAAAGCTATACCTGACCGAAGCCGCCGACGCCCTGCGCCAGGCCAGTCGCGATATTTTTGGGCGTCTCGAAAGCCTGGACATGCAATTATCGGACATGCAGGGCTCGCTTCAGGGCCAGTTGAAGCTGGCCATCGAGTCCAGCTGCAAATACTTCGTGCCGCACCTGTTCGCCGCCTTCAAGCGCCAATACCCGGAAGTCAGCCTGGCACTGGCAGTGGTCAACCGCGCTCAGGTGATCCGGCGTTTGTCAGATAACCGCGATGACCTGGTGATCATGTCGATGGTGCCCCAGGACATGGACCTGGAGTTCCTGCCCTTTCTCAACAACCCGATTGTCGCGGTGGCGCCTGCCGGTCATCCGCTGTGCGAGCAGGCGCAGCTGAGCCTGAAAGATCTGGAGCCATGGCCGCTGCTGATTCGTGAAAGCGGCTCGGGCACGCGCAAAGCCTGCGAGGAATACTTCAAGGAAAAGCGTGTGCACTTCACCCAGACCCTGGAAGTGTCCTCCAGTGAAGCGCAGCGCGAGTGCGTGGTCGCAGGTCTCGGGCTGGCGATGCTGACTCGCCATGCGCTGAGCGCCGAACTGGCCAGCGGCACACTCAAGGAGCTGCCGGTGGCCGAGTTGCCGCTGTATCGCAGTTGGTGCGTGGTTCAGGCCCGGGACAAGCGGCTGTCGCCGGTGGCGCATGCCTTCCTGGGCTTTATCCGCACCGAGCGAGCGCAGATCAGCCGGCTGGCCGAGCGCTTCGACGATCAGAAGACGCGAGGCTGACTTGCCAAAGCTGGTCAGGAACGTCGTCGATATAGTCGCCAAGACTCTGGGTCAGGCGACGTTCTTCGGAGTAGGTTTCGATTGCACGGCGAAACGCCATGCGCCGCTGATCTTCTTGCTGACGGCGGGTTTTTACGGCGCTGTTCTGAATATCATCGTAATGCCGAGCCATTTTCTGTCTCCCAGTACGTTATGCGGGAGCTTCAGAGTGGCTTGCAGCGATGACGATACCTTGGCAAAGGCATGACAGGTTGATGAAATTTCTGGCCGCCGTTACAGACGCTCTGCCACCTTTAAACCAATAGCAAAATATACTTATCTCGCCATCAAACTATTACCCCCCTGAACAACCAGAAAAAACAACTAACAACCAAAAGCCCAACATATATATATACCGCAACCCCGCTGTTCAATTCCCGGATAGTGAATTTACAGGGCGAATAAAGCTTTATGACACCCTGCTGACAATCACAAATAAGGGAATATTAAAGATGAGCATTCAGACCAAAAACTGGAATATCGAATTCGACAAAACACCTGATGCTGAAGGCCTCAGGGTTTCAGGTATCGTTAGCGTTCCTTACGATGCCAGGCTGGAGGCCGCTCCAGATCAAGCATCCTCCGCGCTACGACTTAATATCATCCTGCCCGTTGAATACAACTCAACTGCTGCCCCCTTGGTCGACAAACCGGTGTCTTACTTTGAGCCAGGCCCCATGAAATACAACGACGTGCTCATCTTTCATGGAGAGGAACTAATCCTCAAGAGCACCGACCTTCTGATGCTGTGCTAGGCAATCCTCGGTCCAAACCAGCCTCGATCTTCGTGCCCTTCGGCGATGATCTCTTCGCTAAAAAATGTCCACCCAAGGAAGACTCAAATGACGATTCAAACCAAAAACTGGAATATCCGGTTCGACAAAGCAGCGGCCACCAACAAGCGTGAGGTCAAGGTGTCAGCGATGGTCACTGTGCCGAGCGCTGCCTATGAGCCGGTACTGATCCAGGCAGCAGATCGTTCACCCACCCACCTTCAACTGGACCTGCAGTTGACCGGCGAGCCCGTCTTTGGCGACACCACTGCGCTCGACAAACCCGTGAGTTTCTCGGTGTTCGACCTGATCAGCTACCAAAGCGTGTCTGTCTACCATAGAGGCGAGGTCATCCTGAGCATCAGCGGTATTCAGCCGGCAGCCTGATTTAACCCGCCAGCGTGATTTGCCAGCGATCCTTGTGTTCGCTGGCGCTCGCCATGCCCGGAACACACCAGCCCAGGAAAAACGCGGATCAGTCGTCGTGATTCTTGATCGACTTGGGCGACAGCCGCAGGCTGCGCAAGCTGCGCTTGACGCTCTTGAGGTGATTGACCAGGCTTGGGCCGCGGGCCATGGCCACGCCCATGGCCAACACATCAATGACCACCAGGTGCGCAATGCGCGAGGTCAGTGGCGTGTAAATCTCGGTGTCTTCATGCACATCGATCGCCAGATTGATGGTCGACAGCTCGGCCAGCGGGGTCTGGCTGGGGCACAGGGTGATCAGCGTGGCGCCACTTTCGCGAACCATGTTGGCGCTGATCAGCAGGTCCTTGGAGCGCCCCGACTGAGAAATGCACACCGCTACATCACCGGGTTTGAGCGTCACCGCCGACATGGCCTGCATGTGCGGGTCGGAGTAGGCCGCAGCATTGAGCAGCAAGCGGAAGAACTTGTGCTGGGCATCAGCCGCCACCGCGCCGGAAGCGCCGAAACCGTAGAATTCGACCCGATTGGCGCCAGCCATGGCGGTCACCGCCAACTGCACAGCCTGGGAATCAAGACTCTCACGCACTTCCATCAGGGTGTGCAGGGTCGTGTCGAAAATCTTCAGGCTGTAGTCGGCGACCGAGTCGTTTTCATTGATCGCGAACTGACCGAAACTGGCACCCGCCGCCAGGCTTTGCGCGAGCTTGAGCTTCAGGTCCTGAAAGCCGGTGCAGCCAATGGCGCGACAGAAGCGCACGATGGTCGGCTCACTGATACCCACGCTGTGCGCGAGATCGGCCATGGAGCTGTGCATCACGGCCGCAGGATCAAGCAGCACATGATCGGCGACTTTGAGTTCCGACTTGCGCAGCAGGTTGCGGGACTGGGTGATGTGTTGCAGCAGATTCACAGGAAAGACTCGATCAGAAGGTGCGGTGGCAGGTGTGTAGCTGGCTTGTAGTTATACTACATGAGCCGCCAGACGCCCAGCTAAAGGGCACATCCAAGCAAACATCAGAGCGTGCAAGGCGATAACTGCCCTGCCCCGAACGTCATTCAGACCGTACCCTGCAGCTTTTCTGCCAGCACCTGCGCTTCTACCGGCCTGCTGATCAGATAGCCCTGCACTTCGTTGCAGCCCTGCTGCTTGAGAAACTCAAGCTGGGTTTGCTCTTCGACCCCTTCGGCCACTACTTTCAGGCCCAGACTGTGGGCCATGGCGATGATCGCCTGAATGATCGCCGCATCACCGGAGCCTTCGTCCAGACCACGAATGAAGGTCTGGTCGATCTTCACGTAGTCCACCGGGAAGCGCTTGAGGTAGCTCAGCGACGAATAACCGGTGCCGAAATCATCGATCGCCAGCTTCACCCCCAGGCCGCGCAGCTGCTGGAAGGTGGCGATGATGTATTCCACGCTGTCGAGCAACTGGCTCTCGGTCAGTTCCAACTCCAGGCGGTGCGGGTCCAGCCCGGTTTCTTCGAGCACCTGACGCACCAGACTGACCAGCTTGCCCTGGCGCAACTGATACACCGACAGGTTGACCGACACCCGGATCGGCTCCAGCCCCATACGCTCCCACTCACAGGCTTGCCGGCAGGCCTGGCGCAGCACGAACTCGCCAATCGCACCGATCAGCCCGGTTTCTTCGGCAAGGCCGATGAATTCGCCGGGCGGCACCATGCCGCGCTCCGGATGCAGCCAGCGCACCAGCGCCTCAGCGGCATCCAGGCGTCCGCTGCTCAGGCACAATCTGGGCTGGTAAAAGACCCGCAACTGCTGCTCTTCGATGGCTTTGCGCAGCTGGATTTCCATTTGCAGGCGTTCCAGCGTGCTGGCCTGCAAACTCTCGGTGAAGAACTGGAAGTTATTGCCGCCCAGATGCTTGGCATGCTTCATGGCCATATTGGCCTGATTGACCAAAGCGCTGACATCACGCGCCGAATCCGACAGCAGGCTGATACCTACCGAGGCACTGATTACCAGCTCGTGGCCGGCCACCAGTACCGGCGCATGCAGTTTGTTGAGCATCCGGGTAGTGACCCGCGCCAGGCTGGAGAGGTTGGCATAAGTATCGAACAACACGGCAAACTCATCGCCAGACAGCCGCGCAATGGTGTCGGCTTCCGGCAAGGCGCTGCTCAGCCGCCGGGCGATGTGCTGCAGCAACTGGTCGGCCACTTCATGACCCAGGCTGTCGTTAAGCAGCTTGAAGCGGTCCAGATCGATGTGCAGCAAGGCCAGACTGCGCGAGCCCTGGCGTACTCGCTGGCAAGCCTGGTTGAGGCGTTCTTTAAATAGCGAGCGATTCGCCAGACCGGTCAGTTCGTCGAAGTGCGCCAGGTAGCGCAGACGCTCTTCGGATTCACGCTTGAATGACAGGTCGGTAAAGAAGCCGACAATGTGACTGGCCGTTCCCGCAGCATCACGCACCAGGCTCAACTGCAACCATTGCGGGTACAGTTCGCCGTTCTTGCGCGCTTCTACCAACTCGCCCTGCCAATGGCCGGTTTCTTCCAGCGCCTGATGAATGGCCGGGAAGTAGCGCCGGGCATCGCGGCTGCTGGCGATATCGGTGACCTTACGGCCGACCAGGTCTTCCTGGCTGTAACCCGAAACCCGACTGAATGCCTGGTTGATGGTCAGAATCCGGTACTCGGGGTCGAAGATGACAATGCCTTCGTTGGCCGAGGCAAATACCGTCGCCGCCAGGGGCGGCGGGCTCTTGCTCAACGCCTGGCGAGCCTGCTCCAGCTCCCGGGTGCGCTGTTCGACACGATTCTGCAGACCGGCCTGAGCCTTGCGCAAACTGCGCTCGGCCTGGCGGCGTTGTTCGATTTCTCTGGCCAGCTCTTCATTGAGCTGTTCGCTGCGGCTCTGAGCCTGCTGCAAATGCTCGATCAGCGCCTGATTCTGAAAGCGCTGGATCAGGCTGCGCCGGACCAGACGATTGATCTGCACCACCACCACGATCAGCGCCAGCAACACCACCAGCCCCAGCCAGCCCCAGCCACGATTGGGCACATCTGTGCCCCAGAACAGGTAGATGATCGGCGGCAGCAGGCAAGACAGGCTGAACGTGAAGAACGCCGAAAGGCTCACTGCATAAGCGACACTGGCCGACAGGGTCGCCACGCCGATCATGCCGAACACCCAGGCTTGCTGTTCGAAATTGTCCACCGGCACCAGCAGCATCGCCGCGCAAGCCAGGGTCAGGCCGCTGACCAGCGCGCCGAGCAAAAACCGGTGCCGCCAGGCTGGCAGCGCCTGACGCTCGGGCGCTGCGGCATGAAACGCGGTGACCTGCACGATGCGCAAGCCGACCAGAGCCACCAGCCAGACCAGCCAGATACCCACCTGCCAGTCGCGCTGCGGGCTCCATAACAGCCAGGCGCAGATCAGGCCATTGATGAACATACACAGCGTGGGCAGCAGCGAGCCTTGATAGAGCAGCCGGGTGCGCTCGACCTCAAGGTGCGGGGCAAACTGCTGGCGGATGTCCCGACGACGCGTGCCAAAGGGATCGTGCGGACTGAAGCGGAGAGTCATGGCGTCATTCTTGTTGATATTAGGGTGCCTTGAGCGTGTGCGGAGCATACACAAGCACTCGGCAAGTCCAAACAGCCTGAGTGTAGAAAAATTATCGCCTTATTTCTCTGACAACCTTGAGCCAGACAGGTTGCGGCCTTGATACCGGCGCTGCGCCAGCGCGCAATCGTTTGCTGACCCAGACTTTTTATATCCATGGGTGCACGCATGGTTTGCCCGGCATCAATGCAAACCCTAGAATGTCGCCCATGCATGATGACCTCTCCCTTTTGCTCAATTCCCTCAACGACGCCCAGCGCCAGGCAGTAGCCGCGCCCATGGGTCGTCAGTTGGTCCTGGCTGGCGCTGGCTCCGGCAAAACCCGCGTCCTGGTGCACCGTATCGCCTGGCTGATGCAGGTCGAGCAGGCCTCGACGCACTCGATCCTGTCGGTGACCTTCACCAACAAGGCCGCCGCAGAGATGCGTCACCGTATCGAGCAACTGATGGGCATCAGCCCGGCCGGTATGTGGGTCGGCACCTTCCACGGCCTGGCCCATCGCCTGCTGCGCGCGCACTGGCAGGAAGCCGGCCTGGTCCAGACCTTCCAGATTCTCGACAGCGACGACCAGCAGCGCTTGGTCAAGCGGGTAATCCGTGAGCTGGGGCTGGATGAGCAGAAATGGCCGGCCCGCCAGGCTCAATGGTTCATCAACGGCCAGAAGGACGAAGGCCTGCGCCCGCAACACATTCAGGCCAGTGGCGATCTGTTCCTGATGACCATGCGCAGCATCTATGAGGCCTACGAGGTCGCCTGCCAGCGCGCCGGGGTCATCGACTTCTCCGAACTGCTGCTGCGTGCCCTGGACCTGTGGCGTGACCATCCCGGCCTGCTGGAACACTATCAGCGCCGTTTCCGGCATGTGCTGGTCGACGAGTTCCAGGACACCAACGCCGTGCAGTACGCCTGGTTGCGCTTGCTGGCCAAGGGCGGCGACAGCCTGATGGTGGTCGGCGACGACGACCAGTCGATCTACGGCTGGCGCGGCGCACGCATCGAGAACATCCAGCAGTATTCTTCAGACTTCCCCGACGCAGAAGTCATCCGCCTGGAGCAGAACTACCGCTCCACCGCCAGCATTCTCAAGGCGGCCAACGGTCTGATCGTCAATAACAGTGGCCGCTTGGGCAAAGAGCTGTGGACCGACGGCGGCGATGGCGAACTGATCAGCCTGTATGCGGCCTTCAACGAACACGACGAAGCACGCTATGTGGTCGAGACCATCGAGAGCGCGCTCAAGAGCGGTCTGTCACGTAGCGATATCGCTATCCTGTATCGCTCCAACGCCCAGTCCCGGGTGCTTGAAGAAGCGCTGCTGCGCGAACGAATTCCGTACCGTATCTATGGCGGCCAGCGCTTCTTCGAACGCGCCGAAATCAAAAACGCCATGGCCTACCTGCGCTTGCTCGAAGGCCGTGGCAACGATGCTGCGCTGGAGCGGGTCATCAATGTGCCGGCCCGCGGCATCGGCGAGAAGACTGTCGAGGCCATCCGCGAACATGCCCGGCACAGCAGCGTCTCCATGTGGGAAGCCATGTGCCAGCTGGTGGCCAACAAGGGCCTGACCGGCCGCGCTGCCAGCGCCCTCAACGGTTTTGTCGAGCTGATCGACAACCTGGCCGCCAAGGTCATGGACATGCCGCTGCACCTGATGACCCAGACCGTCATCGAGCAATCGGGGCTGATCGACTACCATCTGCAGGAAAAGGGCGAAAAAGGCCAGGCCAGGGTAGAAAACCTTGAGGAACTGGTCAGCGCCGCCCGCGCTTTCGAAAACAGCGAAAACGAAGAAGACCTGTCGCCGCTGGCGGCCTTCCTCAGCCACGCCTCGCTGGAAGCCGGCGACGCCCAGGCCGATGAGCACGAAGACAGCATTCAGTTGATGACCCTGCACAGCGCCAAAGGCCTGGAATTCCCCCACGTGTTCCTGGTGGGCATGGAAGAAGGCCTGTTTCCGCACAAGATGAGCCTCGAAGAGCCGGGGCGCCTGGAAGAAGAGCGGCGCCTGGCCTATGTCGGTATCACCCGGGCCATGCAGCAACTGGTCATGACCTACGCCGAAACCCGCCGCCTGTATGGCAGTGAGACCTACAACAAGGTGTCGCGTTTCGTACGCGAGATCCCGACCGGGCTGATCCAGGAAGTGCGCCTGTCCAACAGCGTCAGCCGGCCGTTCGGCGGCACCCCAAAGGTCAACAACAGCAGCCTGTTCAGCGGTACCGGCATCCCGGAAACCCAGTTCAGCCTGGGCCAGCAGGTCAAACACGCGGTATTTGGTGAAGGCGTGATCCTCAACTTCGAAGGCGCTGGCGCCCAGGCCCGGGTGCAGGTCAACTTCGCCGAAGGCAGCAAGTGGCTGATGATGGGCTACGCCAAGCTCGAAGCGATTTGACACGCCCCCCGTAGGAGCAGCTTTAGCCGCGAAGCCTTCGCGGCTAAAGCCGCTCCTACGGTATGCGGTGTCTTCAGTGCCGCTTTCAGCTTCATGCAAAAGCTCGAAACATACCTTCACTAGCCAATGGCCTGCACCCTGTGCACCATTGCGCGCGTGCAATTCATAAAAACGGGAATCCCCTTATGCAACGCTTTTTCAGCATCGCCATGGCCTTGTGCCTCAGCCTGACGCTGAGCCTGGATGCCAACGCCGCACGTTTCGGCGGCGGCAAGAGCAGCGGCTCGGCACCGGTTCATCAATCGCGCCAGGCCACTCCAGCCACCCCGGCTGCTGCCCCTAACGCTGCTGCCCGTCCAACCCCTGCGGCCAGCGGCGCATCGCGCTGGCTCGGCCCGCTGGCAGGCATCGCCGCCGGTGGCATGCTGGCCGCCATGTTCATGGGTGACGGCTTCGACGGCATGCAGCTGTTCGACTTCCTGATCATCGGCCTGATCGCCTTCCTGATCTTCCGCTTCATCGCCCGTCGCCGCGCCCAGCAGCAACAAGCGAGCATGGCGGGTGCCGGTGCGCCCTACCAGCGTGAAACCGTTCAGCCGAACAACGCTCCGATCTTCGGTTCGTCGGCTGCGCCCGCTGCGGCCCCGGCGATCAATGCGCCTGCCTGGTTCAACGAAGAGCGCTTCCTGGAAGCCGCCCGTCAGCACTTCCAGGCCTTGCAGCAACACTGGGACGCCAACGAGATGGACAAGATTGCCGAGTTCGTCACCCCGAACATGCTGCAATTCCTGAAACGCGAACGTGCCGAACAGGGTGACGGCTTCCAGTCCACCTACATCGACGACCTGCAGGTTCAACTTGACGGTGTGGATGACCGTGCCGACCGCACCATCGCCACCCTGACCTTCCACGGCGTGTCCAAGAACTCGCGTTTCGACAAGGGCGAAGCCTTTAGCGAAAGCTGGAACATGGAACGCGCGCCAGGTGAAAACCAGCCATGGCTGGTTGCAGGTATTCGCCAGAACGGCTGAACTACCGGCGCCCTTGTGTGATCGAAACCCCGGACTCGTTCCGGGGTTTTTTGTTACCCGTTCGGATAGTTATTTTGAAAGCGGCTTTCGGCTACTGTATAACCCGCGCCATCTAGCTCAGAGGATCCATGCCGTGGAAGAAGTCATCGAACAATTGCGTGAACAGAACGAGCCGGTTCCGGTGCGGCTTGAACTGCCCGACGAAGACCTGCTGGTCGAAATCGAGGAAGAACTGCTGATCAACATGCCATTTGGCTTGCGGGAGTTTTTGCTGCAGGTCAGCGATGTGGTCTACGGCAGCCTTGAGCCGGTCACCGTGACCGACCCGCAATCGCACACCTACCTGCCCGACGTGGCAGCCAATGCCTGGGATGCCGGTGTCGAGCGCGATCTGGTGCCGCTGTGCCAGGATGGCGACGACTATTACTGCGTTGAAGAAGACGGCACCGTGGTGCTGTGGTCTGGCGAAGAAGAAATCGTCACCGAGGAGAGCTGGGAATCGGTCTGGCACTGGGCCCGCGACGTCTGGCTGGAAAGCTGAGTTTCCAGCCAGACCCGCGCGCAAGGTCAATGCCCTGGGGTGTCCTGGTTATTGCCCAGGGTTTCCAGCAGGGCAATCTGCATCCGTGAATGTACACGGATAAACCAGCGCCATAGCACTGCGGCGACCACCGCCGCAACCAGCAGGATGACCACCAGCAGCTCCAGGGTTGGCAGAATGCTGGCTGACAATGCGGCCAGCAGGACGAAGATGACCACCAGCGACAACAGCGGAATCACTTCAGCCACGATCTTGCGCACCCGCTCGGTGTGACGGCCGGCCTTGTCCGGCTTCACGCCCATTTCGGCCAGCAGCATCGACAGCGCCTTGAGCTTGCGGTAGGCGGCGATCAGGAACGGCAGCGACAACAGCAGCGCCGCGCCACAGATCCAGGCCTTCTGATGCCCGACATCGGCCACCCAATCGCTCATGTAAGCGCCGATGCGGCCGGCGAAATAACCGCCGCTGAAGAAGATCGCCACCACCAGCGCCAGGTTGACACCGACCTGCAGCAGAATCCTGCGGATCATCGACGCCAGCATTGCGCTCTGACCCTGCGGCTGGATGCTGCGCAGCCACTCGCCGTACATGGTGAAGACCCGCCCGACACGACGCGGCACCACACCGGCCAGCTTGATCGACAAAGGATCAGCCGCGCGGATCAGGTACGGCGTCAGCAAGGTGGTGATAACCGACACCGCCACGGCCACCGGATAGAGAAAGTCGCTGGTCACCTGCAAGGTCATGCCCAGCCCGGCGATGATGAACGAAAACTCGCCAATCTGTGAAAGCCCCATGCCGACGCGCAGCGACGTGCGGCCATCGTTACCGGCAATGAACGCCCCCAGACCGCAGGAGATCATCTTGCCCAGCACCACCGCCAGGGTGATCACCACAATCGGCCAGGCGTATTCGATGAGAATCGCCGGATCAATCATCAGGCCGATAGCAACGAAGAAAATGGCACTGAACATGTCACGAATCGGCTCGATCAAGCGCTCGATTTTCAACAGTTGGCGCGACTCGGCCATGATCGCGCCGATCAGGAACGCGCCCAGCACCATGCTGTATTCCAGCCGTACAACCAGCAGGCAGAAGCCGAAGCACAGGCCCAGTACGGTGATCAGTAGCATTTCGTCGCTTTCAAAGCGTGCTACATAGGCCAGCAGACGCGGCACCAGCAGGATGCCGACGACCAAGGCAACGATCATGAACAGCGACAGCTTGCCGACCGTGGAGAACACCTCGCCGGAACTGACCGCACCGCTGACCGCGATACCCGACAGCAGCGCGATGATGCCGATCCCCAGAATGTCTTCGACAATCAGCACGCCAAAGATCAACTGGGCAAAATGCTGGTTCTTCATCTTCAGGTCGTTGAGCGCCTTGACGATGATGGTCGTCGAGGAAATCGCCAGAATCGCCCCCAGGAACAGCGAATCCATGGTTCCCCAGCCGAAATACTGGCCAATCTCGTAACCGAGCCAGATCATCAGGAAGATTTCCAGGAACGCCGCGATGAACGCCGTCGCACCGACCTTGAACAGCTTGCGCAGGCTGAACTCAAGGCCCAGGCAGAACATCAGGAAGATCACCCCCAGTTCGGCAAGAATCTTGATCGTGTGTTCGTCATGGATCAGACCAACCGGCGGCGTATGCGGCCCGATCAGAAAGCCGGCGACAATGTAGCCCAGTACCACCGGCTGCTTGAGGCGGTGAAAGACAATCGTCACCACCCCGGCCACCAGCATGATCACTGCCAGATCCTGGATGAAGTCAACAGCATGCATGGCGGGTGTGGCTCCTTAAATAATGGCGCTGCCGCTTGCACGCATGGTCCATAGCGCAGGCAAGGTCAGGTGACCGGCAACGTCGTCAATTGGGTATAGGTGTGGGGAAAACCCTGTGCAAGGGTTTTTGCAGAGTAACACTGCACCCTTTGCCATAAAGCCGGTGCAATATATGGAAACAGATCGGTTACCGCGCGTGACGTAAAATACTCGCCAGGCGTCGCGTTATCTGCACGTATCAGCAAATGCCAGCATAGGCGTCTTCTCCCTACCTTGACCGTGAGAATCAGCAATGGAACCTGGAAACGCGCAACTGACGATGACCGTATTGATGACCCCGGACATGGCCAACTTCTCTGGCAATGTGCACGGCGGCACCCTGCTCAAGTACCTGGACGAAGTCGCCTATGCCTGCGCCGCACGCTACGCTGGCAGTTATGTGGTGACCCTGTCGGTGGACCAGGTGATCTTTCGCGAGCCGGTGCATGTCGGTGAGCTGGTGACCTTTCTGGCCTCGGTGAACTACACCGGTAATACCTCCATGGAAGTGGGGATCAAGGTGGTCACCGAAAATATCCGCGAGCGCTCGGTACGCCATAGCAACAGTTGCTTCTTTACCATGGTCGCCATTGATGACAATCGCAAACCGGTGCGCGTCCCGCCGCTGGAGCCGCAGACCCCGGATGCCCGCCGCCGCTTCATGCAGGCCCAGCATCGTCGTCAACTGCGTCAGGAACTGGAAAAGCGCTATCAGGAAATCAAAGAAGAGGCGCTGTAAAAATACAGATACGTTTCATCTGCGTTGCGTAACAGGACACAAATGCAGTCGTGCGAAATTTACTGCGCCCGCTCTGGCTGGAATTGATCGCACCCAGTTAATCTGTAGCAGCCTGTTTGGCTCATCGGCTGGAGTACACCGTCATGCTGACCCTGGGTAATATTTTTGTGCTGATGCTGCTCGCCACCGGGGCAGCCTGGCTTTGGCATGCCCACGGTCTGCGTGAAAAAGCGCTGGAGCGGGTCAAGCAACATTGCGCACGGCTCGATCTGGAACTGCTCGACGAGAACGTCGCCTTCAAGCGTCTGGCGTGGACCGCCGACGCCCATGGCCGCAAACGCCTGGCGCGTATCTACAGTTTTGAATTCACCGTCACTGGCGAACAACGTCATCCTGGCAGCATCACTCAATTCGGCGCGCACAGCGCGCAGATCGAGCTGGCCCCCTATCCTTTCGAGATCAAGCCGCCGCCACCGTCTGCCGAAGTGATCCGTCTCGACGAATGGCGCCAGTCGCATCAGAAATGGAAGCAATGATTTTTCAGGCTATTCGGCAAGCACTCAACCCGGCTTGAAGGGCCGCCACATCCTGAGCCTCATCAAAGATCAGCTCCAGCCGCGAGTCCTGGCGCCACTCGCTGGCTTGCCATTGCACATCCGCCCCTGCCAGCGCGTTGGCTGAACACCAACCCTGCTCGCTGTGCACCACCAGTTTGGCGCGTCGCCAGTTCAGGGCAGCCAGCCACTGCGCCAGTTGCCTGCAATCGAAACGCTGCGAAGGGTGCCAGCGCCAGCCTACGCTCCAGCCGTCGGCACTGCCCTGGCTGAGCACCCATGGCGTCGCAACATCTGCCCAGTGCGGTGCTGCTGCCTGAATGCTCGCTGGCAGTGCCTGCTCAGCCTGAGGGTTATCCACAGCTGTCAAACTGTCCACACCCGGCAACTGTGACAATGACAAGCGGCCCTGGCTGCACCAGACCCGTGGCAACGCCGGCAAACGCTCGGCCAGCCGCTGGCGGACAGCGTCGGATAAACCCTCAGCCTTGTTAAGCACCAGCAACCCGGCAGCCGCCAGCGCCTGCTGCTGGGTATCGGGCAATGGCTGGCTGGCCGCCAATGCCTGGGCATCGAGAACCATGACCGCTGGCATCACCCGCAGCACACCCTGCCAGGGTGGCTGCTGCAACTGGGCAATCAACTGCGCCGGGTGGCCAAGACCCGACGGTTCGATCAACAGCCGGTCGGGCCGGGCTTTGCGCAGCAGCCGACCCAGGCCAATCTGGAACGGCACGCCATTGACGCAGCACAGGCAGCCGCCAGCCACTTCGCCAAGTGCGATACCATCGGCGCCGGTGGTCAGCAGCGCGGCGTCCAGGCCGATCTGGCCGAACTCGTTGATCAGTACCGCCCAGCGCTGGTCAGCGGGTTTGTGCGCCAACAGGTGACGGATCAGGCTGGTCTTGCCGGCGCCCAACGGGCCACCGATGACATGAGTGGGAATGTTCTGCAGCATCAGTTCGCTTCAGGAGGACAGGGTTTGCAATCACGATGGGCAACCATGCTGGCGACAGCACTGCTGACACTCGCCTCAGGCCAGGTGCGGGCCGCAGCCTGTGTTGTCCACACCCAGGCGCAGCGCCTGGATGTGAAGGTGTGTCAGGAGAATGTCTCAGTGCCAGACAACCTGTTCCACGACAGTTTCTGCCAGCCGCAACTGGCCGGGCAAAAGGTCGAGGTACAGTTTGTCGAGCAATGCCCGGCAGGCGCTTTTGGCGTATGCCGTGACGCTCAGGTTGCCAATATGCCCTATCGCGAGCATATCCACTATTACGGCGTGGCCAGCGATGCTGCGTACCTCAAACCGTTTTGCGAGGGCCAGAGCCAAGGGCAGTGGCAGACCCCTTGAGGGTCAGGCCAGCCAGTCGAGGGTCAGAATCAGGCGTCGTTCGTTACGGCTCAACGGCGGCGAACGGTGGATCAGGCCATGGCCCTCGTTGCCGATCCAGCGCTCGCCCTTGAGCAGCGCCACTGCACCGCACTGAATTTGCTGAATCAGCGCCGGGTCTTTGGGTTCGGCCTGAGCCTGCCCAAGGCGCGAGCGATCCATGTCACGCTCTTTGAGCCACTGGCTGCCGATCCCGGCGTAGGTGGTGATCAGCCGCATCGGCACGTGATCGACATGAAAACGCGGGCACATGGCGGTGTCCATCGCCCGCAGACGCAGGCCGACCCGTTCGGCACCCAGCAGGCAGGCGTAGGCGCTGACCAGCCAGGACACGTCAGCGACGAACCCGGCGTGGCCCTGCACATCGGCATAAGCGGCAGCCAGACGCTGCAGATCAGGCTCCAGATCGCCTCCTTTGACCTCCAGTGCCAAAGACTCTGACAGCGGTTCGTTCAGGGTCAACAAGGCGCTGGCGAAATCCTGGATGTGCAGCGGCAAATGGCGTTGCCAGACCGCCAGATTGACGCCGTCCTGCAACACCTCCCCCAGAACATCGGGATTGTCGCCCTGTACCTGGCGGACCAGTGGGCGAAACGGTAAAACCTGCGCGAGCATCAGGCAGCGTCCTCTTCATGCCATTCCCCGAACGGGTCAGGCAGCAATTGCCAGGCTTCGACGCCCATGCCCATCTCGGCATCGGTCAACAGGCAGTCGTCCAGCTCGGCGTTGAGTTGGGTGAAGTCGATGTTCTGGCCGATGAACACCAGTTCCTGGCGGCAATCACCGGTGGCTGCATTCCACTCCTTCATGATCGCCTGGAGACTTTCCTGATCCTGCGGCCAGTGGGCGCGCGGTACGAAGCGCCACCAGCGACCGGCCGGACCATGACGCATCAGGCCACCGGCCTGCGACCAACTGCCGGCCTCCTGATGTTTGCTCGCAAGCCAGAAAAAGCCTTTGGAGCGCAGCAGCTTGCCATTGAGCCAAGGCCGGTTGAGGAAGTTGAAAAAGCGCTCCGGGTGAAACGGCCGCCGCGCCCGGTAGGCCGTCGAGGCGATGCCGTACTCTTCGGTTTCCGGTACATGCTCGCCACGCAGTTCCTTGAGCCAGCCCGGCGCTTGGGCCGCGCGCTCAAAATCGAAGCGGCCGGTATTGAGGATGGTGGTCAGCGGCACCTGGCCCATGACCATCGGCACAATCTGCGCCTGAGCATTCAAGCGGCCGAGAATGGCCATTAACTCTTCACGCTCGCTGGAGCTGATCAGGTCGATCTTGCTGAGCAGAATCACATCGGCGAACTCGATCTGCTCAATGAGCAGGTCGGTGATGGATCGATCATCCTCATCGCCCATGCTCTCACCGCGGCTGGCCAGGCTCTCGGCGGCCTGGTAGTCGAGCAGGAAATTCATGCCGTCCACCACCGTGACCATGGTGTCCAGGCGCGCAATGTCCGAGAGGCTGGTACCGGCCTCATCGCGAAAGGTAAAGGTTTCCGCCACCGGCAGCGGCTCGGAAATGCCGGTGGACTCAATCAGCAGGTAATCGAAGCGGCCGTCCTGTGCCAGACGGCTGACTTCTTCAAGCAAGTCTTCGCGCAGGGTGCAGCAGATGCAACCATTGCTCATCTCGACCAGTTTCTCATCGGCGCGGCTGAGGCTGACGTCACGCTGCACCTCGCTGCCATCGATGTTGATTTCACTCATGTCATTGACGATCACCGCCACGCGCAGGTTTTCACGGTTGCGCAACACGTGATTAAGCAAGGTACTTTTGCCGGCACCAAGAAAGCCGGACAGGACGGTAACGGGAAGACGGTTCGGCATCAGGACTCACCAACAGGTTTGGTTCAGGTAGGCTGGGTAAAGCTCTGCTGGCTTTGTGGCAGCGGATTCAACGACCAACAATGTTATAGTATAACAATACGATTTTGCCAACCTGTTCGACGAAGGGCGCTCGCATGCCTGTGAAAACCATCGCTGCCAGTGTGTTATTGGCGCTGAGCAGCACCTGTGTTCTGGCGGCAGGCGCCAGTACGCCAACCGGCGGGGCAACCTGCGTGCGCAGCCTGAACCTGCTGTCCTGCCGTGATCTGGAAGGAAACGGCTATAGCGTGGCGACTCAGGGCGATACCACTTACCTGCGCGGCTACGAGTCCGCCAGCGCCCGCCGCTGGGCGCAGACCAACAGCCGTTATCGGCAACTGACCTTTTTTACCGGGCTGGCATCGGATGGTGAAATCTGGGTGGGGACGATTCGCAAGGTGGGCTGGACCACCATCACCAGAGTGTCCAGCTCGAACGGCACCCGCAGCAGCATCAGCTGCGGGCGGGTGACGGGGTGTCACGAGCAGAAGCGGTAACAGCTGGCTTCGCAGCTAAAGCTGCTCCTACAAGTTAATGTCGATCAGCTAAGGTCGGCGCGATCTTTGTGAGAACAGCCAGCTCATTCCCACCCGATTTCAGGCCAGAATTGGGGTGGGAAGGCAGCATTACATCCACAGCAGATGTTCCACGTGGAACACTCATGGATCAACTACGTGGCGCGACGTTACCGCACTGGGCGCCCAACCATACGGCGCGGGTGTCCATACTGCCATTCTGTTGCTGGCCGGATGCGTTGAAGGTGCCTTTGACGCGGGTGGTGAACTCACGATCACTGAGAAACTGCGCCTGCCCTGTACCTTGGGCTCGTGGGCAACTGAACTGGAAATTCCAGGTTTTGCCGTTGCGGTCCGTCACGCGCTGATTACAACCGGACTTGGGGTCGGTCAGCGGAATATCATCGGCCTTGACCTGAGCGTCAGTCAGGCAGAAACGCACGCCCTGCCCGCCCAAGGTAATACCTTGCTTCTGCATGGCCTGCTCCATCATCGCGCGTTGTTCAGGCGGCAGGTTCTTGAGCTGGCCGAGCATGAACTGCATGTCCGGCAACGCCTGACCATCGACCTGCATATTGCTGGAGGTCAGTTCCCACAACCCCGGCTGGAGCATTTGAGCCTGGGCCACGGGCGCAGCCAGGCAAAACATCCAGGCCAACATGCGTTTGTTCATCTGCGGATTCCTCAGGTCATCATCGATATGCGTGATTTCTCGACGCTGAGGCTTAGACGGCATAAACGCCTCGCCGTTGCATGTTGAATTAAATAGCGACAATCGCACTTTGCTATGGTCTGTTTAGGCGTCTGTAAAGGAACCTCGCAATGGATTACCACAGCCCGTATTTCTTCGGTTATGTGCTTGGCTTCATTCACCTGCTGGGTAGCGTCGCGGCTATCCATGCGCTGTTGACCGTACGCACCGCGCAGGGGGCGATTGCCTGGGCGATGTCGCTGGTGTTCATTCCCTACCTGACCCTGATTCCTTATCTGGTGTTTGGCCGCAGCTCATTCGACGCCTATATTAAGGCCCGACGTCAGGCCAACAAGGAAATGAAGCACGCTATCAGCAGCCTTAACTGGCGGCCCTGGATCGATGAGGCGGTCGCTGCGCGGCGCTCCGACGCCTACGCAGCGCTGCGGGCCATGCCACGTCTGGGGCATATGCCGGCGCTGGCCAATAACGAAGTGAAGCTGTTGATCAACGGCCAGGCCAGCTTTGCCGCGATGTTCGGGGCCATCCGCCAGGCGCGGCAGACAGTGCTGGTGCAGTTTTTCATCATCCATGACGACGACCTGGGCCGCCGCCTGCAAGAACTACTGTTGCTCAAGGCATCCGAGGGAGTGGCCGTTTATGTGCTGTACGACCGGATTGGCAGCCACGCGCTGCCGGCCAGCTACGTGGAGAAGCTGCGCGCCGGCGGGGTGCGGATCAAAGCCTTCGCCACCCATGGCGGCTGGATGAACCGCTTCCAGATCAACTTTCGCAACCATCGCAAGATTGTGGTGGTCGATGGCCTCAAGGGTTACCTGGGCGGGCACAACGTCGGTGATGAGTACCTGGGCCTCAAGCCTGCCCTGTCACCGTGGCGCGACACCCATGTGCAGGTCGTCGGTCCGGTGGTCGCCTGTCTGCAAGAGACGTTTGCCGAGGACTGGTTCTGGGCTACCCGCCAGCTACCGCCGCTGAGCCTGCCCGACAGTTTCCCGGAAGACGGCGTACTCTGCCAGTTGCTCGCCAGCGGCCCGGCCGATGCCCAGGAAACCTGCTCGCTGTTCTTTGTCGAGGCCATTCATTCAGCGCAACAGCGACTATGGATCACCAGCCCGTACTTCATTCCCGATGAAGCCGTGTCTGCCGCCTTGCACCTGGCCGTGCTGCGTGGCGTGGATGTGCGTGTGCTGCTGCCGTCGCGGCCCGATCACTACGTGGTCTATGCGGCGTCGAGCCTGTATGCCTTCGCAGCCGTGCGCGCCGGGGTCAAAGTGTTCCGCTACCAGCCGGGTTTTCTGCATCAGAAGGTGGTGCTGATCGACGATGAAGTCACGGCCATCGGCAGCGCCAACCTGGATAACCGCTCGTTCCGGCTCAACTTCGAATTGATGCTGCTGACCGTCGACCGCGAGTTCGCCGCTCAGGTCGAAGCCATGCTCAGCGCTGACTTCGAACTGGCGCGGGAAATCACCGTACAGGACAGCCGGGAAACCCGCCGCCTGCACCAACTGGGGATGCGCGTGGCGCGGCTGATTTCCCCGATCCTTTAACAACGGTAAAGATCAGCGCGGGTCAGCGGCAGATGATGGCTGCCGTCGGCCAGCGGCCTGACCGCAAGAACCTGATGCAGGTTGATCCAGCCCCTGGCGAAGGCATAGGCGCAGCCGGCCAGGTACAGTCGCCAGATGCGCAAGCTGTGCTCGCCAATCAGCGCCTTCGCTTCGTCCAGATGAGCCTCAAGCCGTTCGCTCCACTGCTCCAGGGTCCTGGCGTAGTGCAGGCGCAGGCTTTCGACGTCAACGATCTCCAGACCCGCATCGCTGAGGTGCGCACTGATCATCGCCAGATGCGGCAACTCGCCGTTGGGAAATACATAGCGGTGTATGAACGTGCCGGCCCCGCGCTCCACCGGCCGACTATCAGAGTGCCGGGCGGTGATGCCATGGTTCATCACCAACCCGCCCTCCTTCACCGCGCCGAACAGGCAGCGGGTGTAGAGCGGCAGATTGGCATGCCCGACGTGCTCGAACATGCCAACGCTGACCACCTTGTCAAAACGTCCGTCCTGCGGCAGGTCACGATAGTCGAGCAGTTGCAGCTCGACCTGATCCTGCAAGCCCTGCGCCTCGACCCGCTCCCGGGCCAGCGCCAGTTGCTCGCGGCTCAGGGTAATGCCGAACACTTGAGCGCCGTACTCCCGGGCGGCAAAGCGCGCCAGCCCGCCCCAGCCACAGCCGACATCCAGCAGATAGTCGCCAGGCTGCAGGCGCAGCTTGCGACACAGATGATGGAATTTATCCTGCTGCGCCTGTTCAAGGCTTTCCTGACCGGTCTTGAAGTACGCGCAGGAGTAAACCATCTCGCGGTCCAGCCACAACTGGTAAAACGCATTGGACAGGTCGTAGTGGTAAGAAATCGAGGTGGCGTCCAGGCTCCGATCATGAGCCGTACGCTTGCCGTCGTCGTCCTGCGCGAAGTGACCAAAGGCCTGGGTCAGCTGATCACCGATTTGCACCGCCTCGCTGAGCGAGCCCTCCAGCTCCAGCCGGCCCTCAACGAATGCGCTGCCAAACAGATCCAGGCTGGGACGCGCCAGCTCCGCCATCAGGGTTGGGTCCTTGACCAGGATCGTGACGCGCGGCTCAGCGCCGAATTCGAACTGCTGGCCGTCCCAGAGTCTGATCCGCAACGGCAATTGCAGGCCTTGCAGGGCACTCGGTAGTTGGGTGTACATGACCGTCCACCTCCTCATCCAGAATTGATCGGAAAAAGGTAGCTCAACCATCCTTTGAGCCGCTGACCGTCGGCCTGACGGTCAATGGCATCGTCCATGCACGGCAGTCTGATCCGCCTGAATAACAGGACAGACTTCACGTTTTACTTCATCGGGTCCTGTACGAAATGTCCGCATACACCGATGATGCGCCCAACATCTTGACCAGGACGGCCTCTCTTGATTTCGATCTACCAGCTCAAACCGCGCTTCCAGAATCTGCTGCGCCCTCTGGTGCACAAGCTCTACGACAAGGGCATTACGGCCAATCAGGTGACCCTCGGAGCCTGCCTGGTATCACTGCTGGTCGGCGCGCTGGTGACCGTCGGCATGCCGCACTATTGGCTGTTTGCCTTGATCCCGCTGTGGATGATCATACGCATGGCCCTTAATGCCATAGACGGCATGCTGGCCCGCGAGTTCGGCCAGAAGTCGCGGCTGGGGGCTTATTTGAACGAACTGACCGATGTCATCGCGGACAGCGCGCTGATGCTGCCCTTCGCCCTGCTGGCCGGGGTCAGCCCGGCGCTGGTGGTGCTGGTGACCCTGCTGGCCGTGTTCAGCGAGTACGCCGGCGTGCTCGGCCCGATGGTCGGTGCGTCACGCCGCTACGACGGGCCGATGGGCAAGAGCGACCGGGCGTTGGTGTTCGGCGTCATGGGCGCCGGGGTCGCCACAGGTTTACTTGCGCCAGCATGGATAAATTTCATCCTTGTCGTGGTCTCAGCCCTGCTGATCTACACCTTGGTCAACCGGATTCGCCAGGGCCTCGCCGAAAAGCCGCTTGCGCCGCACGACAGATCAGACTCATAACCCCCTGCTTGCCCGGTCAATATTGGCTCAAAGGAGTTTGCCATGCGCGACGTGATTGCCCTGCGCTTCGCCACCCATGACGGTGTCGAACTGTTTTATCGCCACTGGCCCGCCATGGGCCTGGCCCCCGGCAAGTCGCGGCAAGCCATCGTACTGTTGCACCGTGGCCACGAACACTCCGGACGCATTGCTCACCTGGTCGATGAACTGCAACTGCCGGGTTTCGATTTCTTTGCCTGGGATGCCCGTGGCCACGGCGAGTCGCCCGGCGCACGCGGCGACAGCCCAAGCTTTGCCACCACCGTGCGCGACCTGCAAACCTTCATTGAGCATATCGCCGCCAGCCACGGCGTCGAAACCGGCAACATCGCGGTCGTGGCGCAGAGTGTCGGCGCGGTGATCGCCACTACCTGGGCACATGACTACGCGCCCAACATCCGCGCTCTGGTACTGGCCTCGCCGGCGTTCAAGGTCAAACTCTACGTGCCCTTCGCCCGTCAGGGCCTGGCGTTGCTGCGCCGTTTCAAAGGCAATTTCTTCGTCAACAGCTACGTCAAAGCGCGCTTTCTGACCCACGACGAGCATCGCCGCAAGACTTACGATAGCGACCCGCTGATCGCCAAGGCCATCTCGGTCAATGTCCTGCTGGGCCTGTACGAAGCCGCCGAGCGCGTAGTGGCCGACGCCCAGGCCATTCAGGTGCCAACCCAATTGCTGATCTCGGGCGCAGACTTCGTGGTTGAGCGCGCCCCGCAAGAACGCTTCTTCGAACGCCTGGGCAGCCTGCAAAAGGAAAAGCACATCCTGCCCGGTTTCTTCCATGACACCCTGGGTGAGCGTAACCGTGAGCAAGCGCTCACGCGCATCCGCCGCTTCGTGCAGCATGCCTTCGACAACCCGCCACAGCGCCATGCCCTGCTGGACGCCGACCGGGTAGGTGAAACCTGCGCCGAGGCCGAAGCGCTGGCCGCGCCATTGCCGCCACGTTCGCTGCGCAGCCTTTACTGGCGGCTGACCCGCGCGGGCCTGCGCACCGGCAGCAGCTTGTCCGAAGGGGTGAAGCTGGGCTTCGAGACCGGCTTTGACTCCGGCAGTACCCTGGATTATGTGTACCGCAACCAACCGAGTGGGCGCGGCAGCCTCGGCCGGCTGATCGACCGCAACTACCTGAACTCGATTGGCTGGCGCGGGATTCGCCAACGCAAGATCAACATCGAAGAACTGCTGCGCCTGGCCATGCACAAGCTGCGCGAGCAGCAAAGCGCGGTGCGGATCGTCGACATCGCCGCCGGCCACGGACGCTACATCCTTGAAGCGCTCAAGGGCGTCGAGCCGCTGCCCGAGTCGATCCTGTTGCGCGACTACAGTGACCTCAATGTGCAGCAAGGCAGCGCGCTGATCGAGAAACTCGATCTCGACGAGATCGCCCGCTTCATCAAGGCCGACGCCTTCGACCGCGACAACCTCGCCGCCCTCGACCCCAAACCGACGCTGGCGGTGGTGTCAGGCCTGTACGAGCTGTTCGCCAGCAACACTCAGGTCGGTAACTCGCTGGCCGGCCTGGCAGCGGCGGTCAAGCCCGGCGGTTATCTGATCTACACCGGCCAGCCGTGGCATCCGCAACTGGAACTGATCGCCCGCGCCCTGACCAGCCATCGCGGCGGTGACGCCTGGGTGATGCGCCGCCGTAGCCAGGCCGAAATGGACCAATTGGTGGAAGCGGCAGGCTTTCGCAAGATCACCCAGCGCATCGATGAGTGGGGGATTTTCAGCGTATCACTGGCGCAGCGTCTGCCGTGAGCAGCCGGCGCGAACCAGGCCTGTGGAAACGGGCCGTGGTCTGGCTGCTGGTGCTGGCGCCGTTCTTTTTCGCCAGCTACGGCTTTGCCACCTGGTACACCGCCCGGCGCGACGACGTCGGCAGCCTGGCATTCGCCTGGGAAAACCACATGCCGTTCTGGGCCTGGACCATCGTGCCCTACTGGTCCATCGACCTGCTCTACGGTTTTTCACTGCTGGCCTGCCTGACCCGCCGTGAACTCGACCGCCACGCCCTGCGCCTGCTCAGTGCTCAAGTGCTGGCGGTCAGTTGCTTTCTGCTCTGGCCACTGCGCTTCACTTTCCAGCGCCCGGAAATGGACGGCCTGTTCGGCTGGCTGTTCGACGTGCTGGCCGGCTTCGACAAGCCGTTCAACCAGGCGCCGTCGTTGCACATCGCCCTGCTGGTGATTCTCTGGGTCTGCTTCGAGCGTTACCTGCGCGCTTTCCATCCGGCCTGGCGCTGGCTGCTGCATGGCTGGTTCGCGCTGATCGGCCTGTCGGTGCTGACCACCTGGCAACATCACTTCATCGACCTGCCGACCGGCGCCCTGGCCGGCTGGCTGTGTGTCTGGCTGTGGCCGGATGAAGGTCGCAGCCCGCTGCTCAGTGCCCGGCTTAGCCATGACCCGAGCCGCTGGAAACTGGCCGGTTACTACCTGCTCGGCGCGCTATTGCTGGCCTGGCCGGGGTTTGGCCTGGGTGGTGTCTGGTTATGGTTGCTGTGGCCGGCACTGTCACTGCTGCTGGTGGCCCTCAACTACCTGTGGTTCGATGCCCAAGGCTTTCAGAAGCGCGCCGATGGCCGCCTGTCGCCCGCAGCACGCTGGCTGCTGGCGCCGTATCTGGCCGGTGCATGGCTCAACGTCTGGCTCTGGACGCGCAACCAGCCGCAGGCGCAGCAAGTGCTGGATGAGATCTGGCTGGGTCGCATCGCGGGTCGTGATCAGGCCGGTCAGTTCAGGGCCGTTGTGGACCTGTGTGCCGAGCTGTCGCAGAGCGTCACACCGCCGACTTACCGTAACCTGGCGCAACTGGATCTGGTCCCGCCCACCGCACAGCAGTGCCTGGCCGCCGCCGAGGCCATCGAAGCATCACGCCATGCCGGGCCGCTGCTGGTGTGCTGCGCACTGGGCTATTCACGCAGCGCCACCGCCCTGGCAGCCTGGCTGCTGTACAACGGCCGGGCCGCGTCAGTAGATGAGGCTGTCAAACTGATCCGCCAGAGCCGGCCAGGCGTGGTGCTGCACAACGAACACCGTCAGGCACTTAGTACGCTACTGGAACAGTGCACAACCCAACCGGCAGAGGCGCAGCATGAACGCTGACCTGCAATTGCACATCATCGCCAGCCTGCTACGTCGCGGCCGGGCGCTGGACAATTTGTCCACCGGCTTGACCCTGTTGAGCCTGGCACTGGGCCTGAGCCAGCTGTGGTTTGCCCCGTCGGGCCTGCTGATGAGCTGGGTGGTGCTGTTGGTGGTATTGGGCCTGGGCGAAAAATACTACGCTCTGCGGGTAGCTTTTGATGCCGAGCTGTTTCAGAAGCTTGCCGACGACCCTGCTAACCTGACACGCAACACCCGGGCGCTGGATCAGGCTCTGGCGGCGTTCAGCCTGCAACCGGCCGATAAAGCCGGGCGTTCCTGGCCACTACGCAGTCAAGGCGCCTTGAAGCTGTTGCGCCAACAAGTGTTGTTGCTCGCCCTGCAAATCATGCTGTTGCTGGGCGCGTTACTGATTCTGCCCTGGCTTGGGCGGATGCGGTGAAGCAGCGCAGCATGCGAGCAGCGTCTTTGCTCGCCTTACCGAAGGAATCTGATTGATGCTTGAATCTCTGGTCGCCTCCCTGATCACGGCCGGCGCACGCAGCGTGACCGGTGCCCGCAGCCTGTGGCTGGGCTGTACGCCGCAAGCGACGCAGCGTATCTACTTTGCCAACCACACCAGCCACGGAGACTTTGTGCTGCTCTGGGCGTCACTGCCCCGCGAGCTGCGCAAATACACCCGGCCGGTGGCCGGCGCCGATTACTGGCAGAGCGGCACTCTGCGCCGGTACATCATCAATAAGGTGTTCAACGGCGTGCTGGTCGACCGCACCCGCAAGGACGAACAGGCCAACCCCTTGCAACCCATGATTGAGGCGCTGGAGCAGGGCTACTCGCTGATCATCTTCCCGGAAGGCACGCGTAACCCTGATGAGGGCTTGCTGCCGTTCAAAAGTGGCATCTATCACCTGGCGAAAAGCTACCCACAGGCCGAACTGGTGCCGGTGTGGATCTCCAACCTCAACCGGGTCATGCCCAAAGGCCGGATGCTGCCCCTGCCGCTGCTGTGCACCACCAGCTTCGGGGCGCCGCTGCAGGTCCAGGAAGACGAAAGCAAAGAGCAATTTCTTGCCCGCAGCCGCGAAGCGTTGCTGGCTCTGGCTGCGGAGCAGTAATGATGGAAAACCAGACTCAACTGTTGTTCATGGGCATCGGCGTCATTCTGCTGCTGGCCTCGGTCATTGGCCGGGTACTCAAGCTCAAGGCCCGTGGCCCGCATGCGGTGATCGACAACCTCAACGCGCGAATCAACGCCTGGTGGGCGATGGTGATCGTCATCGGCGTGGCGTTCTGGCTTGGCTACACCGCCGTGACCTTGCTGTTCTATGCGGTGTCGTTCTATGCCCTGCGTGAATTCCTGACCCTGACCCCGACCCGGCGCAGCGACTATCCGGCCCTGGCGGCGGCGTTCTACCTGGCCCTGCCGCTGCAATACGTGCTGATCGGCATCAACTGGTACGGGCTGTATTCGATCTTCATCCCGGTTTACGTGTTCTTGTTGCTGCCGATCCTTGCCTCGCTGGGCGGCGACAGCAAGCATTTTCTGGAACGCACTTCCAAGGTCCAGTGGGGCCTGATGATCGCGGTGTTCTGCGTGTCTTATGTGCCGGCCTTGCTGACTCTGGAGATTGCCGGCTATGAAGGCCGCAACCTTCTGCTGATTGCCTACCTGGTCATCGTCGTGCAGCTTTCGGATGTGCTGCAGTACGTGTGCGGCAAGCTGTTCGGCAAACACAAGATCGCCCCCAACCTGTCGCCGTCAAAAACGGTCGAGGGCTTTGTCGGCGGTATTTTGCTGGCTTCATTGATCGGTGGCGCGCTGTGGTGGATCACACCTTTCTCGCCCGTCCAGTCGTTCTTTATCGCGGTGCTGATCAACCTGCTGGGCTTTGCCGGCGGTATTGTCATGTCGGCGATCAAGCGTGATCGCGGCGTCAAGGACTGGGGGCATATGATCGAAGGCCATGGCGGTATGCTCGATCGTATCGATTCAGTGTGTTTCGCCGCGCCGATCTTCTTCCATCTGGTGCGTTACTGGTGGACCTGAAAACTGTAATAACGGCAGAAAAAATGATTGCCGGATATTGCAACAAGCAATGGCCTTGAGCCACCCTTTAGCGCTGCATAACTGCGCGCAGGCCTTGTGCCCAGCGGTTATCAGCGCAGCTACAAACCTGATAGACCCCGTCAACGCCGCCCCGACTCATCGGACGCGGCGTTTTTATTGAGGTTTTTATCGAACCGCATCTCGTCTTTGCTATCTGTTATGGGTAGTTTGCGTTCGGCAAGGAGACGTTGGCGCGCTTTTTAGTGCAGGACGCACAGAATTACTCAGAGGCTTCACCTTTATGAACCGCAGGAATCTCCTTAAAGCATCGATGGCGCTGGCGGCTTATAGCACCCTGCCGGCCTCGGGACTTTTTGCTGCACGCGCCCTCGCCGCCGCAGCCGATGGCAAAAGCGAACCGTTCGATTTCAAGCAACTGCAAGAGCAGGCCAAACAACTGGCCGGCCAGCAGTACGTCAGCACCAAGCAGGTACTGCCACCGGTGCTGGCGAACATGACGCCCCAGCAGTTCAACGCGATCCGCTACGACCCCAATCACTCCCTGTGGCGAGAGCTCAAAGGCCAGCTCGACGTGCAGTTTTTCCATGTCGGCATGGGCTTCAAGACCCCCGTGCGCATGTACAGCGTCGACCCCAAGAGCAACACGGCGCGGGAAGTGCATTTCCGTCACGAACTGTTCAACTACGACACCAGCGGCATCGACGGCAATCAGGTCAAAGGTGACTTGGGCTTTGCCGGCTTCAAACTGTTCAAGGCACCGGAAATTGCCATGCACGACATCGTGTCGTTCCTGGGCGCCAGCTACTTCCGTGCCGTCGACTCGACCAAGCAATACGGCCTGTCGGCCCGTGGCCTGGCCATCGACACCTTTGCCAAGCGCCAGGAAGAATTCCCCGACTTCACCAAGTTCTGGTTCGAGACACCGGCCAAAAATGCCACCCACTTTGTGGTCTACGCCCTGCTCGATTCGCCAAGCGCGACCGGCGCCTACCGTTTCGACATCGACTGCCAGGCCAGCCAGGTGGTGATGGACGTCCAGGCGCACATCAACGCCCGTGCCGACATTGAACAACTGGGCGTCACGCCGATGACCAGCATGTTCAACTGCGGCACTCACGAGCGGCGCATGTGCGACAGTATTCACCCGCAGCAGCATGACTCCGACCGTCTGTCGATGTGGCGTGGTAACGGCGAGTGGGTGTGCCGCCCGCTGAACAACCCGGCCAAGCTGCAGTTCAACGCGTTCGCCGACAAAGACCCGAAAGGCTTCGGCCTGGTCCAGTACGACCACAATTTCGCCAGCTACCAGGACACCACGGTCTGGTACGACCGCCGGCCAAGCCTGTGGGTCGAGCCGACCAACGCCTGGGGCGAGGGTGAGGTGAGCCTGCTGGAGATTCCGACCACCGGCGAGACCATGGACAACATCGTGGTGTTCTGGACGCCGAAGAACAAGGTCAAGGCCGGTGACTCGCTCAACTACAGCTACAAGCTGTACTGGAGCGCCCTGCCGCCGGTCAGCACTCCACTGGCGCAGATTCATGCGACCCGTTCAGGGATGGGCGGCTTCCTCGAAGGCTGGACACCGGGCGAGCATTACCCGAAATACTGGGCACGACGCTTCGCGGTGGACTTCCACGGCGGCGGCATCGATCGCCTGCCCGAAGGTGTAGGCATCGAACCGGTGCTGACCGTCTCCCACGGCAAGACCCAGGACTTCAATATCCAATACCTGCCGGATATCAAAGGCTACCGGGTGATCTTCGACTGGCTGCCGGACAGCGACTCGGTGGAGCCGGTGAACATGCGCATGTTCATCCGCTCGCGCGACCGCACCCTGAGCGAGACCTGGATGTACCAATACTTCCCGCCAGCGCCGGACCGCCGTAAGTACCCGTAACCGATTGACGCCTGTGGGAGCGAGCTCGCTCGCGAAAGGGCCATTCCAGGCGCCGCATCTATGGCGTCTGGAAAAATTCGCGACCAAGGTCGCTCCTACAGGGTGATTCGGTCACTACTGAAACATTGACAGCCGGGCAATCTGCGGCTGTTATACAAACCTTGTCACGCCGTTGGAGCGTTCGCTCCAGACACCCCCGACTCTTCTGATACCTGATCACTGCATTGACCCGTCCCGCACGGTCGATGGGCGGTAGCGTGGCTGCCTGCCTCTGCTCACAAGGCGCCTTCATGAATCTTAATCCTGTACACCTCGGCCCTGTCGCTGGCGGGTCGCTGCTGGCCTTCGATAAGTCCGCGCTTATCACCTGGGTCGCGATCAGCCTGCTGGTGGTCGAGACCTTTTCCGGCGCGCTGCGCTATTACCTGGACCTGGCCGGGCTCAGTCCGCTGCTGTACCTGCCCAAGGCCGCCTGTGTGCTGCTGTTTGCGCTGCAGCTGCTGAGTTTTCGTGGCGGGCGGCTGTTCTGGCTGTGCCTGTTGGGCTGGCTGCTCTCGGCGCTGCTGGCCATGCTGCACGGCGCCAGTGTGCAGAACCTGGCGTTCAGCTTGTTCGCTGTCAGCCCGCTGCTGTTCGCGGCAGTGTGCAGCCCGCAATTGCTGCGCCACCAAAAGCTGCTCGGCTGGAGCATTGGCCTGTGCCTGCTGGCCAGCCTGATCGGGCTGCTGCTGGACAAATACGCTCAGGTGCCGTGGAAAGGCTACAACTACAACCTGGGCGAAACCGAGTTGAGCGGCAATACCTCATGGAGCGCCGACGATCAGGACCGGGTCGCCGGTTTTGCCCGGGTGTCGAACATCCTCTCCACCCTGATCGCCCTGTACAGCCTGTACATGATGCTGTTGTTGCGCTCCTTGCCACTCAGGCTGGTGCTCGGCGCGGTGGCGTTCGGCGCCATTGTGCTGACCACCAGCAAGGCACCGGCCGGCGCCTTTGCCCTGACGTTGGGTTTGCTAATGATCCAGCGCCTGACCTGGACCTGCCGGATTCTCTTTGTACTGATCGTCGCCATCGGCCTGTTGTTGCCGTTGATGGGCCTGCTGTATGACTTCGATGCACACACGGTAAGCCGTGGCGGCAGTTCCCTGGCCTCGCTTTACGACCGCCTGAACAACACCTGGCCACGGCTGTTCGACGCCATGCAACTGAACGGCTGGGGCTATACCGGCGCAGGCTTCGGCATGGTCGGCAGCACCATGGCGCTGTTTCCGGTGCCGGGCGCAGAAATCCTGCTGGGCATGGATAACAGCGCGCTGTACCTGTGGGCCATGCTCGGCGTGGCCGGGCTGCTGCTCTATAGCTTGCAGGTCGGGCTGCTGTTGAGCCTGCTCAACGATGCCAGCCCGCTGGCGCGCATGCTGATGTCGATCGCAGTGTGCTGGTGCCTGATCAGCTGGACCACCGACATGTTTGAAATCGCTGCAGCCAATCTGTTTCTGGGGCTGGTCATCGGCTACGTGATCAATCCACGGCCTGGCAGCGATTCCCTGCCTCATTCGCCACCAGCGCTCACCCCCCTGCCCTTCAGGGCACTGCAATGAGGCCCCGTCATGCTGCATGCTCTATCTCGCACCAGGCTGCTGGTGCTCGCCGGCTGGCTGAGCGGGCTGGCGACCGCCCATGCCGAGCCAGCCAGCGAACCGCCGCCGTTCATCCTCGGTATCTCGACCCACCTGATGAATGTCGAGCGGCCCGTCGAAGCGCCGCTGAAGCTGGCGGCCGAAGCCGGCTTCAGTGCGGTCAAGGACGATGTGTTCTGGTCCACTGCCGAGCCCAAGCGCAATGAGTTGCGGATCATCCCGCAGTGGCGTCGCTATCTGGAGCAAGCCAACAGCCTGCAACTCGAACGCTTGGCGATTCTTGGCTATAGCACCCACTTTCACGACAACGCCAAGCCGCGTACACCTGAAGTTACCGGGCCGTTCCTCAACTATGTCGATTACGTCAGCCGGCAACTGGGCAACCGGGTCAGCTATTACGAAATCTGGAACGAGTGGGACCTGCAGGGGCCGCGCGACCGCCAACTGGCTCAGGACTACGCGGCACTGGTCCGCAAGACTGTGCCGGTGCTGCGCGCCAATACCCAGGCCGCCCCCGGCAACAAGGCACTGATTCTCGCAGGGGCGGTGACCCCCGAAGGCATGGACCACGGCTTTGCCGATCAACTGATCGACAGCGATACCCTGGCGCTGGTAGACGGTTTGTCGATCCACCCCTATGTGCATTGCGCAGGCAACAACGGCAGAACTCCCGAAGCCTGGGGGCGCTGGGTCAGCGACTACGAAGAAAATATCCGCAACAAGGCCGGGCGGGCGATCCCGATCTACCTCACGGAAGTCGGCTGGCCCAGCCACAAAGGGGCCTGCGGGGTCAGTGAAATGACCCAGGCGCTGTACATGGCACGCATCTGGTTTCTGGCGCGCAGCATTCCCAACGTCAAGGGCATGTGGTGGTACGACCTGTACAACGATGGCCCCGACCGCTTCGACCAGGAACACAACTTCGGCATCCTCAACGAAGACCTGTCGCCCAAACCGGCCTGGACCATGATGCGGGCCATTGCCCCGGTGGTCAGGGACTTCGCCTATAACGCTGAGGCCAGTGTGGTGTCCGGGCCGACCTACCAGTTGTACTTCAGCAACGGCCAGCAGCGCGTGCTGGTGGCCTGGACCGTCGGCAAGCCGCTTGAGCTTGGCCTGATCAGCCACGCGCCTGTGCAAGGGCCGGTGCGCCTGCTCGACACCCGCCGGGCCGCCAATGGCGAGGTCGCCAGCGAGCAGTCATGGCAATGCGCAGGCGAGCACTGCACCGCATCGGTACGCCTCGACGACTTTCCCAAGATCATCCGCCTGACCCCCTGACTCTTAATACCAATACTGTTCGGATAAACGCCGCATACCCGGTGGGAGTGGCCGGCCGGCGCTCCGGTTGCCGACGAAGACGGCGGCACATTCACAGCAGATGTAGTGTTTTTACTGGCCTCTTCGCGAGCAAGCTCGCTCCCACCGAGGGCATACAGTACCTAAACGAACAGTATTGCCCTTAATACCGGTTGCTCTCCCATGACCTTCAGAAAAGACATCAACGGCCTGCGTGCCATCGCCGTGTTTGGCGTGCTGCTGTACCACTTTCATCCGGCCTGGCTGCCCGGCGGTTTTGCCGGGGTCGACGTATTTTTCGTCATCTCCGGCTACCTGATCACCGGCATCGTCCTGCGTGGCCTGGGTAACCAGAGCTTCAGCCTGGTGCAGTTCTATCGCTCGCGGGCGCAACGGATCATCCCGGCACTGGCGGTGTTGTGCCTGGTGCTGCTGGGCGGCGGCTGGTTCTACCTGTTGCCTCTGGATTACGCCGCGCTGGGCAAACACGTGGCCGCCAGCCTGGGCTTCGTCTCCAACATCGTCTACTGGCGCGAAGCCGGTTACTTCACCGCCGATGCCCATGAGAAATGGCTGCTGCACACCTGGTCGTTGTCAGTGGAATGGCAGTTCTACCTGCTCTACCCCGTGGTCCTGCTGCTGCTCAAGCGGCTGGTGGGGCTCAATGCGCTGCGCGGCTGGATTGTCGCCGGTTGCCTGGCAAGCTTTGCCTTGTGCCTGGCAGCCTCGCGGTACTGGCCGGAACCGGCGTTCTATCTGCTGCCGACCCGCGCCTGGGAACTGCTGCTGGGGGCGGTGGCCTGTGTGTTTCCGGTCAAACTCAAGCCAGCCCAACAGCGTTGGCTTGAAGGTCTGGGCCTGGGCCTGATCCTGTTCAGTTTTGCCTTCATCAAGGTTCAGCAGGCGTGGTCCGGTTACCTGGTACTGCTGCCGGTACTGGGAACCTGGGCGATGATCGCCGCTGCGAGGCAAGACTCGCCGGTGACCGGTAATCCGCTGGCACAGTGGCTCGGCAGCCTGTCTTACTCGCTGTACCTGTGGCACTGGCCAGTGGTGGTGGTAATGAACTACGCCGGCTGGCTGGGCGATACGCACAACGTCATGCTGGGTATAAGTGCCGCCCTGCTGCTGGGCATGGCCTCTTACCGGCTGGTAGAAAAACCCGGCGGCAACAGCCGCCCGGCACCCGCCAGGAAGCTCACCGCCCTGTCGACCCTGATCACTCTGGTGTTTGTGAGTGGGGTGACGGTTAGCCTATCTGAAGGGGTGGTATTACAAGCGCGCAGCATCAGTACGTCTGATAAAGCCCGTTTTATCCAGCGTTACGTGGATAAGCAAAATAACCTCTATGAACCCTACTGGCTCAAGTGCGATGCCTTCTCGGCGTTCACCCAACGCGGTCAAACACAGATCGACGCAAGCTGCACCCGCCGCCAGGGTGAGGGTGGCGTGCTGCTGTGGGGCGACTCCCATGCCCAGGCTTTGTCGTTGGGCCTGCGTACCCTGCTGCCAGCGGGTACGCCGTTCTATCAGGTCACCTCGGCCAGTTGCCCTGCGCGCTTTACCGCCATCGACCGACGTGGCGCCAGCGGCCGGGCCTGCGACTACGCCACGCGGCTGGCCTGGGACAGCGTCGAGCAGTTGCGCCCGGACGTCGTGGTCATGGCCCAGAAAGACAATCACGACCAGACCGCCTGGAATGCCCTGGCGGCACGCTTGAGGGATTACGGCGTCAAGCACATCGTACTGGTAGGCCCGGTGCCACAGTGGAGCCCGTCGTTGCCCAGCGTGATCGCCAACCGCCACTGGGAACAGCGCGAGCCTTACATCAACGACCCGGCCCTGAACCGGCATTTGATGGCCGTGGACCAGGCCACCCGGCACCTCATCGACCCGACCAGCATCCGCTTCGTTTCGTTGATCGAGCAGTTGTGCAACCAGCAAGGCTGCCTGGCACGCCTGGGCAGTAATGACGAGCTGCTGCAGATCGATGACGGCCACCTGAGCGCCGAGGGCTCGCTGTATGTGGTACGCCATTACGTGCTACCACAGCTGTGACCGTTCATCCCTCAAGAGAATGGATAATTTGCGCACTTTCATGACATGGATAACATGCCTGCCATGCTCAGCCCCTATCATGGGCCACCCGCAGACACCTAGAAAGGAATTCAGGCATGGGCTTGCGAACACTGATCATGGCCTGCGCGCTGGCCTGGCTGCCAAACCTCGGCATGGCCCAGAGCTGGCTGGCCGGCGGCTCGGAGTGGCGACCGTTCAGCTACAGCGACGAGCAGCAGAACCTGCAAGGTATTGCGGTGGACATCACCCGGAAAATCCTCGAAAAGGCCGCCATCCAGACACGCTTCGTGTCTTACCCGGTCAATCGCCTGCAAGCCATGCTCGATAAAGAGCAACTCGACCTCAGCTATGCCGAATCGAAAAACTGGCAAACGCCTGAAGTAGCCGAGCGCTATGTGTTTTCCGTGCCGTACCTGAAAGTCCGTGAATACCTGTATTTCGCCAAGGATCACCCGGCCCGGGACAAGCCGGTCGACACCTTGCAGAACCTGACCATCGGCATGGTCCGGGGCTACAACTATCCACGCCTGGACCCGGCGTTCGAGGCCGGGCGCTTGATGAAGCTGGAAACCTCTCAGGATCTTGCGCTGCTGGAACTGTTACAGGCAGGACGGGTGGATGCCGTGGCGATGGTCGATGACCTGTACAACTATCTGATCGTCACCCACCAGATCGACCCGGCGCAATTTAGCCGCGGCGGCCAGCTCAGCGAAGCGCCGCTGGCCATGATGCTCAACAAAAAACACGCAGCCCTGCTGCCCGCCATCAACCAGGCCATCCTCAGCCTGCAAGACAGCGGCGAGGTAGCGCGTATTCATGACGCCTACCTGCCAGCGCGCACCGCGCTGGCCTGTCATGCACCGGACCCCGCCTGCTGATTCAGAAGCGTGGTTTGAGCGCCGTCCAGTCCGGGCGGTACTTCTGCATCTGGGTCACGTCGTTGCGCGAGCGAATGCCGCAACTGTGGTACAGGTCGTTGAGCTTGCCCAACTGGTCGTAGTCCAGCTCTACCCCCAGCCCCGGCGCATCACTGAGCGCCACACAGCCGCCCACGATCGGCAGCTTGCCGCCCTTGATCACCTCTTCATCGGGCTCCTGCCATGGGTAATGGGTGTCGCAGGCATAAGCCAGGTTCGGCACCGCCGCCGCCACATGGGTCATGGCCATCAGGCTGATGCCCAGGTGCGAGTTGGAATGCATCGACACCCCGAGGCCGAAGGTGTCGCACATCCGCGCCAGGGTCTGCGTATCGCGCAACCCGCCCCAATAGTGATGGTCGGCCAGAACAATCTGCACACTGTCAAGCGCTACGCTGCGACGGAACTCGTCGAAGTCGGTGACCACCATGTTGGTCGCCAGCGGCAGGCCGGTGCGCTTGTGCACCTCGGCCATGCCCTCCAGGCCCGGACACGGATCCTCAAAGTATTCCAGGGCATCGCCCAACCGCTCGGCCATCCGCAGTGAGGTGTCCACTGACCAGTTACCGTTCGGGTCGATGCGCAGCGGCGCTTCAGGAAACGCCTGGCGCAGCGCCTCGATGCACGCCACTTCATGCTCCGGCCCGAGGATCGTACCGGCCTTGAGCTTGATGCTCTTGAAGCCGTTCTCCTCGATCATGGTCCGCGCCTGGGCGACGATCTGCTCCGGGCTGATGCCCTCGCCCCAGCGGTCGGGCTTGTACGGCGAGCCAATGTGTTCAGCGTACTTGAAGAACAGATAAGCGCTGAACGGCACCTCGCGACGCACGGCCCCGCCGAGCAAGTTGACCAGCGGCATGCCCAGCGAACGGGCCTGCAGGTCGAGAAACGCCACCTCGAAAGCCGAATAGGCATTGGCCACCTGCTTGCTCGGGTGCGACCCCGGTGCCAGCTCGGCCCCGCCGCTCACCGGCTGCAAGCCCGCCACGGTCTTGACCACCCGCGTGCGCAGGCCATTGAGGTCGAAAGGGTCCAGGCCCACCAGGCTGCCTTGCATGGCCTGCAACACCGCCAGCACCGGCGCATCGCCATAACTCTCACCCAGGCCGATCAGGCCACTGTCACTCTCGACTTCGATGATCGAGCGCAGGGCATAGGGTTCATGAATGCCGCTGGCGTTGAGCAACGGCGCATCACGGAAGGCAATCGGGGTGACACGAACCTGTTTGATTTTCATAAGGAGTAGCTCCGTTAGCAGGGCGAAATCGTCCACCTCGGGCAGCGCACTGCCCGAGCGGGGTAAGGTCGGAAAGTCAGGCCGCGCTGGCCGATGGGGCTGGCTTGGCGCCCTTGCCCTGGCCTTTGAGGGTGCGAGTCATGAACACCAGAATGCCGGCGATCAGCGACACCGAGGCCAGGCCAATCAGCCCGCCTTCAATAGAACCGGTGCTCTGCTCCAGGTAGCCAAAGGTGGCCGGGGCGACGAAGCCGCCGAGGCTGCCCACCGAGTTGATCAGCGCGATCACCCCGGCGGCGATCCGCGCATCCAGATAACTCTGGGGGATCGGCCAGAACAGCGAAGATGCCGCCTTGAAGCCAATGGCCGCGAAACAGATCGCCACGAATGAGAACACCGGCCCGCCGGTGGTCGACATGAACAGCCCCACCGCCGCGATGATGAAGGCCGCCGAAGCCCAGGCCTGTTGCCACTTGAAGCGTGCCGCCAGGCTGGCAAAGGCGTACATGGCGACCACCGAGATGATCCACGGAATCGAGTTGAACAGCCCGACCTGAAAGTCGCCCAGCCCGCCCATCGAGCGGATGATGCTCGGCAGCCAGAAGGTGCAGCCGTAGATGGTCAGCGAGATGGAGAAATACAGAAAGCAGAACAGCAGGATCTGCGGGTCGCGCAGCAGGCGCAGCGACGACTGATGCACCTCGACGCCACCGCTGGCCAGTTCACGCTGGCGCTGCTCTTCGTCGATGCAGGCGGTCAGCGCCTGGCACTCGGCAGGGCTCAGCCACTTGGCGTCCTTGGGCAGCGAGTCCAGCCAGAACCAGACAAAACCGCACAGCAGCACCGAGAACATGCCCTCGATGAAGAACATCCATTGCCAGCCGTGCATGCCCAGCCCTTCGATGTTCAACAGCGCACCCGACAAAGGCCCGGAGATGATCGAGGCCGCCGCCGAGCCACTGAGAAAAATCGCCATGGCCTTGCCGCGCTCGCCGGCTGGCAACCACTTGGTGAAGTAATACACCACACCAGGGAAAAACCCGGCTTCGGCCACACCGAGCAGAAAGCGCAGGATATAGAACCAGGTTTCATTGGGCACGAAGGCCATCGCCGTGGCGACCACACCCCAGGTGAACATGATCCGCGTCAGCCAGATCTTCGCGCCGTAGCGTTGCAGCAGAATATTCGACGGTACTTCGAACAGCGCATAGCCGATGAAAAACAGCCCGGCGCCCAGCCCGTAGGCCGCCGCACCGATGCCCAGATCGGTTTCCAGGTGGCTGCGCACGAAGCCGATATTGACCCGGTCGATGTAGTTGACGATGAACATCACCACGAACAGCGGCAGTACGTGGCGCTTGACCTTGGCGACCGCGCGGGCGACCAGTTCGGGGTCTGCTTGAGCAGGGACAGAATGCATGGGACGGCTCCGATGGTTATTTTTGTGGAGGTGCGTCGATCATGTGCTCTGCTATTGTTCCCGTCTAATCCAGTCTGACACTTGATTGATACCCGGAAGATATCAATGTTCGAACTCGCCCAACTGCGTTGCTTCGCCACCGTGGCCACGGAACTCAACTTTCGTCGCGCTGCCGAACGGCTGAACATGACCCAGCCGCCCCTGAGCCGGCAGATCCAGTTGCTGGAACACAATCTGGGGGTCGAGTTATTCACCCGCAGCACCCGCAGCGTGGCCCTGACCGCCGCCGGGCGGGCGTTCTTCATTGAGGCCCAGCACTTGCTGGAACGTGCCGAACAGGCGGCGCTGGCGGCGCGGCGCATAGCCCGCGGCGACATCGGCTCGGTGAGCATCAGCTTCGTCGGCAGTGCGGTGTATGAGTTTCTGCCACGGGTCATCGCCGAAGCCCGGCTCAGCCAGCCCCAGGTGAAGATCGCCCTCAGCGAAATGAACACCGCCCAACAGCACGAAGCCCTGCGCGCCCGCCGCATCGACCTGGGCATCGTCCGCGCACCCTTGCTACAGCCGGGTTATGAAAGCGAATGCCTGGTGCGCGAGCCCTTCGTCCTCGCCGTACCGGCCAGCCACCCGCTGGCCAGTAGCGAACGGGTCGCAGTACAAGACCTGGCCGGGGTGCCGTTTCTGATGTACTCGCACTCGGCCTACCCACCATTCAACGAACTGCTCACCGGCATGTTCCGCTCCGCCGGCGTAGCCCCTGAATATGTGCAGTGGCTGGGCTCGTCACTGACCATCCTGGCGCTGGTCAACGCCGCCATGGGCCTGGCCCTGGTGCCACGCTGCGCCACCAACGTGGTGTTTCGCGATGTGGTGTTCCGCGACATCAACCTGGGTGAAGGCATCCAGAGCGAACTGCACCTGGTGTGGCGCAGCGACAACGACAACCCGGCATGCAGCATGCTGCTCGAAGCCATTCGCGCGGCGGTGCATCAGGGGGCAAGCACCCCATAAATCCTGTAGGAGCGAGCTTGCTCGCGAAGAGGCCAGTAAAGTCACAGCATCTGCCTCGAATCTGCCGCCGTCTTCGCCAACAGAGCTGGCTCCCACCTGACCGCGTTGAGCTTACCTGATCAGCATTACCCCGTAGCGGCAGCAACGCCCACACCGCAAGCAGCACACCCGTGCAAGCCATCCGCCGCGCCATCAACCATAGTGAATTACCGCAGCACGGCTGCGGTCACTACTTCTCAACCGCCTATCAGTGGAGATTGTCATGAGTACATTCGTTACCCGCGATGGAACCGAGATCTATTACAAGGATTGGGGTACAGGCAAACCGGTACTGTTCAGCCACGGCTGGCCACTGGATGCAGACATGTGGGAGTACCAGATGCACTACCTGAGCAGCCGCGGCTATCGCACCATCGCCTTCGACCGGCGCGGTTTCGGCCGCTCCGCCCAGCCGTGGGAAGGTTACGACTACGACACCTTCGCCGATGACATCAATGACCTGATCGAACACCTGGACCTCAAGGAAATCACCCTGGTGGGCTTCTCGATGGGCGGCGGCGATGTGTCACGCTACATCGGCAAGTACGGCACTTCCCGTGTGGCGCGCCTGGCGTTGCTCGGCGCGGTGACACCGATCTTCGGCAAGACCGACGACCACCCGGAGGGTGTGGACAAGTCAGTATTCGACGGCATCAAGGATGGCCTGCTCAAAGACCGTGCACAGTTTATCTCCGACTTCGCCACACCGTTCTTTGGCCTGGATAACGGCCAGAAAGTCTCCGACGGCGTGCTGACCCAGACCCTGAACATCGCCCTGCTGGCCTCGCTCAAAGGCACGGTGGATTGCGTGACTGCTTTTTCGGCAACCGACTTTCGCCCGGACCTGGCCAAGGTCGATGTACCGACCCTGGTGATCCATGGCGACGCCGACAGCATCGTGCCGTTCGAGGTGACCGGCAAACGTGCCGCCGAACAGATCGCCGGCGCCGAACTGAAAGTCTACAAAGGCGCACCCCACGGCTTCGCCGTGACCCATGCACAGCAACTCAATGAAGACCTGCTGGCCTTCGTCGGTGGCTAAGACACCTTGAAAACAGCCGGGAACCTGATCCACGCTCGCCACTCCAAGCAGCAGCAAACAGCTGTCGAGCGCCTGGACAGGTCCCCCGCCCCTTCATGGATGTCTATATGCCTGCGCAACTGGATCCACAACCTGCCGACCTGGATGAGTTGCTGGGTTTTCAGCCGCTTCTGTACCCCGGCGGCCGCCCTATCGAAGCCATTGTCTCGTATCACGACGGGCGCTGGCCGGTGTATGCCGACGTCGTCAACGCATTCTTCAGCGCAGCTGGCAAAGACTGCTGGACAGACTTCAACTACGGCATCGCCGAATCAGGTGCCATGCTTGGCGACCCGCAACGGGTCGCCAACGCCACGCTGGACGAGCTGAAAAGCATGCTGACCTGGTGCGTACGCGGCGAGCGCTTTTGCGACGGCCACCACGGATCGGTCATCGAAAGGGGCTACATTCTGAACCTGCTGCAACGTCTGAAGGTTTTGCGCCAGCATCTTGCAGCCGCGCAATAAGTGAGTGCCCTGCGGAACCGGCAAGGCCCAAGGCCGGTCGCAGTACCTCCTCTGAATTCATTTGCACACAGGCCCAGCCATGTCCATCGTCGATACCTACCTCACCGGCCTGTACCAGGCCCTGCCTGCGCAAGATCTTGAACAGCTCAAACACAGCCACGGCGCCTCAGAAGCCGATCTGAGCAGACTCCTGGCACGTTATCCACAGGCACCCGCCAGCCTGCTGGAACTGCTGGGCCGCCTCGACGGCACGCATTTTCGCAAGTACCCCAATGGAGAAGTCTTTGTACTGGTATTGGGCTCGGACGTCTTCGAGTACCCCTACTACCTCAGCTCCGTGGAGCAGATCCTTGAAGAGGCCGGGCAATACAACGACAGCATTGCCGACGTGTACGGCGACTACGTCGACGAAGACCCGGAACTGCTCGATCCTGCCATCGACGGTCAGTTGGCCATGGGCGAACGTCTGTGCTTTTCGCAGTGCATGAACAACGGCGGGACGTCGCGGCTATACATCGACTTCAACCCGGCAGCAGGCGGCAGCGTGGGTCAGGTGGTGCGCTACCTGCACGACCCGGATAGCTACAAGGTGATTGCCGCCAGTTTTGATGACTATCTCAAGCAACTGGTTGACCAGAACTACGAATTCATCTTTGAGGATGAGTGACAGGGGTCGGTTTAAAGCCTTCATGGGTGGCCGCTGTCGGCAACTCTGACGGTGTGGATAAGCCATGAAAAAAGCCTTATCCACAACAAGGCAGTCATCGAAGCCCGGACCCTACAGCAGTTTCAACGGATAACTCAGAATGATCCGGTTTTCGTCGTAATCCGATGAATTGAAGTCCCTGCGAACACTTGCGTTGCGCCAGCGCAGGCTGACGTTTTTCATCACGCCGCTCTGCACGACGTAACCCAGTTCGGTTTCACGTACCCATTCGGAGCCGTTGTCCACGCCTCTGAGCTTTACATGATCGCCTTGGACATAGCGGGTCATCAGGGTCAGCCCCGGTATTGCATAACCGGTAAAGTCCAGGTCGTAACGCAATTGCCAGGATCTTTCCCGTGGGTTGTCAAACGCATGGTTGAACGTGTTGTTGGCCAGGTAGATGCCGCCGGTGCCCGCAATCCGCATCCAGCCGCTATCACCACTGACCTGCTGCAGACCGACACTCACCGTGTGCTGGCGGACGTTCAGCCCGACCAGGGCAGAAGCGGTGCGGTTGTCCAGCCGACCGGCTTTGGCACTGCCGTCATCCTGGCCGCGAAAGTAGCCCAGGTTGGCGTTCAGGTTGATGCCTTCAGAGAGCGCGAAGCGTTGATTCAGACCGATGTATTGCTGTTGATAAATATCTTTCAGTTCACCCGCCCACAGACGCAGCGTTGTGTTCTTTGATGGGGTGCGATAGTCACCACCGAGGTATTTGAACGAGTCGCTGGATGCCCCCGCGTAAGCCAGATCCTCCATCGAGGAGTCATTACGCAGGCTGGTTTTGGTGAACTCACCGGCATACAACGTCCAGTTATTGATGTCCTGCGACGAGAGTTGCGCCCCCTTGAAGGTTTGCGGCAGCGCTCTGAAGTCGTCAGCGGTAACCAAAGGCAGGTTCGGCATCCATTCACCGACTTTAAGTTCGGTGGCCGAGATTTTAGCCTTGACCGCTACGCCCAATCGGCCAAAGCTGCCAGCCGGATCACCATCGGCATCCCTGGGTAATAACAGCGCGCCGTAACGACCGGCACCTCCGTCGAGCTTGATCGCATATTTACCCAATACATCGACGCCGAACCCGACAGTGCCAGGGGTGAAGCCCGAACGCAGATCCAGAATAAAGCTCTGGGTCCACTCTCGGGCTTCCTGAGGGCGCGCGGCGGCCGAGGTGAAATCACGCTCAAAGTAGAAGTTTCTAAAATTAAGAGTGGCGCGACTGTCTTCAATAAGACCTTGCGCCAGCGTGTGAGATTGAAACAGCAAGACCGCAAGTGCCACGCTGATGGCCTGGCAACGACGAATGTTCATGATCATGATATCCCCTGTTGTTGTTATTTAAGGGAGTGGGCAACCGCTGAACGCCAGAAGGGCAAATATCACTTCGTCTCTCTGGGAGAACGGAGCTATTGATAAAGTCGCGAGTGAAACTTGAAATTATGGGCAGGGCCTCGTATCAACAAGGCCCCGTCCAGATGGCACGACGTCACGCAATGCCTGCACAGCATTGCGTCAGCGCTTAAACCAGGCCAGCAGAACGCAGAGCAGCCGCGATTTCCTGATCGGCGCCCTCAGCCAGGGGCAGCAGCGGCGAGCGTACGGTCGCATGGTCCAGAATGCCGCGCGTCACCAGGCCATGTTTGAGGGCCACAGTACCTTCCATGTGCGAGCCGCGATGGTAGACATTGCGGGTAACAGGAAGCAGCTTGTCGTGGATGGCACGGGCTGCCGGGTAGTCCCTGCGTTTGCCTGCGGCAATCAGTTCGATCAACGGCTCAGGGGTCAGGCCACCGTAACCGACCAGCGCACCGTCTACATCGAACATGGTGTGCAGCAAGTATTCGTCATGGCAGGTCAGAATTTGCAGGTCTGGCACTTCTTTGCGGATTACCGGGATTTCGGTATCCCAGCGACGCATGTTGCGCACGCCGTTCTTCATGGCGAATACGCCTGGCTGACGGGCGATATCCAGCTGGGTTTCCAGGTCGTAAGTGGCCTTGGTGACATCCGGGTACTGGAACAGAATCAGTGGCAGGCCGCTGTGCTCATAAATGGCCCGGTAACGGTCTTGGGCAGCACCTTTTTGATAACCGAAGCGCAACCAGCCATGGGAAGGATAAACCAGGCCTGCGGCAGCGCCGTTATCCACCGCACGCTTGGCCTCTTCGGCCGCCACCTGAGTGCCCTCGCCAGTGATGCCGGCGATAATTGGCAAGCGACCTTCAACCGACTCGCTGAATGCGCGGATCACCTGAGCCTGTTCAGCCTGAGTCAAGAAAGTGCCCTCACCGGCATGGCCCAACACAACCAGACCTTTGACGCCTTCGAAACTGCCCAGCCAGCTACCCAGCTTTTGAATGGCGGCAAAATCAAGTTTGCCATCACGAGTAAAGGGTGTAATAGGGGCAGGAACAAGGCCTTTAAGGTCGATGGTATTTTTAGTGCTCATTTTTATTTCCTCTTTATTTACCAATAGTCCACAGCTACGCGTGCAGGGGCGCAAGAAACACATCAATGCATTTCTTGAATTTTCGTTGTTTATTACAAGACAGCGTTTAACGATCACTTACAGCGTCAAGGTGATAGTTCCTCAAGAACTCGTCCCTTGGTTTCAATTGCAAACAGTGCCGTAATACACCCGGTTATCAACAGTACAATGGCGAACGTGCCAAATACGTAATGCACACCGGCTCCGGATATCGCGACGCCCACGACCAAGGGGCCCATGGCCGACCCCAGGCGCAGCCAGGCACTGCCAATGCCTGTTCCCAGTGCTCTCAAACGCGTTGGAAAGAGTTCAGCCGAGTACAGATAAAGCGAGAACGTTACGGTCTGCAACATGGCATAACCCAGGCCGGCCATCATCAGAATCTGCAAGGGCGTAGTAGCGCCGGTGGCGGCCAGCAGCCCCAGAGGTATGGCAGCGCAGAACAATGCTCCGATGTACCAGCGGCGCCGCCCGACCTTATCGATCAATAGCGCGCAGATGACAGCCGCCACCACCCCGGCAGCCGAAGTCATGAAACCGTAGGCAAGACTGGTTTCAAGCGGCAGATGGAAATGCTGACGATACAGCGTCGGCAACCAGGTAATCAGGCCGTTGGCAACCATGTAGGAACCGAACCACATGGCCCAAATCACCAGCGAACGCTTGAAATACATGCCCTTGAACAGCTCACGCCAGCCTTGGGCCGCATTTGGCCGCGCAGCCATGGGCATTTCGACGACCGGAGCCAGGGTTTTGCCAGACTTGATAACGCTCTGCTCCAACCGGCTCACGATGCGATCGGCCTCTTCAACACGGCCCTTGGATGCCAGCCAACGTGGCGATTCAAAGAGGAAGAAGCGCAGCGGGATCAACAGCGCAGCAGGTACAAGACCGACAGCGAACATGACTTTCCAGCCATACACCGGTACCAGGAAGTAACCGATAATGCCGGCGCCGACCAGACCAAGCAGGAACATCACCTCATAGAGCAGAAAGAAACGCCCTCGTTTCTTGGAGCCGATCAGCTCATTGACGTAGGCACTCGCCACCGGTACCTCTCCTCCCGTGCCTATGCCCTGTATGAATCTGAACGCCATCATTGCCACCGCACCGGAAGCAAACAGGCAGGCAACGTCCATGGCAACGAACAGCAAGATGGTGAAGGTCAGGACTTTCATCCGGCCAATACGCTCAGCCAGCCAGCCAAAGAACAACGCCCCGAATAACTGCCCCAAATAGCCGGCCGAAAGAATCAAGCCAATCTGACCCGGTGTCAGGCTCCACTCTTTGGCCAATACCGGCATGGCATAGGCAATAGCAATGACGGTGTAACCATCGAAAAACGTGGCCGCGCCGATCACATTGCGTGCCCAGAACACTTGGCGGGTAACCGGTAACCGTTCAAGCCGGGCACTGATGCCTGCCTGCCCTTCTATCACGTGCGTCTTACTGTCCACCTCGGCGTGAGGCGATGAAGCGACTTGCTGTATCAACATGATCCTTCCTCTTATTATTTTTACTTTCAGAGGGCGAGCGCCTACACACCGTGAAAAACACAGAGCACTCACACGTTGTTTTGATGAGCGCGAGAAGCGCTCTATTTATCTACCCGTAGGTACTGGCACCCACACTGCCATTGGCTTCAAGTGCTTTACCTATGGACTTCGCCGCGCGTTGGGTTAACGCCAGCGCACGGAGTTCAAGTTCTTCAGCCGTGCAACGAACCGTCGGCGCCGCAATACTGATTGCGCCGACGGGATAACCGTCCACGTCCAGAACCGGAACAGCGAGTATTCGCAATCCCTCAGTAAACAAGGAGTTGGTCAGGATGAACCCGCGTTCACGGATCTGGCTCAGTTGTTCATGCAGTGGAACGTCCGAGGCATGTGGCTTCATGATGAAAGGGGCCAGTTGCGGTATGGCCAGGATACGGTTGACTTCAACTTCGGGAAGAAAGGCCAGGATCGATTGGCCTATTGCAGTTTGAGCAGCAGGCACAGTGGTGCCTGTTCGAATGTCGACACCCAACCGCGTGACGCCGGCCCTGACCCGCTCCAGATAAAGCACGTCAGCCGACTGTAAAACAGCAAAACTGGCCGCCTCCCCCACTTCACCGACCAGCGTACGCAGGATAGGCCTGACAATACTGCGCAGGTCAGTGCGTGCAATGGCGTGAAAACCCAGATCAAGGATCTTCAGCGTCAACGCGAAACGTCTGCTTTCAGGGATCCTGGAAACGTAACCGAGATCAACCAGCGTATTGAGCATCCGAAACGTGGTGCCAGGGTCCAGATCAGCCGCAGCGGCAATCTGGCTTAACGTCAGCTCTTCATTCTCGGCAGAAAATGCCTCAAGCACACGAAACCCTTTGGCCAGGGATTGCACGGTACTACGGGCTTTCTTGTCGTCCAGCTCTTGTGTGGACCCTGCTTCTTTTGCGGCTTTGGAATTCATGTTCGCACCTTTTTTTGTTTTTTCGGATTGCGAAATTTATTTCTTTCAATTAGATTAGCACTCTAAGACACCCTCGCCTATTTAGATTTAAAAATAGATATCGAGTTTTTTATTCCTTTCTGGAATTAAAACGTCTCTGCGGGCATCGCCGCGTCGATATGAATAGCTTACTAATGTCTTATATTTCAAACCGTTAGCTAGCTAAGTACGCCCTTCTCAGATGTCGCTTGCCGTAAGCGCAATACCTGAATTTTTTCTGCTGCCCCATCCAGATCCAACTGATTGATCAGAACCACGAGTTCATTTGTAAGGATGAGAGTGAACTCACTTGTGGAAAACTCGAATCTTCGGGTTATCCACAGTTAAAACCAATACCGTTCAGATAAGCGCCGCATGCCTTTGTGGGAGCGACCTTGGTCGCGAAGACGCCAGTAAAGACATTACATCTGTTGTGAATGTGCCGCCGTCTTCGTTGTGGTCCGGCACTCCGGCAAGCCCACCCCACCGGTCTAACTGACCAATATTGCAGTTAAAACCAATGCTGTTCGGATAAGCGCCGCATACCTGGGGTAGCTTGCTCAGCAAGGCAAGGGTTCAGCGAGTTTTTCCGCCAGAAAGTCGATCAATACCCGGCATTTGGGCGGCAGGTAACGGTTTGGAGGATAGAGAATCCAGGCCCTTCCATGATAGGTCGTCTCATACCGCCATTCGGGCAAGACCTCGACCAGCCGATGCGTCGACAGACTCTCGGCCGCCGTGAATATCGGCAGGCAACCAATACCGAGATTGGCGCGAACGGCGCCCAGTCGTACCTCGCTATGGTTGCTGGAGAACCTGCCTTTGACGCCGACAGTGACTTTTTCACCCGTTTCCAGATGCCTGAGTTGCCACCGACTATCACTGGGCGTTTCTCCCAGATAGATGCAGCTATGAGAAGCCAGGTCTGCCGGATGGGCAGGCGTTCCGGCCTGCGCCAGATAGTGCTCGCTTGCACAAAGTACGTGCTGCACATCGCATAGCGGGCGGGCGGCAAGGCCCAAGGGTGGCATGTCGGTGATCCGCACCAGTAGGTCGAAGTCGTCGAGCAAGTGGCCGGGTTGATCGGTCAGCATCAATTGCACGTCCACTTTGGGATAACGCTGCAGGAACTCAGGAATCAGCGGGCTGATGAGGATCTTGCCGAAGGCTTTCGGTGCACTGATCTTCACCTGGCCCTGTGGACTGCTGACAAAGCGCTCCGCCACATCCTGTACACAACGGGCGGCTTTGGCCATTTCCAGGCAGTGGGCAAAAATCTCGGTACCGGCTTCGGAAAGCCGTAGCTTGCGCGTGGTTCGTTCCAGCAGCTTGACCCGCAGCGCCTGCTCCAGTGCCGTGATTTGTCGGCTTACCGCAGAAGGTGTAAGCCCCAGCGATCCGGCCGCTGCAGAAAAGCTGCCCAGCTCCACGACCCTCGCGAATACCAGCATGTGCGGCATCAGCCGAAGAGGAGATTCGTTCTCGTAGCGCAAAACTGTTGTCCTGAAGGTAGGGCTAATTATCAGCCCGGGTCACGCCAATAATTCCGGCACTGGACAGGAAAGTCCAGATCAGCCCGCCTTGAGGATAATTGGAATGGCCCGTGGAATGGATGTTCGTAGTCTGGAAGACCTGCTGTTCGTATCGCATCGGACTCAACACATCCTGACTCTTTTTAGCGGTGGCCTGGATAGCACCTACCTGCTGCACAAGCTGTCCTCGCTCGGCTGCAAAGTCACCGCACTGGCCGTGGATGTGGGCGAAGGCATTGACCACGCAGAGCTGTCGAGAATTACCGGTTTTTTTGGCGTAACGCTGAAGCAGGTGGATGGCTGCAGCACTTTCGTGGAGCAAGCAGTCCTGCCGGCACTTCAGTCAAACGCTCAGTATCTGGGCATGTACCCGATCAGTTCTTCCCTTTCGCGACCGATCATTGCCCAGATAGCGGTGGAGACGGCGCATAAACTGGGCTGCGGCGCCATCCTGCATACCGCCAATCAGTCGCAGAACAGCCTGCGCCGCCTTAACGGCGCCATCAAGCAACTCGGTTTTACCGGCTTCGCCGGAAGTCCGTATGAGTATTCGGCGCTTACCCGTGAGGAAAAGATCGCAGAGCTCAATGCAATCGGGCTAGGCGGGTTCCAGTCACGCAGCATGAGTGGCGATGCCAATCTCTGGGTGCGCGAGTATGAATCCGGCAAGCTGGATAACCCTGAAGACTTCTGCATTACCGAAGACATCTACTCCTGGACCAGCACATCCCATCCCCGTGCAGGCGAAGAAATGGAAATCGAGTTCCGCGGTGGCCGACCGTTCTCGCTCAATGGTCAGGTACTGCCGTTGCAGGAGCTTATTCATAAAGCCAACTATCTGGCCGGCAGCTTCCAGATTGGCCGTTACAGTGGCCTTGAGCATCTAGAAGGTGGTGAAAAGGTATTCGAAGTCAGGGAAGCGCCAGCAGCATCAGTGCTCATGCTGGCCTATCGAACTCTGGAAACGGCGGTACTGGATGCCGACCTGATTCGGGAAAAGATCACCCTTGAGCAGCTTTGGGTGCGTGAAGCCGTCGAAGGGCGCTGGTTCTCGCCGCTGAAGGCTTCGATTGATGCCTTCATCCAGCAAACCAGCAAGGCAATCAACGGCAAGGTAAGGCTCAAGCTCAGCACCGGCAGCGCTCAGCTTGCCGCTATCCAGGCCTCGTCGGCGCTCTATCTGACCGACCGGGACGGTTGGGAAAAGGAAACTGCACAGGAGCGCGCCAGTCGCAGCCTGGCGGATATGCATGGTGCGCACGTGCCACAACCGGTGCGTAAACTGCAAGGAGTGGCCTGATGACTGTGTTCACGACAGAGATTTGCCTGAGCCACGCCGGGCAATTGATTCTCGGAACCGACCTGCGTAGCCAAGGCTGGGCATTTGGCCGCAGTACCGATGTGGCCCGCTGGTTCAACCTGGACGACGAAAGCTGGCAGGAGTTTGCCGCTTACTGGGAGGGGCTTGCGCTCGACGAGCACATGGCCGATCACGGCACATATCGTTACCGGCGTTACAGCGAATTTGAATTCCAGAAGGGCGGCAGCCTGAAGAAACTGCCGCACACGCCTTACGAGCAGCCCAAGAACATCAACACGCTCAATGGTGGCGTCGCACGTCAATTCCCGCCTCTGGAGCAAGGCTTTGTCGACCACCCTTTCTTCAGCGCACTGCTCGCCGGTATGGCGGGCATATTCGACGAGGCGCAAGGGCAACGCTGCCGGTGGAACATCCGCCTGCATCCTTATCGTATCGTCACCAATGACTACGAGCAGGGTAAGCCCACGCCTGAAGGCCGTCACCGCGACGGGGTGGACTACATCATCATGATGCTGGTACGGCGGGTCGGCATTACCGGCGGCATCACGCGCGTCTCTTCGCCAGACAACACCACGCTATTTGAAGGCATGCTTGCCAGATGCCTGGACATGATCGTCGCTGACGACCGGCAGGTTCTGCACGAGGTGTCGCCAATAGATTGCGCGCAGTCGGGTGAGGAAGGCTATCGAGATGCCCTGATCATCGCGTTCACCCGTATGGAGTCGCCAGCATGACGCTGTCAAAAATGAGAGTTTCCGAACTGATGCTGCTCAGCGTGGCGATTGTCTGGGGGACCAGTTACGGTGTCGCCAAAGGCGCGCTGGCGTTCTATCCGGTGATCGGGTTCCTTAGTGTGCGCTTCATCATGACCTTCGTTCTGTTGTTGCCCACGCTGCGCGGACACCTGAGAAGCGCGCTGCCTTCCGGGCTTATCCTCGGCACGTTGCTGCTAGGTATTTTCCTCTGCGAAACCTTCGGCATGGCGCAGACCTCGGCGAGCAATGCGGCCTTTCTGATCAGCCTGTGCGTGGTGTTCACCCCGTTTGTGGAATGGCTGATCTTTCGCCAACGCCCAAGCGTCGAGATGTTCGTCATCACCGGGGTTTCGCTGCTGGGTGCGGTGCTTCTGACCGGGGCCGAAGGGATGCAGATGAACCCGGGTGACTGGCTGATGATCATGGCGGCAGTCTTGCGTGCCTTCATGGTCTGCCTCACCAAGATTCTGCTGCAGAACTCGAAGATACCAGCGCTGGCGATTACTGCAGTGCAAGTGGGCGTGGTCGGGTTCGGCAGCCTGCTCCTGCTGTTGATCACCGCAGGGGCTATCCCGCCGCTGCCCGATGCGCCGTCGTTCTGGATAGCAACCGTGTACCTGGTGGTGTTCTGCACACTGTTCGCATTCTTTGCCCAGAACTACGCACTGAAACACACCAGTCCCACGCGGGCGTCCTTGCTGATGGGCATGGAACCGCTGTTCGGTGCCTGTTTCGCGGTCCTCTGGCTCAATGAACAACTGACCCTGGTGTCGTGGACCGGCGGTATGCTGATCGTCATCGCTTCGCTACTGGGCATGCGCCCCCGCAAGGAAGAGAAACTGGCCGCGCCGGCGTAAATACCCAGGCACAGACATAAACCCCGGCTCCGGGAATCTGCCGCAGGCCATGCTGCCTGCGCAGTTTCCTGGAGCTGTCGTTTCCTTCACCGCACGGCCCATGCCCGCCAGCAATGCGCGTTCAATCAGTGGTTTTCACACAAACAAAAATCGCATTGCCGCCCACCCCATCCCAGGCGGCGATCTTTTCGTAGTCGTGTTCAAACATATGCACCTCAAACCATGGCTGCAGCAATGCCTGCAACTCGGCGAAACTGGTGGCCACCATCGGGTGTTCATCGCGCCAGGTCTGGGTCACCCCATCACAGGTCTTGTCGATACGCAGGCGTAGCGACTGCCGCTGACCTTCGCCTGGGTAGTGCCAGGCCGAGCCGAAGGAAAACTGGCTAGTGCCTTGAGTCGCCGTGTGGCCCACCGACGAGCCGTTGTCGATACGTTGTCTGTCCACCGAGTTGAAACAGAACACACCCCCGTCGCCCAGCGCGGCATGCACCCGGGCAAAACAGGCTTTGAGCCGTTCGACGTCGGCGTTGTAGTGGATGGAGTAGAGAAAACAGGTGACCAGATCCAGCGGTTCGCTGACCGTGAAAGCGCCCATGTCCTGACACATGAAGCGGGCCTCGGGGCAACGCTGCGCCGCGATATCAAGCATCGGCTGGTTGATATCCAGACCCGCGCTGCGGTAGCCGGAATCGAGAAAATGCCGAATATGCGGCCCGGTGCCACAACCCAGGTCCAGATGATTGACCCCGCGATTGCCGAACAACTGATGAAGCCGGCCAATACCCCGGCTTTGCGCCTGATAGTCGATGTCGGCGCACATCAGGTCGTAGTAGCCAGACAGATCGGTATACAGCGCATTGGAGGTCATAGAGAACCGGCAGGTTGGGCAGGGAGAATGGGGCGCGGCATCATACCTCAGGGTCTGTCGCTGGGTTATCAACAGAATTTCCAGACCTGCTCACTGCCAGGAGCATTGCTGTCGTGATGCCCGATGGTATTTACGAGCTAAAGAACCACCAATCCAGGCCGATGGTAGCTGCATATAACCCTCAAACCTGACCAACGGATGAGAAGATGATCATAGGCACATCGACGTCTGCCAGCATGACTCTGCTTTCTAATGCAGCGGTGGATAAAGCTCAGGCGAACGATACCCAGAACACCCTTTCTGCCAGCTCGCCTGCCGTCGAACGACCTGAAGGTGTGAAGGTCTCGCTTTCAGGCGAAGGGCTCCAGAAATCGTCCGATGAAAAAAATGCCAACCCCAACGCAGACATTGAATCGAGCGGGCTTCCGGACCAGACACAAAAGCTGCTGAAGATGATTCGCGAGTTGCAAAAGAAGATCGAAGAAAAGCAGGCGCAGATGCAGGAAGTTATCGCTGATCAAAGCCTTAGCCCAGAGATCAAACAGTCTCAGGTCGGCTCCCTGCAGTCCGAACTCGCCACCCTCACCGCCAATCTGATGACTGCTAACAACACGTTGGACAAGCAGTCCAGAAATGGAACCCTGTCAGCCGGGGAGGCACAGCAGGCCGCCAGGCTGGCTATGAAGAAATCCTGATCGGTATATGCGAGCACCCTTAAGCGGCGGTCAATGACCGCCGCAGCATGCTCGGTACTTTGGGGGTAGTGGCGCTTAGCCGATCCCACGTATCAGCACGCTTGAAGGACCGCTTAAACGGCCTCAGGCTGCCTGGTCTGGCCCAGGATCTCGGCTCGTCGCTTCAAGAATCTGTCCCAGACCTCAGGATTGAGCAGGTGGGGGGGCTTATTACCTTCGAGCATACTGATCAATTGCTCTGCAGAAGAGCGTGCTACGTTGCGACGCCCGCCGTGGCTCACCCCGGCCGTATGGAACGTCGCAACCACGTTGCTGAGGCTCAGCAGTGGAGCCTCATGGCGCGGAGGTTCAACCTCCCATACGTCAAGGCCGGCTCCGCCAAGATGGCCTGACTTCAGCGCTTCGTACAGCGCCGACTCATCATGAATCCCGCCGCGAGCGGTGGAGATGAACACTGAACCTGGCTTCATCAAGGCGAATTGTTCAGCGCCAATCATGTGCCTGGTTTGTGCATTCAGTGGACAGTGCAGAGAAACAAAATCACTGCGTTGAAGAAGCGCTTCAAGGCTAACCGGCTCAGCACCACGAGAGCGGACTTCGTCGGGGCTAAGGAACGGATCGTATGCCAAAACTTCCAGGCCGAATCCCTTGGCAACCTTCGCCGTGCGGGTACCAATTTCACCCAGGCCCACGATGGCGAAAGTGGATCCGTGAATCTCATCCCCCATCAGATCCTCACGAGTAAAACCAGATTCAGTCCTTAGCTTCCTGTCTGATTCAACCACCCGTTTGACGACGGCCAGAAGAAGGGCGAAGGTGTGTTCTGCCACTGAGTGAGCATTCGCTCCAGCTTGATTGACAACCGGGATACCTGCCGCTGTGCACGCCTCGACATCCACGGTGTCATAACCTGCTCCGCCCGCCGAAACGCACAACAGATTCGGGCACGATGTGATCAGGGTTTCGTCTACCCACCAACGTTTGGGCAAATCGTCTTTGGCGGCGCAAACGTGGTATGCATGACTGTGTGCCAAGACGTTTGCAGTGTCAGAGCTTTCCGGATCCCGAGAGACGATCTGTAGATCGAGATTGGCGTTACGAGCCAGTGTTTCGTCAAAGATCGGGTTGATCCAGAGATCCAGGCGGCATACTTGTGCCTTAAAAGCAGCATTCATTTCACATTCCTCTGTTGAAGCAAAACCTGTTTCAGATGTTCCCGCGCAGTCCATTCCAGTCACTTCAGGTATTGGAAGGCTTCAACTCGGAAGTCTGGTGCGAGGCATCGGCGTTCTCGCTGGTTGTGGCGGTGACAGGAACGGGTTCCTGAATGGTGAGCAGGATCAGAAAACTCACAAAAGAAGCGATGGCCATGGACAGGAAAACCTGAGACCACCCATAGCTATCGAGCAGGAGGCCTACGAGGAATGGGGCAGCAGCACCACCCAGCTGTCCGCCGGTGTTTACAATCGAACTGGCCACCGGGAAGACCTTTTTCGATGCCAGGCCCATGGGATAAACCATGTAGGAGGAATAGCCGATGCTAATGAGCGTGCCCGTCAGGAACAGCAACCCCGCATATAGGACCGGATCGTTAGGCGAGTTAATCAGGGCATACATCATGCCGGCAGTGGCCAGAGCAGAAAGCATCATGCCGGGCTTGCGACGCTTGCCCAAAAAGCGGTCGGAAAGAATGCCGCCCAACAAATTGCCAAAAATTGCACCGACCCATGGTGCGGCGGCTACAAAGCCCATATTCATGATCGAAAAGTTTTTTACGCTAACCAGGTAGGTCGGGATCCACGACAGCAGAATCATCGAGATACCTACCTGGAAGCTGTAGCCCAGTGAACAACCGATCACATTCCATGAGCGAAAGAGACCCTTGCTGGTAGTAATCGGTTCTACAGGTGTTACACGAATCAACTTATCAAGCGTCTTAAAGTCGCGGTGTGCTGACTGTTGCTTCTGAGTAATGACGTTGTTGGCTTCGTCAGTGATGTATTCCAGTTCTTTAGAGTTAACGTACTTGCTTTCTGAAGGCTGATTGCTTACCAGGAAATACCACATGATCGCCAGGATTATTCCCGGAATGGCGAAAAAATAGAAAATCTCCCGCCAGCCCCACATCGCCACGATTGCGACGCAGATAGGGGGAACAAGAACAGGACCAAATTTCACCGCCGCCAGGAAAATACCTGTAGCGGTACCTTTCTCTCTGGCCGGGAACCAGTTGTTAATGGTGGACGTGATGCCGATAGGCAGGGGCCCTTCAGCGATGCCCAGCAAAAAGCGGCAGATCTTGAAACCGATAAGCGAGTTAACAGTCCCCATCAACGCTGTAAAGACAGAGGTGGCGATCATGGAAAAGGAAAAAATCTTCCTCACGCCGTATTTGCTGGACGCAAAGCCGGACGGGATTTGCGCCAAGGCATAGGCAAGGAGGAATATGCTAAGCAGCGCGCCTGCTTCAGCATTGGTCATTGGATACTCTTCCCGAATGAACGGAAGTGCAACGCCCAAGTTTGCTCTATCAGCCGAAGCGACGGTATAGACCAGGAAAAAAAGTCCGGCGACGACCCAGCGGAAGCGAGATGGCTTTTCGGAGTTGTTAATACCGTTATTCATGTTTGCACCTGCTTTTATTATTAACGGTTGGCGGTTTCAAGCAAGTCGCTATTCATTCGTATAGCAAAAGCATACCGTCAGGCCCAAGCCTGTGTATTAAGCGACCTTACTGTGAACGTTCAAATGTCAAACGCACTTATGGCGTATGGCGCTCTGGGTCACGTAGGTGGATGAATAGAAAGAGACGTCGAAGGGTTCATGTCGAAACCTCGACGATGCCTGAAGACAGGCCGGATACCGGACTTTGGTTGTGTGACGCAGCCGCGACGGAGCACTCCGGGGTGGCACGGGGTCCGACTCAGACGCGGTGGCTGTTGCGCAGCCACCTTTAGGTAGGTGATGGGGCTCATGGCTCCTCCAAAATTGTTCTTATGGAGCCGACTATAACCCAGATTGTACTTACATTGTATTTTTTTACGGTGCGTCGGAGTTTTCTGACCGACGGGCCATGAAACGCCGGTAGGACATCCGGATATGAGTTTGCATGGCCTGCCTCGCGAGCTCGCCATCCCCTATCGCAATGGCGTAAGTGATATCCAGGTGCTGCTGCAAGCTCCTCGTGAAGTCGGCTTGCGCATAAAGAAAGAAGGACCGGGTGATCACCGGCATATCGATCAGTGTCTGCAACATGGTTTTCAGCCTTTGAGAACGGGCGGTCTCAAGCAACTGATGATGAAAGGCCCTGTTTGCTGCCTGCACGCCCAGTTGGACATTCTCATCGTCCCGCCTGATGGCCTCGGCCATCTCATCGTTGATGCGATGCAGTGCCTGCACATCCTGCTCGGTAGCACGCATCGCGGCCAACATCGCCGCATGAGGCTCCAACAGCTCGCGAAGACTGAACATTTCCTCGACATCCCACTTCGTCCAGCCCGCTACGAAAACGCCCCGGTTGGCTTCCACCACGGCGAGCCCGTCATCAACCAGCTTCTTGAGCGAGGCTCTCACAGGCGTTCGACTCAGCTCGAACTCTCGACTGAGCGGCTCCTCTTTCAGTTGGGTGCCTGGTTCGTACTGTCCCGCAATGATGCGGTTACGCAAGGTCTCATAAATCCGCTCGGTAGCCATGTTTGCTGCTTCTCTTCCCTGCCAGTTCAGATAGTGCCGGGCGCTGCATGGGGCTCGCCCGACGCTCGTGCACACGAACCATTATCCCCATGGCGCCTACCGTTTGTACTGAAATTGTTTGCATAAAGAGTTATTGTACTTTTATTGTATTTATAGACACCCTTCCTGGCGTGTCTGCTCATGCTACAGCGGGGTGCGCTCATTTCAGCACCGGCCCTGTACTTCTGAGCCCGATCAGACCAGATGGAAACAGCCATGCCCATCCCACAAGAACAAATTGAAGTACTCAAGAAACTCGGCTCGGCCACCATTCATGAAGCCCAAGGCCAGGCAGGCGCTCTTGATAGCTGCCTTAAGCCTATTGATCCGACTGTCAGACTGTGCGGCCCGGCGCTGACGGTTGATTGTCGTCCAGACGACAACCTGGCAATTCATTACGCATTGACCAAAGCCAAACCAGGTGATGTTCTGGTTGTCGACGCGAAGGGTTTCATGGAGGCGGGCCCATGGGGAGACCTCCTAACTCTGGCCTCCCAAAAACTCGGTATTGCCGGCTTGGTAATGAATGGCGCCGTTCGCGATGCAGACGCCATCATCGAAATGGGTTTCCCGACATTTGCTCGTGGGTTGAGCATCAAGGGCACCAATAAATGCCAACCCGGTAAAGTGAATGTCCCCGTGGTCATCGGCAACGTTCAGATCCAGCCCGGCGATATCATCATAGGGGATCGGGATGGACTGGTCGTGGTCGAGCAAGATCGCGTCGAAGAGGTGATCCGCTTGAGCCGGGCTCGTGAGGAAAAGGAAGACGGTATTCGTGAGGGCATTGAGGCTGGCGTAAGCACTATTGAGTTACTCGGCCTCCAGGCAACGCTGGAAAGGCTTGGGATGAAGTAGTCATTCATGCGCTCGGGGACCACCCACGACTTGACTATCAAGGGCTCTCGAGCGCGCAGCCTTCCGGTCCAGGTCCGTCAGATGGACTGCGGCGAGATGCTCGCGGAGCAACGCAGGAGGCTGGAGGACATGCCCCCGGCTCCTGCGACAGTTCTAATTATCCAAAACCAATTGATCTTAAACAATTGAGTCTGTCTCGCCGAGCAGCGTGGCATAAGGCCTGTAGCCTGCTTGATTGATTTTTAAAGTCTGTCTCACCGCGCCGTCTGAGGGCGCCAGCGCTTCAAAAAAATATTTAAGTCTGTCTCATCTGCTTCCGATGCCGGGCCGGCCTTCGCCGACGACCCTCTGGAGCTTTCCCATTTTTGAGCTGGCCCGCCGCACACTGGACACGAGGCCTCATACGACCGCATACCTCCGGCCAGAGCGACCTGTCCTCTACCGCTCTCGACTCAGATCGTAGACGTCCGGCAAGACACCTGCGCCGATCCCAGCCAGGAGACGAAAAGGAGCTGTTGTCTCATACCATGTGTTCGATCCACCCATTGAACACCATGCCGACCCAAGGCAGTGCTGGAAAAACTACGCAGAATCGACTTGAACCTGTTGCTGAGAATTCAGCACAGACGATGTCCTTTGATGTTCCTTGAGCTAGTGCCCTCATAAGCTGATTCCGCCCTCGACTCAGCCAGTGAGGGCTAAACTGAAAACTGTGTTGAGCATTAGCTCCCAGGCACTGGTGCCAGACAAATCTGAGGGTATCGACATGTCTATGCCAAATGAACGCACCCGAGCAGTCATCCAAACGGGTGAGTTTCTACTTGAGCTTTCTCGAGACACATCGTTGCCCGAGCGGATACGACGTGATGCCAAATTTCTCTTGCGTCACTACCCTGATCAATTCCAGATGCTGCTGGCTGGACGTATTGAGGAGGATTCAAACCCTGTAGCCTGGCCAATGGGGCCTGTATTCAGTTCTTCCATCGAGAACAGCTATCACTCTTTGAATTCCGACCCATTACCGACCCAAAGCCCGAAATGAACTACTCAAAGAGGGCCATAAAAGCCGTCAAATCTGCTCGAAATCTCGTATCCATAACAAAAGATAGCAAACGATAAGCAATGATAGCGTTTTTTGCTACTTTTATTGGATATCCATACAGTCCAATACGCTGCCTAATTGTAGGGTTTTCTAGCGAGCTCGGCTCTGAATGCGTATTGCCGCCAGCGCAGGACTGACCCAGTTACCGAAATCTCACTGACCCAGGCTCCTTCCGGCTAAACCATTATCAGCGCTAGATATTTACCGATTGATGTTGGGTCAGCCTGGCTTTGGTCACTGGGTCAATTGGGTGGCAGTGCCAATAGACGCGAGTTATACCGGCGTGGAGAAGCGGCCGGAGCATTAAGGAAGGCCGGAGATTTGGCAGATTGCGGCTCGTCGTAGCACCTACAAGCACTTGAGCAAACGCAGCGTGCTCTACAAAGCCAGACGCAAGATCGAGAAGGTCAAAGCGCAGGCGCGAGCGAAGGTCGAACATCCATTCCGTGTGATCAAGCGCCAATTCGGCTATGTGAAAACCCGCTTCCGTGGCTTGGCCAAGAACACGGCACAACTGACCATGCTGTTTGCCCTGTCGAATCTGTGGATGGTGCGCCGGCAATTATTGCCTGCTGCGGGAGAGGTGCGCCCGTGAGGGCAGAAAACCAAGGCTTTGCCTTGGTTTTCCAGTAATGGGCGGCTGAAAATCGGGCATTTCGGCATCCTCAGGCCGTCCATTTCCGGCTGATGGGCAACTTGTTCGGAGTTTCCCTAGCTTCTCGGAGCGAATTTTCAGAATAGACTGGCCCCAAAGCGCGATATCACTTGGCTACAATGAGCCGAGGCGCATACGCTAGCCGTCACAAGCATCCGATGATGGCCATCCCCGAATATGGATATTTTAATGCCTGAGTCTGCTGCACTTCGCACAAGTCCCATCCTGCTTTCCCCGTCGCAGTGCACTTGCCCAGCGACCGTTCACCTTGGCGCGCGCAGCCAATAGATACCCGTTTCGCCGCGATCTCGGCGAAGGAGCCGCCTGCAGTCTGTCACCCTGCGAGTTGTAACTAATCCCCCTGAATTTGAAATCGCGGATCAACCCTATGCCTACGACCACCATCATGCATCTGTCGGATCTACACAGGGACGCTGAAAGCCGGATACGGACTGGAACTTTGCTTTCCTCGCTTCGCCGGGATATGGATCGATACACCGCTTCTGAAGAAATTCCCAAGCCCGACCTAGCAGTTATCAGCGGTGATATCGTTTATGGCGTCAGCGGTACAGATACTGATGGTGACGCCAAGCTCGCAAAGCAGTACGACGAAGCCTACGAAACGCTTGCGGGACTTGCTGATCTATTTTACGACGGCGACAGAGAGCGCGTCATTCTGGTTCCGGGCAACCACGACATCAGCATGCCTCACGTTAGCAGGGCTCTGGAGCGCATTCCCATGCCGGAAGAAGCAAGCGCCAAGAAAGCTCTCGCCCGCCAGATGATGGAACCTGATTCGAACTTAAGGTTGAATCTTGACGCGTTTGAGGTGCTACGAGTTGCAAACCAGACGCTTTACCACCAGCGCCTCGAACCTTATGCAAAATTTTACGAACGGTTTTACAACGGAGAACGCAAGTTTTCACTCGTACCGGAAGAGCAATACGCTATCCATGATTTTCCAAACCTGGGCGTTTGCATCGTCGGGTTTTCAAGCTGCCATGACAACGACCTGTACAACCGTACCGGCCATATTTCGGTAGAGGCCATCACAGAGGCAATGGATAAAGTGAGCCCGCTGGTCAAGGATGGTCGTCTGATCATTGGCACTTGGCACCACAGCATTCAGGGAGGGCCTAAAGAAAATGACTACATTGATTCGGGCTTTTTGCGTCATCTCATGGATGCAAATTGCTCCATTGGCATGCACGGTCATCAGCACCGCCCGGAACTCCTTGAAAATCGTTTCTCGGCAGACAGCCATCGCCAAATTTCCGTGATAAGCGCCGGTACACTTTGCGGTGGCCCTCGCTCTTTGCCCAGTGGCCGGATGCGAGCCTACAACCTCGTAGTCCTTGATCAGGATAATGGGATCGGCACCATTCACGTCAGGGCGATGAGTAACTCGGATTTCAGCTCACCGATCTGGGAAAGGGGCTACGTTACCGAGTTCGGTGGCAGCTCCATGAAATTTAAGCTCGCACAGCAGCGGACTCAGGGACGATCCGCTTTCGATGCTGCCAGCAAGGCCGATCAACTTATTCATCAAGGGCTTCATGCAGATGCGTTTGAGTTGGTTCGCATACACCTAAACGATCCGTGGGCTAGGCAAATCGCGGCTACCGCACTTTCCTTCGCAGAGAATTGGAAAGAGGCGATCAGGGTGTTCAGCCCTCCCTCATCATCATCAGACTTTCTACTGCTATGTGACGCCTACGAGGCTCTGGGAGATTGGTCTTCGCTCCGTGCACTAATCTCCTCAACCTTTGCGCGGGACTGCAAGGAGCTTGCAGTTGTGCAGCGTATAGAAATCTCTCAAGCAATCGTAAAAGGTAAGTAAACATGTCGATGAGTATTCCTTTTCAGGTTGAGACTGACCGCGTGCTTGAGATCCTCTCCAAGCAGATCTACGACTCGCCGTTCGCCATGGTTCGGGAAAATGTCCAGAACAGCTACGACGCCGTCCTCATGAGAGCTGACGCAGAGGGAAAACCTCTTGCGGAGTATCTAATCGAAGTCAAGGTGGGCCTCGGAACGATTTCCATTACAGATAATGGCATCGGGATGTCCGAATCCGTGTTGCGAGACAACTTCTGGAGAGCAGGTTCGTCCGGCAAAAATACGGAAAGCGCGCGTAAAGCCGGGGTCATTGGCACCTTCGGTATTGGTGCGATGGCTAACTTCGGTGTATGTGCTGAACTCAGCGTGACGACTAGGACTTTAGGCGAAGAGATCGGCTATCGCACGACCGCACAGAAAAGTAATCTAAAGATTGGTCAAGACTGCATTAGCTTTGAAGAGTTGGATAGTTCTATTCCTGTTGGTACTAGCATTTTGGCAACACTCGACGGGAATGCCCACCTCGACTTGGAGGGGCTGAAAGCCTACGTGGGCCAGTTCGTGAAATTTCTGCCTGTTCCAGTTTTCATCAACGATGAGCTGGTGAGCCAGCAAGATCAAATGGCGTCAATTGGGATTGTGGGATGGCAGTCCATCGGCAAGATCAAAGTGCAAGCGGATGCGCTGGCATTTGAGCTGGAAGCTTACATTTCCAGTGGAGTCGGAGTCGGTGTTCAGTGCAGCGATTTCAGCCTTGACGGTACTCCGATCAAAGGGTCAATGTGTCTTCGAAACGGAATGGGCTCAATAATGGGGCTTCGTTCTAGCTTTGGACTCGCACCACTGCCTGTTGGAAGCACTTATCAGTTGGGCGGGGTGGCAGATTTACCCTTTCTGGTGCCTACCGCCGGCCGCGAGGCCCTCACTCGTGAGTCCATTGCTGAGGCGTCCAGAATATTTGCACCATTGGAGCGTCACCTGACTGAACTCCTCTCCGTCCACCCTATTGCGGACAGCCTCGTGGCGTTTCAGCAGCACGTCGTGGCTTCCAACCGCACAGAATTGGCTAAACGGATCAAGATCCAGGTACAGGATGGTGAGGATCAGATCGAATTGGGGATGCTTGAAACCCACTTCGCTGGTTTGGAACTACAGTCCTATGACGGGACTGACCCAGACCTGATCAAAATGTTTTCGGGCTCAGATATCCCACTGCTGCGGATAAGCCAAAGCCAGCCTCGTCGGGAATTACAGCGCCGTTATTTAAGCCAAATTCTAAAAGTGCCAAGTATTCCTAACCATGCAACGGTGACGAAGGAGTACGAGCCTAGCGAGCTTACACGCGACGAGGTCAGCTTGACGTTTGCTTTGGTGAAGGTACTGCGAAACGACTATATGCTCGATGATGTGAAGATCATCTGGGCAGAGATCACACACGGTGTCCCTCTTACTACCAAAATTATTGGTGATCAGGTCACCATCACGCTTTCCAGAAAGTGGGCTCCACTGCGAGCGGTACTTGGACATATTCAAACTTCCTTTGAGCTTTTGGATAGCTTCACCAAGGATCTGGTCAGGGTGCATATCTATTCTCACATACAGTCATTCGTGCCCAGCTCTCAGCGATCGGGACTGGATGCCCTCCAAAGATCCCTTGAGCGCAAGCGGGAGCTTTATCGACTTGATCGTGACGACTACGGTGCACTCGAACCACTTATTGCCGACTATTTGAGTGGCGAGGTTGAAATCACCCAAATTCTGAAAGCAGCCGTCGCAGCGACAGCGGTGCAGACTCAACACGTGACCCTGCGCCAAGTCGGAACGGTCGAAGAGGTGTTGTCTGACGTCATTAGCGCAGCGGTACCTCCCGCCATGGGCCAACCCGTTGCAGTTCCAGTTGCAGGCTCACCAATCCTGCGCGTTGACACCACCATTGATGAGCGTTTGTTGACAACCGATCAGGAGCTACCGCACCTCAACAATTACAAAATGTTCCTGGCATTATCTGATCGACTATTCCATCAAGAGCTTGAATTCTTCAAATGGCCTCACTCAACCCAAGTTGCATGGGCTGGGCGTCGTATCGTTTATCTCTTCTCGGGAGCAAACTCGGGAATTAGCCTCTACTACGACATCGAACTTCGTGGCCTTCGCAGCGCCGGTGACGCAGGTGGCAGCGCACTTACGACAACAACTATCGTTGCCAACAACCGCATTCTTATTCCCGTACCGGCAGCATTGACGGATTGCTTTCAAGTATCGGATGGGCCGGTCGAGTTTTATGTGAGGTTCGATCTGCTGATGCACCACGATCCAGTGAACAGAGGCCCCATTATTGATTCGACAGACTGACATAAATCGCCATCTCAAATCTGCCTTCAGATGACCCGAACTAACCTAACCCAAGGAATTGGGTTAGGTTAGTTCAGTCGTCGGCTACAATGTTAATAGCCGCAAGAGGCACCGCATCCGCATAGGAACGGATGGTTGCTATTGTAAAAACGAGTCTTGGTCTCCCAGCCGTGCAATTGTCGAACGATTGGCGTACCACATTTGGGACAGAATGGTTGTCCGTCTGTGACGTAAAGTGTTGCGGCTGACGTCGAAGTGCCCCATGTGCCGACGCCAGACTAACCTATCTCCAGATCGGCATAAATTCAACACAGGTAGTGGTTCGGGATGAATCAGACTGGGTCACGAGTCTTTCCACAATTGGGTCAGTTCCACATCGGCGCCAACAGACAAGGGGACTGAGTACACAGCTATAGGGCTGGAATGCCCTTCTCATGTGTCGAAATCTATTTCGGCCTGATGAGGAGGCGCCTCTTTGGCATACAGTGGCTGCAGGGTAAGCTTTTTCATGATGATCTCGGCGAGCGGTATCGACTTGGCTTGTACCTCTGTCACCGGCCAACTCATTGGCTGGCCAGGTAAGCTTTCGGGCTTAGGGAGCCTTCCCCAGTTGTGGACGTCAGGCGCCTCAAATCCGGCCTTCAGCGCACGCTCTAGCCAATAACCTTCAAAGAAAGTTGCATTGCTTTGGGTTCCTGCGACCCAAGTCAGCACGGCAGCGCGAACCTCCACCTGCTCATGTTTTGCCCATTCAAATAGCGCGTACGAGCTGTGCCCCACTCTGGTGTGATTAAAATGCTCTCGCAGGCGCTTGTGCAGGTTAGCTGCCTGGCCGATGTAACAGGCTTTACGCATACCGTCACCGCTCTGTGCGGTCAGCGCGTAGATCCAGTAGCCGGCTGTTTCCGTCCGACGCAAGATTTTCTCAGGGTCTGACGGCGGACGGTCTTTGAAGTCGAATCGGACTCTGAGCCGCTTTCCGCTCTTGCAGAGGAAGCCGGCGTAGTCACGACCGTTACGCGTGACGCTCAGGTCGTTGCTTGCGGCCACTGCGAGTAGCTGCTGTCGGGTTCGGATCAGCCCAGCATCAATCGCGGCCTGCATGGTGCTCTTCAGCCGCCTGGCATGTTCGATTGCTTCCCGGTCCATTTAGGCTCCTGATGGCTATTTGCAATCGGAGCCTACGGGTAACAGCGCGGAGATGGCAACTAGCGCGTGGGGTAAAGCAGAAGAATCTGGCCCCATTTCTCGGCTGCTGTTTAATGGCTATCGCCCTTGTTATCTGGGGCGTACACGGGAGCGAAGGGCCGCACCGTCGGGTCTTTACCGATGCGCGACTGATAGGACGTAAATGCCCACCAGTGCAGAGTGAAAAACAAAAGGCCCGGTAGGGCCCGTGTCAATCGGTGGATTTGCCGCCACGCCACACTGAAATAGTTGTATTTACTTACCTGCATAGGCAGTGGTAGGTACAGAGCTTTGTTTGGGATCGGCATGTGGCTCAGCGCTTGCTACCTTGGTGGGGCAAGCGCTGGCTCGATGGAAGCGTACTATCCCCAGGCCATTCGTTTCGGAGCTCGTTTCAAGGCGCGATCAGACAGTAATGGCCGCTCTGTTCACGATCTCGGTAGTCACCGCGTTGTACAGGTCTATTTCAGTTTGCTGTGTTTTGATCGAGACGACCAGACTGTATCGAGCCTTATCATGGAATCGCTTCTTCGATACCAGGGCCTTCCACCATCCTGGGGCGGGGTAGACACCGAGTATGCCCAGGCCTGCCAGGTCTGAGGCTGGGCCTTGCCACACATCCGAATGAAGAGAGCCGCGATGGCGCGCATTCACGCCAATCAACCAGCGGTCGTCCGATGCGCTGGAGACAATCGGAAGCCCCTCTTCCTCATCGCGAGCCCGCTTGTTAATCCGGTGGCGGAAATCAATCACGTCTTCGTTGGGGCGGCTTACCTGGAAGCGAAGCCCATGTGATTCGTAGCGATAGCGCCCCTTTAGACCGCGCTCAGCTACCCCGGGGTTGGGCTCGATGAAGTACGACAGGGTGACACGCATTTCAACTTCGGTCTCGCCTAGGTCGATCAAAGCCTCTTTCGGCCATGGCAACTGGTGAAGATGCATGTCGAAGGCAGTGGGCGGCTTGGATTGCACGCGGGTATAGGGCTTCAGTTCATCTTCGACGATGAGGGTCAGAGTGTTGGAAGCACTCCACAGCGCTCGCCCAATGTCGGGCACACCGAACCCGCAGGTACGCACGAGGTTTTCATACGACCCCTTGGCGTTTCCTCTGAGGAAGTCTAGCTTCATGCGCTCAGTCCACTCAGCGGAGTGGACAATCAACGCACGGACGGTCTCGGGCCATAGCTCCGGGTAAGCCGCCGATATCTGGGCAGCCATTCGCGCGGCGAGCGCTGAGGCTGCGCTGGTCGCCCAGGTGGTGGAGAAAAGGCGTTCTTGAGGCCGATGAGAGGTGGTGAGCAGTGACAACGATGTGTGGCTAAACGCACCAATTTCGTCCCGAATGAGATTTCCCCCTTCGAACACGACATCAGGCTTCAATGGCCATGGGGTGTTGAGCCAAAGTCTCGACGTCGTGCTGTAAGGACTCAAGCTGCCGTGGGCGGCCAATGCAGTAGAGTTTGGGTATGGTGGAACAATCCTGTCCTTGAGCGTGTAGGCGCCGACGCAGAGCGCATTCCAAGACTGACCAGGATCGTGGATACCGTCGGTGATGTTGCTATTGGGGTATTCCACCCACCCAGACTCCTTGGCGTTACCGGCGGAGACAATCATCAACCGAGGATTTGCGCGTTGGCCCAGAGAGTCAGAGGTAAGCATGTCCACTGCGGATGACCACGCTGAAGGCCGTCCCCTGTCTCGGTCATCGATGCTGGTGACCGCCATGCTGAAAATGCGTTGTCTGAAGGGGTTGGAGATTTCGGGATACGCCACCGCTCGCAATGTCAACGCACCATAAGGCTCGCTGGAATCGCTCCGATCCGCTTGAAGCAGCTTCACAGATTCAAGCCGATGCGAAATTGTGACAGGGCTGTTGCCGTCGAGGGGTTCTATCAGATCGCCGTACAGCGCGACGCCGGCGAGCCCTGTGCCATGCCCCTGACGATCATCGATGCCCCATTCGGCATTGACGGTGTGCAGATCGGCGAGATCAATATGGGCTGATAGCAAGGGATGACCGGGATTCACGCCGGTATCGAGCAGGCAAATTCGAAGATTGTCATCTGCGGCCGGCGTGGTTCTGCCGGTGAGATGAGTGACCCAGGCCTGCTGCTCCATGGGCGGTAGAGCGTCGAAAAACTCAGCCGTTTCTTTCGCTCTTCGGATCTCTGCTACCTCATTTAGCAAGTGAATCGATTCGACTATTGCCGCGCGTGATGCAAACACGTTGATGACCGTGCGCTCGGGGAACATGAGAACGTGCTCTGAAGTCCTGATGCGAAGCACTGCAGCAATTGTCCTGAATCGTTGTTCAACTGCCGCCTGATTATCACGCGCCGGAAGCCAGAATTCCCACCAGACAACCTGCTGGTCCTCCTCGGGCAGCATATGAGGAGCATCTGTCCACAACGCTTCGAAGGTAGCTGAGCGGATTTCGGCAATGGGATTAAGCAGAGGGGTGTTGAGAGGAATGTCTTTCTTCGAGCTTTCGGTGAGGTATTTCGTCACCAGCTTTTCGAACGCAATCAGCTTTCCATCGGGGACGAAGACTGTCGCGAAGTGAGTGTCGGTTGCTTTATCAAATCGGACGTTTAAAAGCTCTATACGTTCTTGTCCGCGGGCCAGCCCTTCAAAGACAAGGGGGAAGGAAGGTTCGCTTACGAATTCAATTTGAAGCCCAAGGCCTTTCTCTTGACCATTTGCCCGTTGGAGGTTCACAGCATCGTCGAGCTGCACCTGCACACGCTGCAGGTGCCGTCTCAACAAATCCCCATGGGTCCTGCGGTCCCGCTCCGGGTACAAAGGATCCCGCTTGGCGCTGATCGTCGACTGGAACCTTTCGGCTTTCCCTGTCTGCTTGAAGTGGAAGTGTCGTCGCTGTCCTGCGTTCGGTTCCGTCATTGAAAAGCTCTACCGACTCATATTCGTTGTCGTTGGTGGAAGGCCTTGCGCTCCCCAAGGTGCCTTTCCACGTCCCTAGCATCTACCTGGGCACGGTCATCTATGATCGCATCCTTGATAGCGTCATCCGCTGCCCGCGTCAGTTCCGCATAGCTGAGGCCCGCTGCAGCCTCGGCTAATGCATCCCAGTTACTGAGTTTCTTCGAAAAGTTCGCCAGGCGACTTTTGAGTGCGGCCTGGATCTGTTCGCTGTTGGGCAACCCATATTCGATAACATCATCGAAGCGGCGGAACAAGGCGTGGTCGAGAATTTCAGGGTGATTCGTGGCCGCGATAATCAGGCTGTTCGATTGATCTTGCTCAATCATCTGCAGGAAGCTGTTCAGCACCCGGCGAATTTCACCGACGTCATTTGCCAAACCACGTTGAGAGCCGATGGCATCGAACTCGTCGAAGAAGTAGATGCCTCGAGTATCACGAATAGCGTCGAACACTTGGCGTAGTTTGGCTGCAGTCTCGCCCATAAACTTGGTGATCAGGCTGTCCAGGCGGACGACGTACAGAGGGATCTTGAGCTCGCCGGCGAGTGCCGAAGCGGTCATGGTCTTGCCGGTACCTGGTGGCCCCACGAGCAGCAGCTTCCTGCGCGGGGATAGTCCGTGGGCACGAATCTTCTCGAAGTTGCGTTGCTCGTTGATAATCCGAGCCAGGCGGCCGTGTGTACCTTCGTCGAGCACCATTTCCGAGAAGCGAGTGCTCGGCATGGCCACCGACAAAAGGTTGCTCAACTCGCCGCGCGGCTGACCAATAGGTACGGGTTGGCTGGGCGGCAGTTGATTTCGCTTGCTGACCGCTGCGTCGATTAGCGTGCGCAGGTCCTGGGCGAGTTTGCCATGACCTTGTTTGGCTTCGTGTGCGGCCATCTGCATGGCGACGGAAAGGAAATGGCTATCGTCCCCTTTGATGTGGGAACGTAAAAGTGCCTTCAAGTGCTCGCCGCTAGCCATGGTTTTCCTGCCTTTTCGATATCTATAGTGTAAACGTTCTGACCCAATGCTTTCCGTGCTTACGCCCTCAAAATGAGGCCGTTGGTCATTAGCAGTACTGTGCTGCTGACGCTCGGCCTACGGCGATTGCCATCCAGGAGGGAAGGCGACCGCGGATCGATGACAGTGCTTGCCACTCCGCCCCAGACATCTTTGAACGAATCTGGCGAGCAGTCTCTTCGGCGTGCTTGGGCCCTAGCCACGCCAGCGCGCGAAGCGCATTCCCGGCCTTAGAGCTACCCAACGTCAGCAACCATTGAGGGGCATGCCGAACTAGCGCCACTTGGTTCCCGACCTTCAAGTGCTGCGTGCGGCCAGAGGTCAAAAAATCCTCATTGCCCTGCGGGGTGGAGGTTAGGCCGAGAAGTGCCGCTGCTTGCGCACCTGCCAAGACAATAGCCGCCTTACCTTTGTCCGCCATGGACTTCACCACCTTTTCCAGGGTTGGGACAGCTCCTTTGGCCCCTGAAACCGCACGCACATAAATGCCTCGCGCTACTCGGCAGAGCATTCCTCCCCTTGTCAGTCTAGAAAACGCCTGATCAATGGCGGCCCGACTTCCCAAGTGCAAAAACTCCTTGGGGGACAGAATGGTGCCAGCCGGCAGAGCGTGGGAGCATTCCAGAATGATCGACGGTAAGGACATCGGAAATTTCCAAGGTTAGTTATGTCAGATATTAAGTATTTTATCTGACATAAAAAGCAAATGGATTGTGGTGAGCCTGATTACTTGTCCACCCCACAATGCCGTATTGTGCCGCGCAGGTCGTCACACGACAGTGGACGTGCGGGAAATAAGAGCAGGGCTCCAAGATCATCAGGCGCAATTGGATCTGGAGTGTGGATTGCACGGAAACGTCATCCTTGTGGTCGCGGCATCGGACTTCGGTCTGTTGGCATGCGACCCAGCCCTTCGGGCTTAGCTAAGCAAGAGCTGCGACTACCATCCCGCGTGTTTTCTTCAATCAAGGGCGCCCTCTGGCGCCTTTGGCGTTTCTGGAATTTGAAAACCTTCGATAATTCAACGGCCTTCCCGCTCGGTATACAGTGCGTGAGCTATCCGATGGTGACCTGTTTTATGTACGCCCTGGTCCTTGGGTAGTGATCCCTTCGCTCCAGCCGCTGAGCCAAGCGAGGTATCAAAGCAAAGATTTGCGCCTGCCTGAGCCAAAGATCTCGGTCCGTCCCATAGTGACGGAGGATCTCGTCCTTCACCTGGCGTAGGAGGCAATCATCACGCTTATCCCAATCGACATGGCGGTAGCATCTAACCGGTTTGGGCATTTGGGCTGCTTGCGTATCAAGCCAAGCCCGATCATTCCGGTGCAACCAGGCATACAGTGCGGGGTGCTTGCGTCGAAGCTCGTTGATGGGAAGTAATGGGAAACGCTGTCGAAGATTGATCCAAGCCCCGCGATGGACAGCCAGATTGTCGGCGGCTTGCTGAGCTACCCAAGAAGCTTGAACGCCACGTTCGAGCCGAAGCAGCTTGTTCACCGTTGAAATGGTGATCTGGAACTCCTCACAGACCTGATGCTTTGATGCACCCTCAGCGAGCTTAGCAAGCAAGCGCTTCCTGACATCGGGTTTCAGATGCTTAGGTCGGGGGTGCCCGCGTTGAACTGGGAAACCGTTCTCCGGCTTCAGAAGTGAAGCCTGAAGTGAAACGGGGCTGGGGGCTTGAGGAAGAACCTCACCATAGCAACGCACAAATGATTCGATATTGCCGAACAGCCAGGTAATCATCAGCAGATGCTTCAAGGGATGAAAACTGCGGCGCGGTGCCCGAACCATCTGATCTATAAATCTACGCGTAGCGTCCAGATTGCGAGGCGTATTGGTAAACGGGTGGAATCTGCGAATGGGCTCCAAGTGGGCATGGAAGCTTTCAGCCGCCCCTTCATTTGGCAGCGATTCTCGATATGCCCTTGCAACGCCCAAGGGCTCGAAATGATGAGCCAGACCAAGACTGGCCAAGTCGCAGCATGCCTTGGCGATTTGGGAGAGCCGTACGAGCTCCGCCAGATGTAACGTCCCATAGCTCATTTCACCAAGGGTGCTGGGAGCAGGCAGTGTCCAACTGAAGCGACCACTCCATCGATGATTCCTCGTGCATTCGGACAGCGCTTCCCGATGAGTTGAGCAGATCAGGACACCTGGGTATTGGTGCTCCAGGTGCCAATACGAAACCCCAAACTCTTCAATGTCTCGTCTCATGCAGCATAGGCAAGCCTTGAGGGGATGATCTGCACCAAAGCCACCACAGACCAAGCCAAGCCGGTATTTCAATGAACCCACGGCTGAACTGCGTAAGCGAGAAATCGCACTCTCAATCATGGAGCGAGATTGAAAAGGAGCGAAGACGGGAAGAATCGTCCGATTTTCGAGGATCTCCAGGGCGTCTCCCCAGCGCCCAGCAGTATTTTTTTCAAACGTATCCAGACCACAGGGCAGGTCGTGCTTGATGCTCCGCTCTGAGAGAGCGAACAGCTCTCTGGTCGTCACGGCGGGTTGGAGGTTGCTAGACAGAAAATGCAACCGACTACAGAGGCTGAAGAAGGTCTCGCCCGGTAGCCAAGCGGGAAAGGTACCTAGACAGGGAGCGTCCATAGACCCAGCTCCATGCGAGCGTAAGTGAAAGCCTGCTGTGGATAACTTATTTTAGCTCAATAGTAATTGTGGATAGTGTTATTAGAAATAAGCGTAAGCGTAGATATTCAACAAACCTAGGGGTGTGGATAACTCTAAAGTTATCCACGGATGCAGAAATTAGACCTTTTGCACACATGGTTTAGAAAAGCTTTTGTATATCAAACAGCTACGATGATAGACCGGAATCTTGTGTACGCTTGTCACAATATTTTTTGAGTTGTCAATAGCGCTTTCATAGCGTTACTATGCGCGGTGATGGGCATAGGATTAATCGAGGATTGATCTAACAGAACGTGGTAAGACTGAATATTGGTAATTAGTATTTGCCAAGTAGCTGAGGCTGCAAAGCCTTACGACCCAGCTCAATACGTAGTTTAGAAAGGTACGAGGTAAAAATATGATTAATTCTGGCTAGCCGCGGTTTGTGGAGACCCAGAATAGACAAGGGCTTGGATTTTACACCAAGCCCCTGTGTCAAGATTGGACCCCTGACACAATCATTGTCTATCCGCGTACGCGGGGCGTCAAGCCCTGCTGTCTCCCCTCGCCCCTAGAAACGTAAACCGGGTGTCTGAAAAAGCACTTGGCCGGGTGCGTACGTCTGTCGTATGCCGAACTCATGCATGGCCACCTCTTAATTTAGGTAGCCGGAGTGTGGACAACAATGATTTCTGAAAAAACTCTAAAACGGATCAAAGATCGTCAGGGAAGTTTCCACTGGGGGGATCAGTACGTTCCCGCGATTTTTGCCGTGCCAGGCGAGGCCCCTAAGATTTCTCGCGTCTGTCGTCTAAACAGCCGGCGGCTCGGCCGAACGCTTCACCTGATGTCCATTCCTGAGCGCGTGTTCGCGCAGTTGGCATTGTTCAACCCTGCTGTGTTTGAAATTCATGAGCAGAAAATCCTTCATCCGATGCCACATGTTCACCCGCTGCACGGCCATCCATTGACTATGGGCACGAGCCTAAATCCAGTGGAGGGCACGCTCGCCGCAGCAAAGAAGATAGGAATGGAGCATGCACGGGTTGTGATCACGACATCAAGTGGCGAACGCCAGTGGTCTGCCTACCCCTACATAGGGGATTTACTCGTCTATCTAAATTATCCGGGAATCACACCGTACGCTCTAAACTGGAATATTAAGCTGTCTAAGTATGATTTCATGGAAAAACGGCGTTCAAAATTGAAGTCCTTAGAGGCCCGAAGGAAAGATAAAGAGCGTGCTAATTTACGCCTCAAACTCGAAGAAACATATTATTCAAGTGCTGGTATAAGAACAGTAAATCTTTCACTCGACGATATAGACCCTATTGTCATGGCCAACTTGGATCAGATGTTCGGTTTACATGATCGTCCTATGACGCTCGATACTCAATTGCTAGAGGACTTTAGCGCTGAACTGATAAAGGATTTTGATAGCGGTCGTGCTTTGGCGCCCGCTGCTATCGCGTATGGTAAAAAGTGGGGGCATCGAGATCAATTCATTGCACGGATATATCAGGATATCTGGAGTCGAGCGCTGCCAGTAGATCTGTTTCAATACATACAAATTGACCAACCACTTGAACGGGCTCAGTGCGAAGTCATCGATCACTATCGCGGTTTCTTTTCGGAAGCCGATCTATGATGGCGGGATCTCGGCTCACCGCGCCGGAGGGGTGCGGTGAGCTTGTCAAAGGACACGATTACTACTTTCTCATCAGCGACGAGAGCTGTAACCGTGTCCGGATGGTTGAGTTCGACGAAAAAGGGTCCTCCGCCAAGCTGCTCACGATGACCCGCATACGCTTCGAGGCGGCACTAGAAGACGGTGAGATCGTAGAGATAGGCAGCCACGATTATCCGCCGTGGCTGGAGGATAGCGCAGGGGTAGAAACCAAATGGCGCGAAAGCAGACGAGTTAGCGCGAAACGATCGTATGAGGAAATGGTTGATCAGCGCCTCATGTACATCGCTGAGCTGATTCCTAAAAGAGCTGAAATATTGGCCTCAGAGGATCCTGAACTAATCATCAATGCTCACGCTAGAGCTACAAAGAAGACGCAGAATACTGTGCGAATAAGGCTGTGGTTCTTCACATATCTGGTGTTCGGGCAGACGAAATGGGCGTTAATGCCCCGCTATGAGCCCTGCGGAAAGTCGCCCAGGAAGGAAGAAAATTGTAAAAAAATGGGCCGCCCTTCAGGCAAGGGGAAAAATCACGGGTATCCCGTAACATCTGACATGAAAGTAAAGATTCTGGATGGATTCTTAAAACATAAACGGGTGGATAAAACCAAGGACGATATCTACGGAGACTCACTGAGAAAGACGTTTGGTTGCCGTATTCGCGAAGGATCAACGGGAAAAGAGTTCTATCACCCTACAGGTGATCCTTTTCCAAGTTTCACTCAATTCTGGAATTGGGTGAAAAAGCAAACACAGCCGGCAGCCCTTGCAATTGAAATGAAAGGACCAAGCGCTGCACGGGCAAAATCTGGCGACATCGGAACTTTTGCGCAGATGATTGGCAATCTAAACCAGCAGCTGGAATTTGATGGCTATTATCCGAGCGAAAAAATTTCAGGAATCATAGAAGGAGCGCCACTGGATTCATTTTGCGTGGTTCGAGTCGCTTGTAAGCTATCAGGAGCAATTGCAGCATTAGGATTCGCGAGAGGCAGGGAGAGCCTGGAGGCGTATCGAATGGCGTTATTTTGTTTAGCAATTGGGAAAGTCAAATTCTGCGAACTTTTTGGCATTTCCATAGAGTTGGAAGAGTGGCCATGTGAAGGTCTTTCAAGTCAAATGATCTTTGACAGAGGACCCGCAGTACACATGAATGTGTCTGATGCCAAGGACTGGCTAGCCCGTTTGGAAATTACGCCTACGCACTCTGGTCAATCAAAAGCGACGGTTGAGTCTTCACACCCGAGGGACAAACAGCTGAACGATGAGGCAGCGTACGTTCATAGCGGTCTAAATCTCGTTGAGATGGCTCGTAGAGAAATTCGGCGAGCTATAAAGGACAACGAAAACTCCGATGCAAGCGACCGGATGGATGAGGATATGTGGCTGGCAGGTTTCTCTCCAACCCCGCTGAATGTGTGGAAATATCACGATGCTTTAGGCCGCAACCATGGTATCAGAATGCCCTTCGACCAAGCTGTCAGGGCATTTTTAACACCCATGACTACGGTAATAAAGCAACGAGGAGTATATTTTTTGGGTCGAAAATATAACTCTAAAGAATTAACTAATACCGGAATATTTGACCGTGTTGGATCCGGCCGATCTATTAAAGTTGAAGCATACAGCATGACGATGTGCGTACGTCACATATGGATTGAGGTTGAAGGTAAGCTCTACGAGCTAAATTTCGTTCTTTCCGCAAGCACAAGAGTTGGCAGCGAGGATATTTCCCTGGAAGATCTTCAGTTCATCAACCAATCACGGCTCCTAGCTCAAGCAAAACGCCGGAACGAAAAGGTAGCCATTGATCAGCACCATTATCAGGAATTTGAAAAGGACACTGGTAAGTCTTGGCACGCCGGCGTAAGGAAATTGGGACGTCCAAAAAAGAGTGCAGAAACGCAGCGGGACTTGGATGATCAAAGACGACTGGTGGGTGACAAAGCATGATCGAAATAATGCGAACAAGATTCGACGGTTTGTTAGACATCGAGCATATTCGAAAAAAGGTAACGATTCGTCCAGAACCCGTCGGCGACATCGATCATCTGCCCCCTATGTTAGCTGCGCATTTCTTAGAAATGACGCTACGGCGAATTTTTCTACCAAATCAATTCAGTCTTGAGCTGATCGCAGAGCTGGTCGGAAAAGCAGCGGCACACTCGGCTCTACGATCAACATCAGAACAAGTATTTGTCAAAGAAATGTACTATCCAACTCCAGTCGAAACGTTTCCAATCTGCCTAACTGGCTTAGCCGGCGTAGGTAAATCGGCGACCATCGAAGCGCTTCTTCGTGCACTGCCCGGCCCCGCAGAGTTCAAGATAGATCATTGTATGACGTCTCTAACAGCGGAGTCCCACTGGTACGCCAGCGCAAAGGGCAAGTCATCCGGCAAGCAACTCCTGGCAGATTTCCTCGGCATCGAGCCGACGACCCGTGAAAATGCAGCAAGTCTCCAATCTAGAGCACAGCAGCAGGCAAACATGCGTGGTATCTCACTGGCGATACTTGAGGAAATGCAGCATTTAACGCCAGGGAAAGGTGTAGCTTTAACAACCGACTTCCTTCTGACCATGTCCGGTATCGGCTTGCCTATGGTATATGTATCGAATTTCAGTCTGGGACATAAGCTGCTCCAGCGTAATCAGGAAGATACTCAACGCTTGGTAGCACAACCAAGAGTGATGTGGCCGGATGCTCCAGAGTCTACAGTCTGGGCTGATTTTATAGATGCATGTATTGCTGCTAGCGCTGGTCGTGTACGTTCCGAGCGAAAGGTTTTTTCACATGAAATCTATCGTGGAACTTATGGGCTAAAACGCGCAGCCATCCACCTGATTGTGCAAGCGTATGTTCAGGCTCGCTCGCAAAATCGCAACTATATTGAATTAGGAGACATTCATGCTGCCTATATATCTAGTGCTTATTATTCATACAGAATAGATGTAGAAGAACTGGAGCGCATCGCAATTAAACAGAAAACCAAGAGGTACGACCTTCTATGCCCATTCGGCACTCCCACTCGGTCAAATGTAGTGCAATTCATAAGGACGGAACGTGATAACCGTGTCGCACAAGCCGCTTTCAAATGTGCGCTTACGGCTGAAGAACGTGAAACGCACAAAAGCCTGAAGCTGGATACCGACATGAAGGCTCAAGCCCCGAAGCGCCCTAAACGAAAGCCTCTAGGAAAACCAACGAGTGATGACTTGGGGAACGCCTTCACTAATTTTTTTGATAATAATCAAGACGACTAATACCTGGAACGATCCGGGTGCTCTAAACGCATGAGCTCATCAATGCTTCGCAAGCTTATACCTTTACTACGCAAATTATCGAGAAGTGCTTTGAAGCTCCCATGTACGATTGCTATAGCGTCTATAATACCTCGGCTGTACATGATGTCGGGGCGATAGTTATTTCTTGTATCTGATATTCTTCTAGAGGCTGCTAAGTACCAATGGATTGCGCTCAGACGGTCTTTGGATATTTTCCCGGCAATACACGATGATGTGACGTCATTTGTAAGATGTATGAGTACAGATTCAAGGTCACTGGCGATTTCTGACTCACCGATCTCAGCAAAGATCTTTGCGAATGCTAATTGTCTTTCGTCAAGATTTTTCTCTGATTCATATTCATGGAAATATCGGCCTCTACATCCTTCCCATAATAGTTCGTGACCATATCCCGAACCGTGACCAGCGATATTACGACCGCAAACGGGACATTTTCTACAAATTACGGTGTTGTGCTTCGCGCATACGTCGACATATCTATGGTCACGCCTCCAGTAAGGGAAACCAAGTGTATCAATATCTTCTTTTAGACAGTCGAGGCAAACCCCAGCCAGCTGACTCTCGGTTTCGAATCTTGTCGAACTTCTTTGATATTTATATCGGGCGTAGCTGATTTGGCTGGAATCCGGGAAAACTGCCACTTGGGAATAACTTGTGTGGTCGTGAAGCAGGCGGTTAAATCCGTAAGTATCAGACCTTCCAATCATATCAGCGATAAATCCAATAGATTCTCCCCGCATGTAGTATCTAGAGATTTTCTTGAACTCAACCGACTCGGGTGAGCGTGGATCGACAAAGAAATGCCTTTCCACAAAGGAACGTAGGGACTCTTGCGGTTGGATGGTCAGCAGCAAGGTGGCGCACCAGGGGTGTCAAAGCACGAGAGAGGCGAGGTATGTCACATCGCTTGGAGCCCATTAAGCCTCCAAGCGAGACTGACTTATTTATTTCGAGACAGACTTAATTATTTGAGATCACAATAGTGTTGCCGATTAATAAACTTTGTCACAAAGTCTCTTGCATTTCGCGGCCTAGCGAGGAGGCTGCTTCTAGGAAAGCAAAAATAAAGGTTGTCACAAAGCAAAATTTTTCAAAATTTCTCGGGCTTTTTCGTTTAATAAAGGTTGTCACAACAATAAGGGTTGTCACAGCAAAGGTTCAGCCAGAGAAAAATCACAGGAAGGACCCCGTGCTAAAACCCCAAAAAAATTATGATGGTATCTTTTAGGGGCGTGGTAACCGGTGCGAGCGCTCCTGGCTGGGAGCCCCCTACAAATCGTTGGGTTGGGCATGGATTTCTCTGAGATACATCTTGGGGGGGGTTGCTACTTTTCCGAGCGCAGACGCGCCAACCAGACTGACTGTTTTCCGCTACCAGGCAGGTTTAAAACCGTCCAAGGATACGCCTGTATCCTCACTCATGAAGTCGCTCAATCATGACGGGTCAACCCAGGGCTCGCCATCTTCCGGGCGCCGCAGGACTCAGTGAAGTTCGTGGAGGCGAGTTCCCTGAGGTGACACCGAGTTCATGTCGCCAAGCTCCTTCACCATATAGACCGCAGAGGTCGGACAAAGGCTCTTGAACTCCTCCGAACTGGAAATTGCCTTTGGGGCTTGAGATCGGTCTCTGTGCTCATATCCCCGAGCCTCGAAGAAGTCGGGTGCTGTAGTGGTCAGCAGGTGAAGGCTCCGGGCTCCGTCAGCTTCCGCTATTCGCTCAAGTGCTTTGAGCAGCTGGGTACCGATCCCTGACTTACGCTGGGCCGGTACGACAACCATTGAGCGGATCAGACGAGTCCGACCACTTCCTTCAATGCCCCCGTATCCCAGCTCCGTTTCTCCACGGTGAAAGGAATAGAACATTCGGTCGGGCTGCAACAGGTCATGGGTCGGCAAGCCCGCTGCAATCAGATGCGCAGCCAGTCGTTGGATTTGATCGGTACCGAGCAAACGAACAGAGATATCAGACTGGTTCATTGGGGACTCTGGGGATGGTATCGACGGCCAGTATAGGGCCCAGAACGCGGGCTATTTCCAGTTTTATGACATCCCGTATGGCGCGGCGATTGTAAATATCTGCTTTACCGTATATTTGAATCGGCATATATTCGAATTTTCAGATATTGGCCGCAAACGCATTCCCCAGGAGGTCACATGCGGGAACCACTGACTCCCCCCATCGTTTTCAAATGCCTGGCTGATGACACCCGGGCCCGGATGACCCTGCTGATCGCCCGTGAAGGCGAACTCTGTGTCTGCGAACTTACCCACGCGCTGGAGCTGAGCCAGCCGAAGATTTCCCGTCATCTTGCCCAGTTGCGCGAGGCTGGAATCCTGATGGATCGCCGCAAGGGTCAATGGGTGTATTACCGACTGCACCCCGAACTGCCTCAGTGGGTGGACGCGATGCTGAAGGGAGTGGTCGATGCCAACCAGGAATGGTTGAGCCCCGATGCATTGCGCCTTGCCGAAATGGGCGAGCGGCCGCAGAACCCTGTTGCTTGTGCTTGAGACTTCCCTTCGCTGATTGAGTTGTAGTCATGCTGATCGCATTTATGATTTTCCTGGTGACGATCGTTCTCGTCATCTGGCAGCCCAAAGGCCTGGGTGTGGGCTGGAGTGCCGCACTGGGGGCCGTCGTGGCGCTGCTGGCGGGCGTCGTGAGCTTGTCCGATATCCCCGTGGTCTGGCAGATCGTCTGGAACGCTACCGCCACCTTCATCGCCGTCATCATCATCAGCCTGCTGCTGGATGAGGCGGGCTTCTTCGAGTGGGCGGCATTGCACGTGGCGCGCTGGGGCAAGGGCAGCAGCCGCAAGCTGTTTGCCTTCATCATCCTGCTGGGCGCCGCCGTCTCGGCGTTGTTCGCCAACGACGGTGCGGCACTGATCCTGACTCCGATCGTCATCGCCATGCTGCTGGCCTTGCGCTTTTCCCCGGCAGCGACGCTGGCATTCGTCATGGCGGCGGGTTTCATCGCCGATACCGCAAGCTTGCCGCTGGTGGTGTCCAACCTGGTGAACATCGTTTCCGCCGATTACTTTGGCATTGGCTTCAGCGAGTACGCCTCGGTCATGGTGCCGGTGAACCTGGTAAGCATCGCCGCCACCCTGGGAATGCTGCTGTGGTTCTTCCGCAAGGACCTGCCGCGTACCTATGAACTCGACCAACTGAAGGCTCCCGAAGCCGCTATCCGCGACAAGGCGACGTTCGTTGCCGGCTGGTGGGTGCTTGCGCTGTTGCTGGTTGGCTTCTTCGCCATCGAGCCGCTGGGCGTTCCGATCAGCGCCATCGCTGCTGCCTGTGCGCTGATCCTCTACCTAATCGCCGCCCGTGGGCACGTGATATCTACCCGCAAGGTACTCAAGGACGCGCCTTGGCAGGTCGTGGTGTTCTCGCTTGGCATGTACCTCGTGGTCTATGGCCTGCGTAACGCGGGCCTCACCGAATACCTGACGCAGATCCTCAATGTTTTCGCCGGCTACGGGATCTGGGGCGCATCCCTCGGGACGGGGCTGCTCGCTGCTGGCTTGTCGTCGGTCATGAACAACATGCCCACTGTGCTGGTCGGGGCCTTGTCGATCCATTCCGCCGAGGCTACCGGTGTCGTGCGCGAGGCCATGATCTACGCCAACGTCATCGGCTGTGACCTCGGTCCGAAAATCACCCCCATCGGCAGCCTAGCCACCTTGCTGTGGCTGCACGTGCTGGCCCGCAAGAACATCGTCATCACCTGGGGTTATTACTTCCGCACCGGCATCGTCCTGACGCTGCCGATCCTGCTTGCCACCTTGGCCGCATTGGCCATCCGCCTGAGCTTTTGAACCGGAGATACTTGATGAAAGTCTTGTTCATGTGCACCCACAACAGCTGCCGCAGCATCCTGTCCGAGGCGCTGTTCAATCACCTGGCCCCCGAAGGTATGGAAGCTGTGAGCTCGGGCAGCTTCCCAAGCGGCAAGGTCAATGAGCGGGCACTGAAAACCTTGGAGGCCGCCTGCATCCCCACCGCTGGTCTTTCAAGCAAGGCCTCGGATGCCTTCGAGAGCTCTCCTCCCGACATCGTTGTCACCGTGTGCGACCGCGCTGCCGGCGAAGCCTGCCCGATCTTCTTCGGTCCATCGCTCAAAGCCCACTGGGGCCTGGCCGACCCTTCGGCGGTCACCGGGAGTGAGGCAGAAGTCGAAGATGCCTTCCAAACCACACTTGCGAAGATCAATGAGCGCGTGCGTGCCTTCATTGCGCTGCCTCTCTCGCAACTGAGCCAGGACCAACTGAAAGCCGAACTTGCCCGCATCGGCGCGCTGTAGGCCCTGGATCAATGGAGACCGAAATGAACGACCACCTGCCAAATGTCCAACCAGAACTGATTGATCTGCCGTCGCTGGAGCGGCTGGCGCCGAAGGATCCTTCCACACACAAACCGCGCATCTTGCTGCTGTACGGATCGACCCGCGAACGCTCATTCAGCCGCTTGATGGTCCAGGAGGCTGCGCGCCTGCTGGAAGAGTTCGGCGCCGAAACCCGAATCTTTGATCCTTCCGGCCTACCGCTGCCGGATGACGCTCCGGACTCTCACGAGAAGGTGCTGGAACTCCGCGAGCTGATGCAATGGTCCGAGGGCCAGGTGTGGTGCTCGCCCGAGCGTCACGGCTCAATGAGTGCTGTCTTCAAGGCGCAGATCGATTGGGTACCGCTGGCCATGGGCGCCGTTCGCCCGACCCAGGGCAAGACCCTCGCGGTGATGCAGGTATGTGGCGGCTCCCAGTCCTTTAACGTGGTGAACCAACTGCGCGTGCTTGGCCGCTGGATGCGTATGTTTACCATCCCGAACCAGTCGTCGGTGCCGAAAGCCTTCCTGGAGTTCGATGAAGCCGGGCGCATGAAGCCGTCTTCTTTCTACGATCGGCTGGTCGACGTGATGGAGGAACTGACCAAGTTCACGCTGCTGCTGCGTGATCGCCAGGATTATTTGGTAGACCGCTACTCCGAGCGCAAAGAGTCGGCGGAGGAACTATCCAAACGAGTCAATATTCGGTCTATCTGAGGTCATGAGCATGTCGCATCCTTACTCATTGAAATCGTTGCCCCATGCTCCGGGTGTGCTGATTTTTACGCCTTGTCCGGGCACCCAGACCAGCGGTCTCGCTGAAAGCCTGGATACGCTCAAGCAGGCCGGTGCCGTGGCGCTGGTTACGCTGATGTCGGACGCAGAGCTTCAGGAAAACGGAGTTGCCCAGCTTGGCGTCGCGGTCAAGCAGCATGGGTTGGAGTGGTACCAACTGCCGATCAAGGATGATCATGCTCCGGATAAAAACTTCGAGGTCGGGCTGGGAGAGATCCGCCACCAGTTGAACGCTTTGCTCGCATCCAACAAGGCCCTGGCCATCCACTGCAAGGGCGGCTCCGGCCGCACCGGGCTGTTCGCTGCCCGTCTGCTGATCGAGTCCGGAATGCCGCGCCGCGAGGCGATCGCCTGGGTGCAGGATCTTCGCCCACGGGCGATTCAGAAGCCTGCGCACATCAACTACATCAACCAGTTCGGCGAAGGCTGAGCGCTCCAGCCAGACAGGAGAAACCATGGCCACCGAAGGCGAGCTACTCGATGTCATCGTGATTGGCGGCGGGCAGTCCGCGCTGACGGTGGCCTATTTTCTCAAGCGGGCCAAGCTCTCGTTCCTGCTGCTTGACGCTGAAGAGGCTGCGGGCGGGGCGTGGCGCCATGGCTGGGACTCGCTGACGCTGTTCTCGCCCTCCGCTTGGAGCTCCATCGCGGGCTGGCCGATGCCGCCAGTCACCGAAGGTAATCCTGATAGGGATCACGTGGTCAGCTACCTGGAGCAGTACGAGGCGCGCTACGGGTTTCCTATCGTTCGCCCCGTCAGCATCACGGCGGTGGAGCGGACCGCACGTGGTCTTCGTGTGCGCTCGAAGGACCGCAACTGGGAAGCCCGTGCCGTCATCAGCGCAACGGGGACCTGGAGCAAGCCCAATGTTCCGGCCTATCCGGGGATAGAGCTGTTCCAGGGACAGCAGATTCACTCCGCCCATTACCAGTCACCAGAGGCTTTCCAAGGAAAGCGCGTGCTGGTCGTTGGTGGTGGCAACTCGGGGGCGCAAATTTATGCGGAGCTGTCCGAGGTCACCGACGCAATGTGGGTAACCACGGAGGAGCCGGCGTTTCTGCCTGATGACGTGGATGGCCGGGTGCTGTTCGAACGGGCTACCGAGCGCCTCAAGGCTCAAAAGGAGGGCCGTGCTATCGACGCACAGGTCGGTGGGCTTGGTGATATCGTCATGGTGCCCTCAGTAGTCCGAGCTCGCGAGCGCGGGGCCCTTCGTGCTGTAAGGCCTTTCACCTCATTCACGTCGGATGGGGTCGTCTGGCCCAACGGTGAGAAAACCCAGGTCGATGCGGTGGTCTGGTGTACTGGATTCCGGCCGGCACTGGATCACCTTAAGGCACTGGACGTGCTGGATGACTACGGAAAGGTCGAGGTTGATGGGGGGCGTTCTATTCGCGAGCCGCGCCTCTGGCTGGTCGGATATGGCGGCTGGACCGGCTTGGCCTCGGCGACGTTGATTGGCGTCACCCGTACCGCGCGTAGCACGGTCAACGAAGTAGTCGAACACCTGAACAGCTTGGAGCAGTCGGATGCATAGCGGAATCGAAATTCGTGTCGCCAGACCAGAGGATGCAGAAGAGATCCAGCTCATCTACGCGCCCATCGTACTCAACACGGCCATCTCATTCGAAGAGGCAGTGCCGAGCGTGGAGCAAATGTGTGAGCGTATCTCCACGACGCTGCAAACCTATCCGTATCTGGTGGCTGTGCGAGAAGGACGGGTAGTCGGCTATGCCTACGCCAGTCAGCACCGGGCGCGTGCGGCGTACCGGTGGGCGGTGGATGTGACGGTGTATGTCGCCGAGGGGCAGCGCCGCAGCGGAACTGCTCGGCAGCTCTATGACGTGCTGCTGCCGGTTCTGAAGCGTCTGGGATATCGCTCGGCGTATGCCGGTATCGCCTTGCCGAATGAAGGCAGTGTCGGGCTGCACGAACGACTCGGTTTTCAGCACATCGGTACGTTTCCGCAGGTCGGATTCAAGCTCGATGCTTGGCATGATGTGGGGTATTGGCGGTTTGAGTTCGGTGACGACGGCCTTCGACCCGAGGCTCCAATGAGCTTCGTATCCTAAACCCGAATGCCACGCTAGAGCGTCCCAGCCCGCGCCGTTGCTGACTGCGACAGCACTAATCCTCCAACGCATGTGAGTAAACCTGAATCGTCCCAGTTTTGTAGACACCTCCAAACCTAATAATGATGCCCAAAGATTGGTGAAATGGTGCTTGCACTACAGGGGGCTAGTTGAAAAGCGCCAAGAAACGGCTGAAATTGACAGCGGCAATGGCAAGGCCGCTCAGTACGATAACTGTCGTGTAGATCGGGTGGTCTTTGACGATTTCAATTAACACAACAGGATGTACCCCGTTCCGCTCGTACCATTTGGATTTTGTCTTCAAGGACTTTTCATGTGTACGCTCGAAGAAGTTCGCAAACATATCGAGCTTCCTTAGGGTCGATTGATGCATTTTTATGTACTCAGCGTTCACAAAGGCGGCAGCCTCATCAGCGCCGGGCAGTGCGTCTTGGTCGCTGGCATTATTGAGTTCAGCCAATGCCATGATCCTGCCTTTCCTTCCCCTGCTATCGGCATGCGGGGCATAGTTTCTTCCATATAACGCAACCAGCTCACGCGCAAGGTCAACCTTCTTGTCATCCGGCAGCTCTACGGGTTTGCCCCCAAGCACCCGAAAGCGATGCTCAAGCGCAAAGAACCCGAAATTTTCGTCTCGCATGTTCCAATGCAGGAACCGACAATCCTTGTGCTTATCAAGCCATTGGAAAAAGCCTTTCAGCATCGACTTTTCGAATTTATTGAGCTCTGCTTGCATGCTGGAGAGCTGTTTGCTGAGCTCTGCTTCTTTATGGATGGACCACGATTTGGTTTGGCCGGTTTTTAGGTTCCGTGTGGCGATGGATGTCACACGTTTCGACTCCCCCGTATCATTTTCATAAAACGATTCGCAGGAGTAGTGAATTACGTAAACTCGGTTCGCGTCGAGGTAGAGGTCTTCGATTAACGCTCTGCTCCTTTTGCGATCCTTTACCCGATCTAGCTCTGCTCCCACACCTTTCCCCTCAACCCAATGCACTGTAGGCGAAGCTGGTGATTCTGCCCTCAAATGTGGGTACCCGCTAGATTCATCCCTAGCTTTGCCTTTGACTCTTCCTGAGGGTATACCGCTTGGGGATAATCAGCCGGCTTTGTCTTGGCGGATCGCCCTGCAAATCGACGTGGCCATCACCAAGCCGCTTCCAATGCCGGCCGTCAGAACGTAGGACCATTCGCTTCCGCCGAAGCTGGCTGGTGGGCGTGAGCCAACAGGCGTATCCTACAAGTGCTTGCTCCGAGACTTGTTGGCCTACAGCCTCCCCTTGGAGACATCTGATAGCCCGCCGCTGAGGCGGGCTTCTTTGCTATCAGATCGCAGCGCCTCTGGTTTGCTAGCTGCCCAAGCTAGGCTCTGCCAGAGCGCATGTCCATCAGCGGTCTACCCGCCTCCCTAAGCACGACGATTATCGACGTACCCAAATCCTTAATCAGGCGCATGGAAAGCAGACGGAGGTTTGGCGAAATTCGCTTACGCAGCCATTGCTTCGCAGGATTCTGCGCAGGTCATGCAGGCCTGGGCGCATTGCTGACAGTGGTCTGCCTTATGCTTACCGCACTCCTCCCCGCAGGCCCGGCAAATTTTGGCGCATAGGGCACAAAGCTCTTTGGCTAGCATGCTTTCTCGTGCCATCAAGGTAGCCGCAAGGTTGCACATATCTGCGCAATCTCTGTCCAGCTTGATGCAGTCAGCCATCATTTTTACATCTTGTTCTTGTAGGCAGGCTGACGCACAGCCTTCACAGGCCAGCGCACAGCGCAGGCATTCCGAGATGCATTCTTCAAAGCGACTGTTCATGGTCATATCTCCGGTATCGGGTCGATTTGATGCCAGTGCACCGTCTCATGACGGTACGTAGCGTTCGACCTGACGGGGTCCTGAAGATTGATGACATTTCTGTAAGCTTGTCCGAATCCTCTCGGTGTGAAGGCGTGCCCGATCATTTAAGGCTTGAACATCACTGCTTATGAATGCTCACGATCTTCGCGACGCTTCCTTCCATACGGAACCCAAATTTCACCTTGTCTCCTACGTTCAAGCCCTTCAGCTGTGCAGGCTCAGCATGGAAACCCATGGTCATCGCCGGCCATTTGAGCTCTGCTACCGGGCCGTGGGCCAATGTGATTTTTCCGCTTTGAGGATCCAGCGCCTTTATTGCCCCTTCAGCATGCGCGGTGGGTGCCGCCTGGGTGCCTTGGCCTCCTTCGGCGGAAGCTGGCATGTTCTTCATGTCCATACCATCCATGTCCTGGGCATGCACACTGGCGGCGAAAGCTGTGACCAGGGCTGCGATGACGATTAGCTTTTTCATTGGTTTTCTCCTGAGGGGGTGGGGGTAGTGACAGTAAGTTCGCGGCGACGGATCAGCCAGTACGCCGCAGGTATTACAAACAGGGAGAGCAACGGAGCGGTTAGCATGCCGCCGACCACGGGCACCGCGATGCGACTCATGACCTCGCTGCCGGTACCGCTGCTCCAGAGGATGGGCAGCAGGCCTGCAACGATGACCGCCACGGTCATTGCCTTGGGTCTGATGCGCTGCACCGCACCCTCACGGATTGCGCCGAGCAGCGCTGCTCGTGTGGTTTCGCCACTGGCCTGACGCTCAGCCCAAGCGTTATTCAGGTAAATGAGCATGATCACCCCAAACTCCGCAGCTACGCCGGCCAAGGCAATGAAACCAACGCCTGTGGCCACCGACAGGTTGTAGCCCAGCAGGTACAGCAGCCAAACGCCTCCGGTTAGCGCGAACGGTAGCGTGCCCATGATGAGTAGCGCCTCACCGAGGCGCCCAAAAGTCAGGTAGAGCAGCACGAAGATGATGGCCAGCGTCGCCGGCACCACCCAGGCCAGGCGTGCGTTAGCGCGCTCCAAATATTCGAACTGCCCGGAGTAACTCAAGCTCATGCCCGGATCTAGCTTTACCTCGGTGTCGATCACCTGCCGCAGGTCTGCCACAACAGACGATAGGTCTCTGCCGCGCACATCGACGTACACCCAGCCCGAGGGGCGAGCATTTTCGCTCTTGAGCATGGGCGGGCCATCGGCAATACGTATGCGGGCCACGGTGCCAAGCGTCAGCTGGCCCCCCTGCGACGTGTAGATTGGCAGCTGACGCAACGCCTCCACGGAATCACGCCATTCACGTGGATAGCGCACGCTAATGGGATAGCGAGCTAACCCTTCAACCGTTTCCCCAATGGTTTCGCCACCTATGGCACCGGCGACAATAGCCTGTACGTCGGTAATGTTCAGGCCATAACGCGCAGCGGCATGGCGGTCGATGTCCAAATCAATGTAGCGACCGCCAGTCAAACGCTCTGCCAGGGCCGAAGTCACTCCAGGCACCTTTTTCGCTGCCCGCTCCACAGCAAGGGTAGCCCGGTCTATCTGGTTCAGATCGCTGCCGGCAACCTTGACGCCGATCGGACTCTTGATGCCGGTGGCCAGCATGTCAATCCGATTGCGGATAGGCGGAATCCAGATATTGGTGAGCCCAGGCACACGCACGATACGGTCAAGCTCTTCGATTAGCTTCTCAGTGGTCATACCTGGACGCCATTCACTCTTGGGCTTGAGCCGCACGGTGGTCTCGAACATCTCAAGCGGTGCAGGGTCAGTGGCCGATTCGGCGCGGCCGGCCTTACCAAAGACGCTGGCTACCTCGGGGACTGTACGAATCAAGCGATCCGTTCGCTGCAACAGCTCTGAAGCTTTCTGCGCGGAGAGTCCAGGCAAGGCTGAAGGCATGTAGAGCAGATCACCTTCATCAAGTGGGGGAAGAAACTCGCCACCCAGATGGTTCAAGGGCCACAGACTGCTGAGCAGGATGAGCAATGCTCCAGCGAGGGTAAGCAAGGGCCGGCGCAGGACGACCTCCAATGCCGGACGATACAGCCGGATGAGGCCCCGGTTGAGCGGGTTGCGCTGTTCCGCAGGCAGTGGCCCTCTGATCCAGTACCCCATCAGCACCGGTATCAGGGTCACCGATAGCGCAGCCGCCGCTGCCATCGCGTAGGTCTTGGTAAAGGCCAGGGGGGCAAAGAGGCGGCCCTCCTGGGCTTGCAGCGTGAACACCGGGATGAACGAGAGCGTGATGATCATGAGGCTGAAGAACAGCGCTGGTCCAACCTCGACGGCCGCCTCCGTCATTACGTTCCAATGCGCTTCGCCCCGCAAAGGTTGACCAGGATGCTGGGCATGCCAGGCCTCTACACGTTTGTGGGCGTTCTCGATCATGACCACGGCAGCGTCCACCATTGCACCGATGGCAATAGCGATTCCGCCAAGCGACATGATGTTGGCGTTGATACCCTGATGACGCATAACGATCAGCGCAATCAGGATTCCCACGGGCAGCGACACGATGGCCACGAGCGACGAGCGCAGGTGCCAGAGAAACGCTGCGCATACCAACGCCACTACCACAAACTCCTCGACCAGTTTGTGACTGAGGTTCTCCACAGCACGGTCGATCAGCTGGCTGCGGTCGTAGACGGTGACAAGCTCCACCCCGGCAGGCAGGCCTTTCTTCAGGGTTTCGAGCTTGGCCTTGACGTGCGCGATGGCCTCACGAGCATTCTTGCCGCTGCGCAGGATAACCACTCCACCTACGGCTTCACCGAGGCCGTCCAGTTCACCTATGCCTCTGCGGGCTTCCGGACCTATCTGCACCGTAGCGACATCGCCTAAGTTCACCGGCACGCCCTTGGTAGCCAGTCGCAGAGGGATCGCTCTGAAATCGTCCAGCGATCCTAGGTAGCCGGCCGCACGAACCATGAATTCTGCTTCGCCTTGCTCCAGCACACCACCGCCGGTCTCCTGGTTGGCCTTACCTATAGCCTCTATCACCTCAGCTTGGGTGATACCGAGGCTGGCCATGCGAAGCGGATCGAGGAGGACTTGGTATTGCTTGACCATACCGCCGATGGTGGCCACCTCAGCGACATCCGGCAGGGTCTTGAGCTCATAGCGCAGGAACCAGTCCTGCAGGCTGCGCAGTTGCGACAGGTCATGGCCACCGTTGCGATCGACCAGCGCATACTGATAAATCCACCCGACTCCGGTGGCGTCCGGTCCGAGTACCGGCTTGGCTGCCGCAGGTAATCGCGATTGTGCCTGGCTCAGGTACTCAAGAACCCGAGAGCGCGCCCAATACAGATCGGTGCCGTCCTCGAACAGCACGTAGACGAAGCTGTCACCGAAGGCGGAGAAGCCGCGTACCGTTTTGGCCTCCGGAACCGAGAGCATTGTGGTGGTCAGCGGATAGGTCACCTGATTCTCAACGATCTGAGGAGCCTGACCTGGGTAGGACGTGCGGATGATCACCTGTACATCCGACAGGTCGGGCAAGGCGTCGATTGGCAGACTGCGCACCGAGACGAAGCCCCATGCCACCAGAAACAGCGTAGCGAGCAGCACCAGTACCCGGTTGCCTACCGACCAGCGGATCAGTTTGGCAATCATGGTTGGCCCTCCAACACTTTGATCTGCTCAACCACCATGCCCTCGTCGCGTTCGCGGATGCCAAAGCGAATCTGTGCACCGACCTTGAGGCCATCAAGGAGCGACTGATCAGCCACCGGGAAGGTCATGGTCATCCCAGGCATACCCAGGGTGAGGAAGGGACCATGGTCAACGGTGAGCTGGGCTCCATCTATCTGCACGATACGGCCGTTCGCTTCATGTAAGGCGGGCCCCGCTTTTGGCTGAACGTCTTGCGCCGTCGCCGCTTCGATGCCTTTCAAATTAGCTTCGGAGTCCAGTAGGAATTGCCCCGACGCGACGATGCGCTGACCTGCCTGAAGGCCCTGCAACACCGCAACTTGCCCCTTGCTCTCCTGACCCAACACAACTTCCACCGGTCGGAAGCGACCACCTTCTTCAGCCAGCATCACCAGATCCCGCTTGCCGGTGCGTATGACCGCCTCGGCAGGCACCAAGAGGCTCTGCTCGGAAGACACGCCGGGATTGAGAGCCACTTGAGCGGTCATCCCAGGACGAAGCCGTCCATCCGGGTTGGGCAACTCGATACGCAGGCGCAACGTGCGGCTTTGCAAATCGGCATCAGCCAACAGCGCGGTCAACTTGCCCGGTACCGGATCGCCTGGGAAAGCTGGCAATTGCGCTTGCACAGGCTGGCCTTCGCGCAGGCCTTGAGCCTGGGCTTCTGGCACAGCGGCTTCCAGCCAGACGTTGGCCACTCCGTTGATCCTTGCCAAGGTAGTCCCCGGCGTCAGCGTCATGCCGGGTCGCAGATCGAGAACCTGGATGACACCGGCAGTGGGCGCGGAAAGTGTGACCGAGAGCTGTACCTTTCCAGTGCTCGCGACCCGGTTGATCAGGTAGACCGGCATGCCGGAGAGCAGGAGCCGCTGTCGTGCCGCCGCCGTCAGCTGAGCGTCGCCGGAATGCCGCAACGCCAGATATTCCTCCTGCAAACCAGCCCACTCCGGGGTCAGCACATCGGCTAGGGGAGCCCCTTTAGCAACTATATCCCCCGCCGCCCGGCCATATACGCGTTCGACGTAACCGCCAGTACGGGCCTGCAACACGCTGAAGTCGCGTTCGTCGAACGCCAGAACGCCGCTCACGCTCAGGGATCGTTCAAGCCTGCCAGCCATCACCGTTGCCAATCGCATCCCGAGATTTTGCTGGAGCCCAGCCGAGACCTGAACCGCAGGCTGCCCCTTGTCATCCGTCTCGTCTGAATACTTGGGCACGAGCGGCATGTCCATGAACGGCGACTTTCCGGGTGCCGGGAAATGCTGCTGGGGATACATCGGGTCGTACCAGTACAGCGCTTTTTGCTCACCTACTGGCTGCGATGGGGTAACCGTGCCCCGTCCTCCTAGCCAGAAGCCCGCGCCTGCTCCAATAGCAAGGGCAGCAGCCACAACCAAACCAATCGACCTATTCCTCATGCCCGCACCTCTCCATATACGAAATGCAGACGCGCTGCTGTTGCAGCCAACTGTCCTTGCAGATCCACATCCTGTAACAGCGCTTCCACGCGTTGCCGACGTGCCGACAGCACTTCACTCAACGGCGACTTACCGGCGCGGTAGTCCGCCAGAGCGAGGCGTACCCTGTCCTCGGCCAGAGGTAGAAGCGTCTCGCGACTGCGCCGCACCGCCCGCTGCAAACGTTGGTACTCGGCAAGGTCTGTTTCAAGCTGGGCTTGATGCTCGCGCAGGGCTGCATCCTGCTCATCCTCCAACTGGCGAACTTGTGCGCGTCGCGCCGCAATCATCGGGTCTTGCCGGGAGCCGGTGAACAACGGCAACTGGAAGCTGACTTGCAGGCTGACCATGTTGCTGAAGTCCGGGCCACGACGCTGATAATCCACCCCCCAAGACCAATCCGACTTCTTTTCTGCCTGGGCCTGGTGTACCTGGGCTTGCGCCTCGCGTGTCATGGCGTTGTAGGTATTGAGCTCCGGATGGGCATGTACGGAGTGCAGGTATTCAGCTGCGTCTACAGGCCAGAGTGGGAACGTCGGCGCCCCTACTTCGGCGTCCTGCCCAATCCAGCGCTTCAGCGCGGATCGCGCTTGAGCTGCCTGACTCAATAAAACATCCTTCTGCTCGTCCAACTGCGCCAATTCCTGTTTCGGAGCCAGCGTATCGGCCGTCGAGCCTGCGCCTCCGGCCAGGCGCGCCCGCACCGTAGAAGCCAGCAGCTGGTTTTCTTTGTAGAAAGCGTCGAACTGTTCAAGTTTTCGCTGCACGGTGTACGCATTAACCCAAGCCTGCGCGGTTGCCGCTCGAATCTTCAGGCGCTCGAAGACCGCCTCAGCATCGGCTCGCTCGACCGTGGCCTGAGCTGTCTCTACGCGAGCTTTACGCTTGTCCCGGTTCGGTACGTCCTGGGACAGGCCAACCACCTGCATGGTCATGAAGTCTCTGTTCATGCTCCAGCGATCAGCGCCTTCAATCGGCAGGTTTTGTACCCCAAGATTCAAGCGCGGATCGGGTAGTTCGCCCGCTGGAATGACTAAGTTGCGCGCAGCTGATGCCTGCTCCTGGAGGGCTTGTAGAGAGGGAGCGTTGCGTTCAGCCAGTTGCAGCGCTTCATCCAGCGACAGCGATGCAGCCTGTGCTGAGACAGCCGGCAGCAGTATGAAAAGGACAGCAGTGGAAGTTCGTCCCTGAAAACGTTGGGGAGTCATGAGAATGATTCCTCGAAAGATCAGCGCCCAGGCGCGTGCCATCGGCCCGCTGCTAGGCAGAACGATGGTGTGAAATTAAGAGGGAGTCAGACGCGGGGAGGACGCCATGGATCGGGGGGAGAACCTGTTGCTATGCCTACAGCGTAGGTATCGGCAGGTCGTGGCTTGGCATAGGTCAGTCCAGGCGTCAGGAAGCTGAGCTGCACTGTGCTGGCAGTTCTGCACTCCTGGCCTACCTTGCAGGATTTGGCATGGTCACCAGTCTTGCCCGGCTTCTGGTCCTGGCAGCAGTCATGGTCCATGCCCGCCATCATTTCCATGCCCATGGTCTGCATTGGACAAGGTTCAGTCGCCGAATCGATGCCCGCCATCCCGTTAAGCGGAAGCGCCACGACAAGCATCAGGATGGTGAGCAGTCGAATGAACCGATTCATGATGGGCGAGTATAGGTTACTGGGATGAGTTCAGCATTAAGGGGTTGGGGCTGCACCAACCAACCGCTTGGAGGCGGGAAGGCTGATGAAGAAGGTTGTGACACCCTCCGCTGAGGTACACCAAATTCGTCCGCTGTGAGTCTCAATAATGGAGCGTGTGATCGACAGCCCCAGGCCCGCATTACTTGGCCCACCTTCGCGTCTGGCTGGATCGGCCCGATAGAACCGGTCAAAGATCTTGCCAATATGCTGAGGATCGATGGTTACTCCGCTGTTATGTACGGATAACGTCACGGTTTCACGTGTTTGCTCGATCTGCACTGCTATCTCATTGCCTTCCGGGGTGTAGCGCAACGCGTTAGATAAGAGGTTGGAAAGGGCTCGGTCAATCATCAGGCGATCACCACGAACCTTGCCACGACCTTGGAGGGTCAGCTGAATGCCCCGGTCCTCAGCCAGAAACTGGTAGTACTCGAACAGCTTGGATACGAGTTCGGAGAGGTCCACATCGATCTGCTCGGGCACGATGAGACCGTTATCCGCCTTGGCAAGGAAAAGCATGTCATCGATCATGCGCGACATGCGCTTAAGGTCCTCCAGATTCGAATAGAGGTTTTCCTCATAGGCATCTAGGTCACGCTTCTTGGTGAGCACCACTTCGGTATGGGTCAGTAGGTTGCTGACCGGCGTTCTCAACTCGTGAGCGATATCGGCAGAAAAGTTGGACAACCGAACGAATGCATCCTCCAACCGTCCCAGCATCCCGTTGAAAGACAGGATGAGCTCCTGAAGCTCTAGCGGTACGGGCTCCAGCGGAATGCGCTCGCGGAGCGATCTTGCCGACATCCCGGTGGCCACTTTGGTGATTTGCCCAACAGGCCGAAGCCCACTCTTGGCAACGACCCAGCCCAAGCCTGCACTCACAATCGCGCTGATCACCAAGCCGATGCCGAACCACCATTGCAGGGTGATAAAGAAATGCGCGTGAGTGGTGACATTGAGCATCAGCACGGCCGTCACCGGTTCCGGCTCGCCCGCGATGGTTAACTGGGCGGTGATACCCCGGAAGTTCTGCGCTTCATCCTGCCATTCCCAAACTGCGCCCCGGTGCGCCTGCTCGAACTGCTTAGGAATTTGCGAAGCCTTGGGATCTGAAAAAAGGACCGTTCCGTCAGCCTTGGTGATTTTCGCCGACAGATCCTGATGTGCGCCGAGCAATGCCCGCAGCTGCTGCTTCTGATCGTCGAGCCCGCCTCGCGCTGCTGAAATGGACAGAATATGACGCGTTGACTCCAGCTTTTCGGAGAGCGCCTGCTCATCCAGCATCCGGAAATGGTGCTGGCTGAGCCCGTAGAAAGCCACGCCGGCAACGACCAAGACAGCAGTCACCGCGAACATGAACATCAGGGTCAGTCGCTTGACGAGCGATGATTGCGGGCGCATCACTCGGCCACATCCATCATGTAGCCCATGCCTCGGGCGGTATGGATGAGCTTTGGCGCGAAGTCGTCATCAATCTTGGCCCGCAGTCGGCGAATCGCGACCTCGATCACGTTGGTGTCACTGTCGAAGTTCATGTCCCAGACCTGAGAAGCGATCAGCGACTTGGGGAGCACCTCCCCGCGTCGGCGCATGAGCAGCTCCAAAAGGGCAAACTCCTTGGCAGTAAGGTCGATCCGCTTGCCGTTTCGCGTAGCCCGGCGCTTGAGCAGGTCAACCTCTAGGTCCGCCATCTTCATGGTGGTTTGAACAGAACCACCGTTGCCTCTGCGCAGCAGTGTGCGGACCCGCGCCAACAGCTCAGAGAACGCAAAGGGCTTCACCAGGTAGTCATCAGCACCCAGCTCCAAGCCTTTCACGCGATCATCTACGCCATCACGGGCCGTGAGAAAGAGGACCGGCACGTCTTTCCCCGCTGCCCGGATCTTGCGCAGGACCTCCCAGCCATCGAGCCCCGGCATCATTACGTCCAAGATCAGCAAGTCATACGCTTCGCTCTGCGCTTGTTGCAGGGCGTCAGTGCCTGTCATCACCCGGTCTACGGTGAAGCCAGCTTCTGTCAGGCCTTGCTGGAGGTAGACACCGGTTTTCGGCTCATCTTCGGCTACGAGTAATTTCATCTGCTCTCATCCACGCGGTGTGCATCTCCAGTTTGCAGGAAAAAAGACGCCCAACCAGAAGCTGACGGAAAAGTAATGTCGAGATCAGTTTTCTGACAGCACTGCGAGGCTAATTTGACCCTGTACCTGACGCCATGAGGCGCAGAACCATTGAGGATCTCCAGATGAACATGGTCAAAGCAATTGTGATGGTCGTTACCTTCGGCATGGCAGGCATCGCCCTGGCAGAGGGAGGCGCTGACCGGACCTTTGCGCGGATGGAAGCGGCTCGCCAAAGCTCCATGCAGGCCTACCAGGTTGCGCAGGAGAAGAAAGAACAGGCGCCAGTCGCCGCCCAGTCCAGCAAGCACGCGGGCCACGAAAGTTGCTGATCCGAGCTTACAGAAATGTAATCACTCCGGAATCTGAACTATGGCAGTTTCAGCCTACGGCCTCTCATCAGCCTCGCGCAGTGGCGAAAGTCTACGAGACTAATGAGAGCTCCAATGAACCCAAGGGCTGCGCCATCGAGCAGCCTGGATATCAGCGATCTACCTGACTGGACGCAACGGCATGCAAAGCAAAACCACGAGACGATCTTTCGTCAAAGGCCTGGCCGCTACCGGACTTCTGGGTGGGCTCGGCATGTGGCGCGCGCCGGTCTGGGCCGTGACCAGCCCCGGCCAACCGAACGTGCTCAGCGGCACGGACTTCGATCTGTATATCGGTGAACTGCCCGTCAACATCACGGGTGCAGCTCGTACGGCCATGGCCATCAACGGCTCCGTGCCAGGGCCAATCCTGCGCTGGCGCGAAGGCGACACCGTGACGCTGCGCGTACGCAACCGGCTGAAACAGGACACCTCCATTCACTGGCACGGCATCATCCTGCCCGCCAACATGGACGGTGTGCCGGGCTTGAGCTTCCACGGCATCGCTCCCGATGGCATGTACGAATACAAGTTCAAGGTCCACCAAAACGGTACTTACTGGTATCACAGCCACTCTGGCTTCCAGGAACAGTCCGGCGTTTATGGTGCTCTGGTGATCGATGCCAAAGATCCCGAGCCGTTTGTGTATGACCGCGATTACGTCGTCATGCTCAGCGATTGGACGGATGAGGACCCGGCGCGGGTGCTCTCCAAACTCAAGAAGCAATCTGACTACTACAACTTCCACAAGCGCACAGTTGGCGACTTCGTTGACGATGTGAGCGAGAAAGGCTGGTCGGCCGCTGTAGCGGATCGGAAGATGTGGGCTGAAATGAAGATGAGCCCCACCGACCTCGCTGATGTGAGCGGGTATACCTACACCTACCTCATGAACGGCCAGGCTCCGAACGGCAACTGGACGGGAATCTTCAAGCCCGGCGAGAAAATCCGCCTGCGCTTTATCAACGGCTCGGCCATGACCTATTTCGATGTCCGGATTCCTGGGCTGAAGATGACGGTTGTGGCTGCCGACGGCCAGTACGTCAAACCCGTATCGGTCGATGAGTTCCGGATCGCCGTTGCGGAAACCTACGATGTCATCGTCGAACCTGAAAACGAGCAGGCCTATACGATCTTCGCGCAGTCCATGGACCGTACCGGGTACTCCCGAGGCACCCTGGCAGTTCGTGAAGGCTTGCAAGCGCCCGTGCCGGAGGTAGATCCGCGCCCGATCATCGCCATGAGCGACATGGGCATGGACCACGGCAGCATGGGCGGAATGGATCATGGCAGCATGGCCGGCATGGACCACAGTAAGATGGCCGGCATGGACCATGGCAGCATGGCCGGCATGGACCACAGCAAGATGGCTGGCATGGACCATGGCAGCATGGCCGGCATGAGCAGTGCAATGCAGAGCCATCCAGCTTCCGAGACCAACAACCCGTTGGTCGATATGCAGACCATGTCGCCGACCCCGAAGCTGAACGATCCGGGAATTGGCCTGCGCAACAACGGACGCCGAGTGCTGACCTACGCCGATTTGCGGAGCACCTTCATCGATCCCGATGGTCGAGAGCCTGGACGGACAATCGAACTGCACCTTACCGGCCACATGGAGAAGTTCGCGTGGTCGTTCGACGGTATCAAATTCTCCGACGCTGAACCGCTGCGGTTGAAATATGGCGAGCGTCTTCGCATCACTTTAGTCAACGACACCATGATGACTCACCCCATCCATCTCCACGGTATGTGGAGTGATCTGGAGGACGAGAACGGCAACTTCATGGTTCGCAAGCACACCATCGACATGCCACCTGGCTCAAAACGAAGCTATCGCGTCACCGCAGATGCCTTGGGACGTTGGGCCTATCACTGTCACCTACTGTTCCACATGGAAATGGGCATGTTCCGAGAAGTCCGTGTGGACGAATGAACTGGAGATCTGAGATGAGCAAACCAATGAAACGAAGCGCCTTTTTACTTTCTGCTGCGATGGTAGGCATGCTGGCTGTTTATGCCCCGTCGTCGTGGTCCAGCGACAACCATGATCAGCACTCACAGAAATCCACCGAGGCAGGCAAAGCCAAAGGCTCGCAGGATAAGCAGGGTCAGGGGATGAACCATGAAGGCATGGACCATGGTTCCATGGAAGGTATGGACCACGGCTCGATGAAGGGGATGGACCATGGCTCGATGGAAGGCATGGACCACGACAAAATGATGGAATCGCATGGCAGCGACAAAGCTGAGGCAGGGAAAGATGGCCAATAGCCTTGAGCGGCCTTCGCTGCTGGCCTTGACTGTTTCAATCGGCATGCTGGGTGTAACGCCCAGCTTCGCCGCTGAAGAAGTGGATCACTCGGGCATGGATCATTCGAAAATGGGGCACGGTTCCATGCAAATGGGTGCTGCTCCTTCCGAATCGATGCCGCCGATGGATCACAGCAAGATGGGGGTCAGCAAACAGCAAAAAAAGCCTGCCTCCGCTGATCACAGCGAGATGGGGCATGCTCAAAGCCAGAGTAAATCCAGCTCGGTGGACCATAGCAAGATGGACCACAGCAAAATGGGCCATGGAAATATGAAGGGCATGGATCACGGTTCGATGAAGGGCATGGACCATACCCAGATGAACCACGGTTCAGTGACTTCTCCGACCACAACGAGCCGCACTCCGATTCCAGTGCTCACTGATGCCGACCGCGAGGCAGCCTTTCCGCCTTTGGGTGGCCACCAGGTGCATGACAGCGGAGTCAACAGCTTCTTCCTTTTGGACCAGCTCGAATACCAGGACGCCAATGAGGGCAGCACCCTGGCCTGGGACGCATCAGGCTGGGTAGGCGGCGACATTAATCGACTCTGGGTTCGTTCTGAAGGCGAGCGCACCAATGGGGTAACCGAAGACGCTGAGCTGCAATTGCTGTACGGGCGCTCGGTCAGTCCATGGTGGGATGTGGTCGCCGGAGTCCGTCAGGATTTCAAACCAGAATCCCCGCAGACCTGGGCAGCCTTTGGTATTCAGGGCATGGCCCTCTATGACTTCGAGGCCGAAGCCACGGCGTTCATAGGTGAGAACGGCCAGACTGCTGCGCGTCTTGAGGGCGAATACGACATCCTGCTGACCAATCGCTTGATCTTGCAACCCACGGCAGAGGCGAACTTCTATGGCAAGAACGATCCAGAGCGCGGCGTAGGCTCGGGTCTGGCCAATACCGAAGTCGGGTTGCGTCTACGGTATGAAATTGTCCGCCAGTTTGCTCCATACATAGGCGTAACCTGGAGCCGCTCCTACGGCAACACCGCTGACTTCATCCGAAACGAGGGTGGAGATGTTAATGAGGCACGCTTCGTTGCCGGTATCAGGATGTGGTTCTGAGAATCCCAACATGAAAAGAACAATTACAACGCTGCTCGGGGCTAGTGCTGTCGGAAGTGCTGCGGTACTGGGCACAGCCTATTTCGGCTTGGTGAATGTCGGCGCCGATGATCCTCACTTCCCGGCAGTCCATTCCTTTCTCGCCATGGCTCGTGATCGGTCTATTGAGGTTCGAGCGCGAGACATCGAAGTCCCTGATCTGAAGGAAGCCGCGTTGATCAAAGCGGGGGCGGGCAACTACAACGCCATGTGTATAGGCTGTCACCTTGCCCCTGGCGTTGGGAAGACTGAGCTAAGCCAAGCGCTATACCCGTCGCCACCCGACCTCACCAAGGTGGGTGTCGGAGGCGATCCAGCCGCCGCATTCTGGACAATCAAGCACGGTATCAAAGCCACGGGCATGCCCGCCTGGGGCAAGAGCATGGGCGATGAGTACATCTGGGGAATCGTCGCGTTCCTGGATCAACTGCCCCAGATGAATGCCGAGCAGTACAAGGCCTTGGTGGCCACGAGCGGCGGCCACCAGCACGGCGGCGGTGAAAGCGATATGCACAACCATGAGGGCCAGCACGGCGGGAGCGGTCATGCCGAGCATGGTGATCACGATGAAGCGGCAGACGACGATCATGCCCAGGCAGCTCACGACCATGGAGCTGCACCCGCAGGCTCCGCTCAAGCGGCAGATCATCACGGTGACCACAATGCGGCCGAGGCCCATTCGGATGCCCACCCGACATCGTCGCCAAAGACGCATGTTCACAAAGACGGTAAGGAGCACACTCATGCCAACTAACCGCATATTCGTTCGGCTAGCCGCTATCGCTGGGCTTCTGGTGACCTCGGCGGCCTACGCTGCCGAGCCATTGTCCATCGACGTTCACCGAGACGCGAACTGCGGTTGCTGCAAGAACTGGATCGCGCACCTGGAAGCCAATGGTTTCAAAGTGACCGACCATGTTGAGACGGACATGAGCGCAGTGAAACAGAAGCTGGGCGTAGCGCCACGGTTAGCGTCCTGCCACACAGCTGTGATCGACGGAAAGTTTGTTGAAGGTCACGTGCCAGCTGAGCAGATTCGAGAACTCAGGGGGCGGAACGATCTAGTCGGGATCGCCGTACCAGGAATGCCAGCTGGGTCCCCAGGCATGAAGGTTGATGGCGTAAGCCATGCCTACCAAGTCATTGGTTTAATCAAAAGCGGCGAGGACCAAGTAGTCGCCAACTATCCAGCCAAATAACGCACCTACCAGGAGGACGGCGGTAGGCTGACTGCCGTCCCTTATTCCCCCCGCTAGAAAGCTTCATCAGCTCAACAGGACGACAGAGAGGGGCTACAAAGGGTAGCTAGTCAGATTCACGGCGCTCGCGGACTGGCTTGAGTACGATATCGCCGTTGATGAGCTCGATGGAGAGTCTGTCGCCCGTCGTGACCCCGAGCTCGCGCAAAATGTCATCGGGTATTTCCACAATCACATCGCCGGAGCCGTCGCCGGGATCTAGGCACTTTACCGTGGTGCGCGCTGATTGAGTCATTGGACTCTCCTGCCTGAGCTACCAGTCCTCATAGTACTCCACCAGTCATGAAAGCCGGTAACCAGGCGATCTATTGCCGGAATTGACGCTTCAACCCGGCGTTTTATCAGAGTAAGTCCTGTCCACTCGCTCAGTGCTCAGTTCTGGCCCCGGCAACCGACTCCAGCGGTCCGGTATTCAAGGATTTTCACGTCTCCGTTGGAATCCTCGTAATTCATCTGTGCCGGCATCACGTCACAGCTCGCCTTGGTCGACGTCATGCTGATCACCTTCGCCACGTCGAGCCGCATCCCGTAGCGATAGTGGATCACCTCCGGTGGGTTCTTTCCCTTGGCAGCGGCATAAGCTCGCATAGCTTGCTCATTGGCCTGAATCATCTTTCCATGCAGACGGTCGGATCCTCCTTCGGCGAGTACGGCTGACGAAGCCACTAGGGCCAGGATAGCGGTGATACTTTTGATGACTTTCATTTCAATCACTCCAATAAACGTGACTGAAGATTAGGGGTTGATCGCTGTCAATTGAGTGATACGGGAATTACAAGGTTGTAAGTCCCGCATGTAAAAAGAGGTAGCGTTGCCTCCTCGCCGCATACCAACCTCGCCCTCAGGCAAGCTACTGGTAGACACCCAAGCGTATACGCTCAAGATAGTCCGCTACGACGCTGAACCCGAGCGACGTGTCGAGCATCTCGAAGGGTACAAACCCCAACAAACGGCCGCACGGCCGACAAAGCCACTGCTCCGCGAGCATCTGAGAGCCAAATACCTTCGATGCAAGCTCCAGTCCTTTCGCATACTGGAACGCCACCGCGCTCTGCTGGGCATCCAGACGATGGGCCTGAGCGGGATGGCTCAGACGGTGAATGCTTCTGGTCGATCTTCCTGTGATTCGCCCGACGAGGTTACGAGCCTTGAACAGGCTCGATGACTCGACCATGCACTTCACGTCGCTGAAAAAGAATCCTGTTTGGACTAGACTCAGGAGCTCCAGCTGGCTCAACCCGTCGGGGTGGGTATGAACCAGGTGGAACGTTGGTGGAAAGGCCTGCGATTCAACAGGTGGGCGAGTGCTTGTAGGATTCACTGCATCGACCTCCTCTTGTGCGTTGGCTGCCAGACTAGCCATTTTGATTCCCAAGCACGTCCGGCGCCCTTTCACCTTCACAGTAGCCCAATACGGTCACCAATGTGGATGCGATACCGGTGACTTCTAACTAAAATGGCATACCGCCCGTCTAGCAACGTGTACAAGCACTTCAATTAATGAGAATTTTCGCACCATTACCTGGAGAATATGTCGCATCAGCGCTTAAGCGAGGCAATGAGCTTCTAGGTATTAAATCTCTAAAAACTGAAGATTTCTATATAAAACCGATACCTCGTGTTGGCTTCGGGATTAGTAAAAACTTAAGCACCGTGCAAGCAGAGTGGCGGCCGCATCAGGAATTTTATTACCCAAAACTGCTAGACGACCACAAAGTTTCCGAACTAGTCCTAAACGACCACACGTTGTATCCTATGATAGCTGCGCTTGGTCGTCATCGAGCGACCGCAATCGTCACACCAAAGACTTGGCAGAAAGTTTGTCCAGATTGCGTTCTCGAAGACTTGAATAACTGCGGAAGCCCCTATATTCATTGCAGGCACGTGTTGGGTTCCGTACAGGTTTGCAGTACTCATGCTTGCACTCTAATCGAAACATGTCCGGCCTGCTCAATGCCACTGAAAAAGCACGAGATTGGTCACCTAGCCAAGTGCAGCAAGCAGGGCAAATGGTCAAGACGTCAAAAGCGAGAATTCGGATCAACCCGTCATATGTATGCCAAATTTGTCGCAGATCTTCTGGGCTACCGCGGCCCGATGATACATGATGGAACGGCAGACTTTATCGCATATGCAAGCCTCATGATTAATCGCACTAGAGAATTCGAACGCACCGAGCTGGATATTTCCAAACTGATTTACAAAGAAATGGGGATTACGTCGAGACTTACCACGAGCAGTATCTCCACCAGTGACAAATTTCCTATGTATGTATTTTTAGGATGTCACACCGCTGAGAACTATTTAAATTTGCTAGCGAACCAAGATGAGCAAGACCTCCTGCGAGAGAAGAAAAAATCCATATTCAATAAACTCTTGCACGAAGCCAATAGAACTAGTCCATATCGTCACGTATCTGCATGAGGATTTCATCTTCGGATACGCGAGATATCCGTATTCCTGCATAACGGTAGAGAACACTCATGGCACAGTGTTCAGTCAGAGAGTATTCTCGGATTGCCCACCGGATTTTACGCAGCTGGTGGTCATGAGTAGACTCAAGCAAATCCGCCATCAACCTTATGCTCCTCGGAAAATGTTCCGGCATTTTAAGGAAAGCGTGGGCGTTTACCACAAGCCTGCATAGAGCAGCGCGGGTGACCTGCTGAGGCTTTCCGTGTACAGAAAGTAAGATCGCCCTAGCTTTAGCGAGCTCTGACGCAAGGGTGAAGTCCCTGGATTGCCAGTCGATTCGAATCTTTCGATCTCTGAGGTAGGGGTTTGCAGCAACATAGTTGACCAACCATTCCCTGTCGTGGCGGTACAACCACTGATAGCCCGGCTTGTCATGACATTTGGGGTTTGTACTGTTTGCAAAGGCTAACCGGCGGGCTTGGAGGTCATTGTCATCAGTAAGGTTATTCGGCCTATCACGACAGACCATAACACCAGCGGATATATCGGCCTCTGGACAGTAGGTCTTGAGGTGTTCCAGCTCCAGATCGAGGAGCCAGCAGAGGAAATAGAACTTGAAGGGCTGCACGATTCGCTCTCGTCGCCGTATGATCTGCAAAACCCAGTCACAGGACCGAACCATTTCTTCAAACTCGGCAGCGCTAGGACTGCACCGAAGTCGCCTGGTTAAGAACTCTCTCAGCATTCCCTCTCTAATTCGACCAGACCTAATAAAACTCATCTCGTCCAAACGGGTCCTGAAAAAATTTCCAGCCTGGATCGCTTTGATCTCATCGGGGTGGTCGAGCCCCCATAGCTGCATACGGGCAATCGCAATGGCCGCGCTGTGTTCTCCACAGTCCATAACCGGCGTTCCACCTGATTCGCCCGGTAGCAACATGCAACGCCAATCTGCCCCTTTGGGAAATCTCATCGCCTGTAGCACTTCGCTGTGGCGCGGACAGACGCAAGTGCCCGAAGCTTGATGAATACGATGCCAGTAGGCTGAGCCGCACTCCAGAATGTCCTGTCCGACGCAGCTCTCGCAATATCTAAACGAGGCGTGTTGGAGGAAACGCGACGCTGTTATGCCCAAGGCCATCTTGAGTCCTGTACCCCGATTACCTCCCATTAGAACAACGGCATCGCGGCCCTTCTGTTCATTCAAAAACGGCAAATAAAGCGGTAAAAGTGTGAAGCGATTGATCAACTCTCCTACGGGAAGGGCGCCTCCCAGACGCTCAGACAGAGCCCCTAAGCAGCATGGCAAAATGGAACCACAGGTACGCGAGTAGCTACCGAAGAGCTCGTGGCTTGACACGCGGTATCCTGGATTGGCCGCTAGCTTGTGATAGCGCACGGCCAGGCTGTAGAGCGACTCATCCGGGAACGGCTGGGGGAAGAACAGAAGGTTAGCCACTGCCTTGAGCTCCCGATCCTCATGTCACCAGGAGGAATCCCTATCCACCCAGCCGCGCTGTTCGAGCTGAGCCTGAAGGTCTTCGTCCTTCGAAAAATGCACGTTAGCTAATGCTCCGTCAGCAACCGGGACCACGGTACGACCCTTAGCCTTCGATGCCGATTTATCCTTGGCTTGAGGTGGAGGAGTGATCGCGGCCTGGGTAAGTAGCGAAAGATGAGCTCTGTCGGCCCGGCGAGCCAAGTCGTAGTTCATCATCTGGGCGATCTGGTCTTTTGTAGGCATCATGTCCTCGAAGTCAGCAATCTGAAGAGGATCACCGCTTCGTAGAGCCTCGATAGGCTTGTGTAGAAGCCTCATTTGATTGTCATACACCTGCTGAAGCACCGCTGGCGTAATAGCGTCGAGGCCCTCCCAAATTACATGACGCTGCGCAAGCATAAGCAGTTTCGCTAGGAAATCAGTATTGCCTTGGGCGAGATCATAGATCTTGGACAAGAGCTCCTTCGTCAGGGGGGCGCATGATGCCGTCCAGTCATAGGCCCAGAGTTGGGACACCAAGTGCTCCCAAAACGGATCGTCTTCGCTGAATCGGTCAAAAGCGATGGGTCCCATCCCCGCCGCTCTTCGGGCGTTGCGCAGCACACCAGAAAACAGCGGGAGCATTGCGTTGGTCCCTACATACACCAGCGGAACGCCTGCATCGTTGGATAAAGTTACGAAGAAATTCAGCAACTTTTCCCGATCCTGTCCCCCCCGCGAGGAGCAAAGATGCTGCATTTCATCAATGATCAAAGCACCAATGAAAAAGGTTTTGCACAGCTGACTGATGTGCTGGAGCATTACGCTGATGCTGTTGCCAGAACCGCCCCTGCGCGAGTATTTGTCGACTCCTAACGCAGCATCCAACGCTGAGAAGAATGCTGCACAGAAACCGCGCAACGAGCCGTCATGAGGGCACTCAATCTTTAGCCACACGACCTGGGTTTCGATGAGAATGGCGTCTTTATATCTGCTGTGGCTGATCACCTGCGGATAAAGCCTTGCGATGGAATTGAGCGCTGTGGTCTTACCCATACCACTCAAGCCGATGAGCGTCATCGTCTCAGCGGTGGACATGAATCCGTGGCCCTTGGCCTCCGCTGAGGAAGGCAGCCGATGCCTAACAGATGAGGCCAACAGCGGATTGCGTCCCATATATCCGTAGCGAATCAGCTGGCTGAAAAGGTCTTCAAGGCGCAGGTGAATTTCGAATGGAACAACAACATCTTTCAGCCGGTTGATCCCATGACCGCGAAGCTTCGGTGGCAACGCTCGTTCAGCCTCGTCGGGCTTCGGCGGAAGGTTCCCAACGCGCCTGACCACATCTACATCCGACAGAATTCTAGGCAAGCATTCGATCAGCGGGTTGCCATCGTACTGAGGCATGCCTGTAGGAATGTATTCTGCGGGGGAGAACGTCAAATCGTTCATGTCTCAGCCTCGCTTCCCTCGCTGACGACTAGTTTCAGAAACGCCGCGCTTCTCGCGGAACTGGGCCTGCCGGTGACTAGCTTAGAATTTTCTGCCACAGGAGGAATGTTATCCACAACGCGTAGCTGATTCAGATCAGCGGTATGGGAATCGCGCTCGGTCTGAGCTTCGGTAGCACGCTTGGCACGTTTGTCCCGCTTGAAATCTGCATTCGATTTCGGGTCACCCTGAGCGACACGTTTGGATTTGGCCCGGTCAAAGATTTCCTCTTGCCGCCCCCTTACCAGCGCCGCAGTATTATCACTGTCATAACGGGCATCCGGCGAAACTTGGTTCAGGATATGGATCATATCAAGAACCTCCTCCATACGGAGTCCACCATATTTCTGCCGTTGCTGCGGTACAATAGTTAAAGCCTCAAAACCTGCTTCTGACTTGATCCAACAATTTTCAATAGAGTTAGGATCATAGAATACTCGAACATATTTCGTCCGCAGGTTGTGCGAGCGCTCCAACCACTCCTCGCGTAACGCTGTTTGACATGTATACTGTACGCCTTGGAAAACAATACCGCCTCGACTTATACGACACTCCTGAGAGGGCAATAGAGCGATTTTCAACTCAGCCGGCGATACTACTTTTGAATTTATAGGGCTATTATCCTTCGACCAACTCCAAATCGCTATAGGCGTTGCTTCCACTCCGCCGGCAATCATCTCGCGATTTAAAAGGTGTGGTATCCGCAGGCTCTTATTGTGAGCCAAGACTCCTACAATAACCATTTCGGTGAACTCGTCGATATCCAAAATGGCATCGAGTTGGTAGTCCCTATCGCCGCGCTCCATTTTACGAGCATCCACTCCGCCTGGAACGAACTTCAAGTCGAGGTGTTCATTGATCAGACGGAAACGGCTTTCGATGATCCCTTTCCAATCAGGCCTGAAAGGAGGCAAAATTTGCACCCCAAGCCCCAAGCTTTGGGAGAGCGTTGCCCCCGCCTCGCTTAGAAGTTCAGCCCGGTCAGCCACAATTTCGACTGGCAAATGCGAGCATGGCCAGTCAGCTTCCTCAATGTCTACGTTGTATCGTTTGCAAAACTCAACCTTTGAGGTGCAAGCGTTGTATATCGCGTGTCTAGCCCCATTCCAGCTGGGCCCCTCAAGGCCCACGTGAATTCCTACAATCATTCTGGTGTAGGTATCGACGACTACATAAAGTATCGGACGCCCAATGAGCCACAGCCTATTAACGCGATGCACTAAATAGACATCAGCGATGGTGGAATCTATCTCATATCGCTGCGTTGCGCCTATCAGGCCTTGGGATGCTGAGCCAACGATAGCCCGATGGTCTTTGTTGTACCTGATAGAACCGCCACGCACCTTGAGCTTATACAGGTCATCGAAAAATAATTTACCGTGATATCTAAGCTGTGCAGTAGTCGGGTAACTGCCGCGTACAATATTTCCTTTCGATCCGTCAGGGAGAGTCGCTCTATAAAATTTGTTTAACATCCACTTATGTGCATCTTTCAGGGTGCCACACTTGCCGCTAGCGACTCGCCCGTAAGCCAAACGGATATGAGAGAGATGGCGCTGTTCGAGCGGGATGGCACCACCATCATTGACAACGACACCAAGATACTTACGCGGCCGACCGGGGATAATACCTGAGGACCGATCCTTTTTCTTCCCACGTCCGCCGCAAGCGCTTGTGTTCCAAAGAAACGCGTTAGGTGTCTGACCCATACTCCAATAGCGGTATAGAAGCCGGTATATCTGCTTACGCTCTACCCCTGTCTCTATGGCATGCGTCGCAACAAGCTTCCCAAAACCAGGACCAAGAATATCTAAGGCAGAGCGATCTTCTACTAAACTTCTTATAAGACTCCAATTTCGATTTCGGCTCGCCTTTTCATTTTCACTAATTTCATCGTCGCTTCTGAGCAGATGTAAAGGAACCATTTCTGGACTTAAGACCGCGCGCCCTGAATCAATTTCGTCAATTAAAATTGACTTATCAATCTGCCACGGCTTGCCTGGATTCATATTCAGCTCAATTACGATAACAGTATCATTATTTATGCCTAAGACCCTAACCGCCTTTTTTAGTAAGCTCGGTTCTTCGCCGGGAGAAAAAATGCTGTTAATTTGAAAATCAAGCATGATGAGAAACCTCGGTTGGCGGAGACAAAGCCGCTGACCGATGGCTCGGCCATACGTGCAACGGCTGCGACAAGCTTATTATTTTCGAGGTAAGATCAGACTCTAAACGGCCGATCCATAGCAGGTGATGGAAGAGCCGCTTCACGCTCATATAGTCAATATAGATATCACGTGACGCCTTTTCCAAAAGAGCTTTTAAGGGTATTTGATCCGTCTTTGACCCCGCGATGTATTCAAGTAAGTTCCCTATATTTTTCTCAGTCGGCAACGAGGGATGGATATTGGCATAAGTCCTGAGAACTCTGAGGTTCGCTAATCTAATCTTCGAGAGGTTTTCGTGCAGGACCAGCTTCCAGTCCACGCCCCTCATTGACCAGTATTTTTCCTCAATAGCGAGCTTTTCAGCTATTCGATTCCGCACATGAAGATCAGCCTGCTCAAATTCCTTTCTATATTTTACTGAGCGAGCAGCTAACCTCGTTTCACCAGAGGGATCCAAGAAGGTGATGAGAAAGTCCGTCGTCATAACGACAGGAATCTGCGTACCAGGATATACAGGGTGACGACAATTTATGCTTGAGGCAATTGCTTGAGTCTCAGCCTGTGTAAGCAGGGGGTACTGCTCTCGGATATCAATGATCGAGGCGTCGTGCTCAAGTACAGTGAGGTAATCTCGCTCCGCATTGGACAGCAGGTGATGAGTGCGGAAAATCTTAACTCCCGCAATCATATGGGAGACACCCTTTGATTTGATTTCCCACACCTTGATCCATGGTTTATAGGAATCTCTCACTCCACTTCCACGGCCTGATTTAATTTTTTTATCTATTTTTGATTGGGTCATCAGCTGGCGGTGGGCAGCCTTGACCGGAGCTACGGGCGCAGATGCCATGTTCAAGTCGCTCATGATTGGGCGACCCACTCGAACGGAACGAGGCTGGTGTGTCGTGTAAAGAGGACACGCCAGCGAGCGGGCTCAGCCAGGACAACAGTCACAGCGGTGCATAGAGGATTGTCACCCAAATCTCCAAGGACTGGCTCCGGCCTGATGTGCGGTCGGGGCCAGCCTTGTGACAACCTTTATGGGGTCGTTTGCGGGAGAGGGCGAAATCCTACGCTAAGGCTTTGGCCAACGATATTCTCCGGTAAGATTGATGTGTTCCGAGGGGATAGGAGAAGTCGCTTGATATCTAGTATGACGTCTGTCGCACCTGCTTGATCGCGGCCGCGATAGCTAGATCGCGTTGCTCCTCTTCTCCATCCGCGTTCCAAGCTGCGGAAAGGCACCCATAAGCGTACGCCTGGTCGAGCAGGCGACGCGGATCGACGTCCAGCGCACGAGAGAATGCGTCCGCCATCTGTGCAATGCGTCTGGGATCGAGACAAAGGTCGTCTCTGTCAGCCGGATCGTAGAACATATTGGCGGCGCCAAAGCCCACTTCACCGACCAGACCGACGGGATCTATCACCAGCCAGCCGCGACTGGAGAACATGATGTTTTCATGATGCAGATCGCCATGTAGCCCACGCAGTTCCGAGGCATTGCTCATCATTTGATCGGCTATAATCGCCGCGTGGACGTAGTCAGTTTGACAACCTGCGTTTTGATCATCGCGCGCCCGCTGAAACAAAGCTGCAAAGCGATCCCGGATCGGGAGAAGGGCAGAAGGCAGGGGTTCCTCAGATGCGGCATACAGCTTCGCCATTAGTTCCGCTGCAATTTCGGTCGCCTGGTAGTCGCCGTGCTCGGCAACGATGTGAGAGAGCATTCGCTCCCCGGCATATTCGAGCAACATCAGATTGTTCTCACGACCGAGCAACCGGACTGCTCCCCTCCCATTGCGCCATACCAGATAGTCGGCCCCGCGCAGTTCATCAGCAATGTCTTCTATAGGTTTCAATCCCTTGACGATTGCAGGAGTCCCGTCTGGCAATGAAACTTTCCAAACGAGGCTGGAAAAGGTGTCCGCAATGAGAACAGGTTGCGAAACGTGCCAATGAGCAGGAAAAACAGGCGGCATGAACATCAACCCCAAGTCAGAGGGTCCAATCGCAGATAGAAGGCAAGGCGTTCGCGGTCGGGGGCTTCGATCCCCAATACATTGAATAGGACAGCGAAGGCGCGCTCTGCTTCATCTGGCGCTGCCCAGTTCTCTTCGGCGTTAGCAATCATGAGTGCCAAATCGGCATAGCGATCTGCTGTTCCGAGCCGCCCAAGGTCGATCAGACCCGTGCATCGAAGAGTTTTAGGGTCCACCATGAAGTTCGGCATGCAGGGATCACCATGGCAAACAACCATATCGGTGCGCTCTTGGTCGAGCCGCACCGGTAGCTCTCGTTCGACACGAGCCAAAAGATCGAGCTGCGGCGTACTCTTGTCCTCGTCCGGTAAGAAGTCGGGATTGACGGCATTGCGGGACACCACATCAACGGCGCGTCCGAACATTCGCGACAGCCTGCGCTCAAACGGACATTGATCAACCGATAGGCTGTGAACAGCGCCAAGTTGCTGCCCCATTGACGGCCACGCTTTGAGCAAATCCGCTCCAGACAGATCAGCCGCCGGTACTCCCGGAATTGCCGTTATCACCAAGCATGCACCCTCCTGTTCCTCCTGCCAGTTGATCACCTCGGGGCAAGCCACACCTCGACCTTTGAGCCAAATGAGGCGGTCACGCTCTCCAGCGAGCTCACCGCGGCGGGAAGCAGGTGCGATTTTCGCGAAGGCATGCCCGTCACCACGTCGAAAAACAAAATCACCAGATTCTCCGCCTCTGACAGGCAACCAGTCAGAATGCGATTCACCAAAAAAAATATTAGTTCGATTCAATGGAGGTTCCTTCAGTTTTCTGATGAAGCGCGGAGGTGGCTCAACCTGCGAAAAGAAACGAGTTGCTACGTAAGTCCGAGAACATGCTTTCCATGGTCTCTGAGCTCGCCTTTGGGACCGACATATCGGTAGAGAGTGACGCGCTCGATGCCGAGTTCCTTGCAGAGATCGGAAACTGAAGTATCGCGCTGGGCCATGGCGGCTTGCGCGAGACGCACCTGAGCTTTGGTGAGCGCGAATTTTCGTCCGCCCTTGCGACCGCGCGCTCTCGCGGAGGCGAGACCCGCCATGGTGCGCTCTCGGATCAGATCCCGCTCGAACTCGGCCAAGGTGGCGAAGATTCCGAACACCATGCGACCGGACGCAGTCGTGGTGTCGATCTGAGCGCCCTTTCCAGTCAGAACCCGCAGGCCGATCTTGCGGTCTGACAGCTCCTTCACCGTGTTGACCAGATGGGCAAGCGATCGTCCGAGGCGATCGAGCTTCCAGACCACCAGCACATCGCCGTCACGCAATGACTTGAGGCAGGCAGTCAAGCCAGGGCGATCATCACGACCGCCGGAAGCAAGATCATCATAGATATTGTCCCGTTCGACACCTGCGGCGCGCAAGGCGTCGTGCTGCAGGTCGAGAGACTGCGAGCCATCGGCTTTGGAGACGCGGGCATATCCGATCAGCATGTATCACAAACGTTGGTTTGAGGCGGCGCTTCGGCCACGATTGCATTGACCTCTGGAAATGTATCTCAACCAGCTTCATAAATAAAGCGTCTTGAACGCTATCAGATTTTGAAAAAGGAACATGTATGCCGCGTCGCGTCACTCTAACCGATCGGCAGAAAGACGCGCTGTTGCGCTTGCCGACTTCACAGACGGATTTGCTCAAGCACTATACGCTGAGTGATGAAGACCTTGGGCATATCAGGCTGCGTCGGCGCGTTCACAACAGGTTCGGCTTCGCCCTGCAATTGTGTGTCCTGCACTATCCCGGCCGGGTGCTGGCTCCAGGCGAACTGATCCCTGCAGAGGTCATCGAATTTATCGGAGCGCAGCTTGGCCTGGGTGCCGACGATCTCGTAGACTATGCTGCCCGCGAGGAAACACGGCACGAGCATCTTGCCGAGTTACGGGGGCTCTACGGCTTCCGCACCTTCTCCGGGCGTGGTGCGAGCGAGCTGAAGGAATGGTTGTTCCGAGAAGCGGAGATGGCGGTGTCGAACGAGGATATCGCCCGTCGCTTCGTAGCCGAGTGCCGACGCACCCGCACTGTCCTTCCCGCGACATCCACGATCGAGCGGCTTTGTGCCGCGGCTCTCGTCGATGCCGAGCGACGCATCGAGACGAGGATCGCCAGTCGGCTGCCTATGCCGATCCGAGAACAGTTGCTGGCATTGCTCGAGGAGACGGCTGATGATCGGGTGACCCGTTTTGTGTGGCTGCGCCAGTTCGAGCCTGGCTCGAACTCTTCGTCGGCCAACCGGCTGCTCGACCGGCTCGAATATCTGCAACGCGTCGATCTCCCCGAGGATCTGCTTGCCGGCGTTCCTGCCCATCGGGTGACTCGTCTGCGCAGGCAGGGTGAACGGTATTATGCCGACGGCATGCGCGATCTCCCGGAGGACAGGCGGCTTGCGATCTTGGCTGTTTGCGTCTCGGAATGGCAGGCGATGTTGGCCGACGCAGTGGTCGAAACCCACGACCGGATCGTCGGCCGTCTCTACCGTGCTTCGGAGCGTATTTGCCATGCAAAGGTCGCAGACGAAGCGGGGGTGGTGCGTGACACCCTGAAATCCTTCGCCGAGATCGGGGGCGCCCTGGTCGATGCACAGGATGATGGCCAGCCGCTGGGCGATGTCATCGCGAGTGGGTCAGGGTGGGACGGCTTAAAAACCCTTGTTGCAATGGCAACCAGGCTGACCGCCACCATGGCCGACGATCCGCTCAATCATGTGCTCGACGGTTATCACCGCTTCCGCCGATACGCTCCACGCATGTTGCGCCTGCTCGATCTGCGAGCTGCGCCCGTTGCACTGCCGCTTCTGGAAGCTGTGACGGCCCTTCGTACCGGTTTGAACGATGCCGCGATGACCAGCTTCTTGCGGCCCAGCTCGAAATGGCATCGCCACCTTCGGGCCCAGAGGGCTGGCGACGCTCGCCTATGGGAGATCGCGGTGCTGTTCCATCTGCGCGATGCGTTCCGCTCCGGAGATGTCTGGCTTACTAGGTCCCGGCGCTATGGCGATCTGAAACACGCACTCGTTCCGGCACAAGCCATCGCGGAAGGCGGTCGTCTCGCTGTGCCATTGCGGCCGGAGGAATGGCTGGCAGACCGGCAAGCTCGCCTCGACATGCGGTTGCGCGAGCTTGGCCGTGCCGCTCGCGCAGGCACGATCCCGGGCGGGTCGATTGAGAACGGCGTTCTGCATATCGAGAAACTCGAAGCCGCCGCGCCGACAGGCGCCGAAGATCTGGTGCTCGATCTCTACAAGCAGATCCCGCCCACGCGCATCACCGATCTCCTGCTGGAGGTGGATGCGGCGACCGGCTTCACCGAAGCGTTCACCCATCTGCGCACAGGAGCACCCTGCGCTGACCGGATCGGGCTAATGAACGTTATCTTGGCGGAAGGGATCAACCTCGGCTTGCGCAAAATGGCGGATGCGACAAACACCCACACCTTCTGGGAATTGATCCGCATTGGACGGTGGCATGTCGAGGGCGAAGCCTATGACCGGGCGCTGGCCATGGTGGTCGAGGCACAGGCAGCGTTACCCATGGCCCGGTTCTGGGGCATGGGCACGTCGGCTTCGAGCGACGGACAGTTCTTCGTCGCTACAGAGCAAGGTGAGGCCATGAACCTGGTCAACGCGAAATATGGCAATACCCCGGGCCTGAAAGCTTATAGCCACGTCTCCGACCAATATGCGCCGTTCGCAACCCAGGTAATTCCTGCAACGGCAAGCGAAGCGCCTTACATCCTCGATGGCCTGCTGATGAACGATGCTGGACGCCATATCCGCGAGCAGTTCACCGACACGGGCGGCTTCACCGATCACGTCTTTGCCGCATGTGCCATTCTCGGCTACCGGTTCGCTCCGCGCATCCGCGACCTGCCATCCAAACGGCTCTACGCGTTCAATCCGTCGGCCGCCCCGGCGCACCTGCGAGCGTTGATCGGCGGAAAGGTCAACCAAGCCATGATCGAGCGCAATTGGCCCGACATCCTGCGCATCGCCACCACCATTGCTGCCGGGACCGTCGCGCCAAGCCAGATTCTGCGGAAACTCGCCTCCTATCCGCGGCAGAACGAGCTCGCGACAGCCCTGCGGGAAGTCGGTCGCGTCGAGCGCACCCTGTTCATGATCGACTGGATTCTGGATGCCGAACTCCAACGGCGTGCCCAGATCGGGCTCAACAAAGGCGAAGCTCATCATGCGCTGAAGCGGGCAATCAGCTTCCACCGCCGCGGTGAAATCCGCGACCGTTCCGCCGAAGGCCAGCATTACCGCATCGCCGGCATGAATCTGCTCGCCGCCATCATCATCTTCTGGAACACCATGAAGCTCGGCGAGGTCGTTGCAAACCAGAAACGCGATGGAAAGCTGCTATCGCCCGATCTCTTGGCCCATGTTTCGCCGCTCGGATGGGAACACATCAATCTCACCGGAGAATATCGCTGGCCAAAGCCTTAGCGTAGGATTCCGCCCCCTCCCGCAAACGACCCCTTTATTACGTTGTGACAACCTTTATTGTTTTGTGACAACCTTTATTAATCAAAAACAAATAGCCCGCAACCTGTGGATAACCTATTCCACAGTCACCGACTTCGCCAAGTTACGCGGCTGATCCACATCGGTGCCCTTCAACACCGCCACGTAATACGACAGCAGTTGCAGCGGCAAGGTGTAGAGGATCGGCGCCAGGGTGTCGCTGATGTGCGGCATGCCGATCACGTGGATGCCTTCGCCGCTCTTCAAGCCAGCCTTCTCGTCGGCAAACACAATCAGCTCACCACCACGGGCGCGGACTTCCTGCAGGTTGGATTTGAGCTTTTCCAGCAGTTCGTTGTTCGGCGCCACGGTGACCACCGGCATGTCGGCGTCGACCAGTGCCAGCGGGCCGTGTTTGAGTTCACCGGCCGGGTAGGCCTCAGCGTGGATGTAGGAGATTTCCTTGAGTTTGAGCGCACCTTCCATCGCCACCGGGAATTGCGCGCCCCGGCCGAGGAACAGGGTGTGGTGCTTCTCGGCGAACAGTTCGGCGACTTTATCCACAATGCTGTCCATGGCCAGGGCTTCGCCCAGGCGCACCGGCAGGCGGCGCAGTTCTTCGACCAGTTCGGCTTCGACACCGGCTTGCAGGCTGCCTTTGACTTGACCCAGCGACAGGGTCAGCAGCAGCAGCGCAACCAGTTGGGTGGTGAAGGCTTTGGTGGAGGCCACGCCGATTTCCGGGCCGGCCTGGGTCAGCAGGGTCAGGTCTGATTCGCGTACCAGCGAGCTGGTGCCGACGTTACAGATCGCCAGGCTGGCCAGAAAGCCCAATTCCTTGGCGTTGCGCAGGGCCGCCAGGGTGTCGGCGGTTTCGCCGGACTGGGAGATGGTCACGAACAAGGTGTCAGGCTGCACCACCACCTTGCGGTAGCGGAATTCGCTGGCGACTTCGACCTGGCATGGAATACCCGCCAGACCTTCAAGCCAGTAACGGGCGACCATGCCGGCGTGGTAGCTGGTGCCACACGCAACGATTTGCACGTTACGCACCTTGGCGAACAACTCGGCAGCCTGTGGGCCGAACGCGTGGACCAGCACCTGTTGCTGACCCAGACGGCCTTCCAGGGTGCGCTGTACGACCTTGGGCTGCTCGTGGATTTCCTTGAGCATGAAGTGGCGATACTCACCTTTGTCAGCGGCTTCTGCGCCCTCGTGGTACTGCACCACTTCACGGGTCACCGGCTGGCCGTCTACCGACCAGATCTGCACGCTGTCGCGGCGAATCTCAGCGATATCGCCTTCTTCCAGGTAGACGAAGCGGTCGGTGACCTGGCGCAGTGCCAATTGGTCGGAGGCCAGGAAGTTCTCGCCCAGACCCAGACCGATCACCAGCGGGCTGCCGCTGCGCGCAGCCAGGATACGGTCCGGCTGGCTGGCGCTGATCACCGCCAGGCCATAGGCACCGTGCAGTTGCTTGATTACCGCCTTGAGCGCATCGGACAGTTCCGGAATGCTTTTGAGGGTGTGGTGCAGCAAGTGGACGATGGTTTCAGTGTCGGTGTCGGAGCAGAACACATAGCCCAGGCCCTGAAGCTGCTCGCGCAGGGCTTCGTGGTTCTCGATGATGCCGTTGTGGACAACTGCGAGGTCATGTGCGGAAAAGTGCGGGTGGGCGTTGTGTTCGGTCGGCGCGCCATGGGTCGCCCAGCGGGTGTGGGCAATGCCCAGACGGCCAGCCAGCGGTTCGGCGGACAGGGCCTGTTCCAGTTCGCTGACCTTACCGACCCGGCGGCGGCGCTCAAGCTGGCCGTCGTTGCTGAAAACAGCCACGCCCGCGCTGTCATAGCCACGGTACTCCAGACGCTTGAGGCCTTCGACGAGGATGGCCGTGATATTACGTTCGGCAACGGCGCCAACGATTCCGCACATGGTTGATCTCCTAGCTGACAGCGGCGCAAATGACAGTGATGCCACGAGCCTGTATCTGTTCGCGTGCCTCAAGGGGCAGGCGTTCATCGGTAATAAGGGTATGGATACCGCTCCAGGGCAGTTCCAGATTGGGAATTTTGCGGCCAACCTTGTCGGCCTCGGCCATGACCACGACTTCGCGGGCGACCTCGGCCATGACCCGGCTCAGACCCAGCAATTCGTTGAAGGTTGTGGTGCCGCGCTGCAAATCGATGCCATCGGCGCCGATGAACAACTGGTCAAAGTCGTAAGAGCGCAGGACCTGCTCGGCGACCTGCCCCTGGAATGACTCCGAATGCGGGTCCCAGGTGCCGCCGGTCATCAGTACCACCGGTTCCTGCTCCAGTTCGGTCAGGGCACGGGCGACGTTAAGGGAGTTGGTCATCACCACCAGGCCAGGCTTGGCCCCCAGTTCGCCGATCAACGCAGCGGTGGTGCTGCCGCTGTCGACCACGATCCGCGCATGCTCACGAATGCACTCAGCCGCTGCACGGGCGATGGCTTGTTTATAACGTGATACCGGCTGGCTTTGATCGGTGATCAATTCCTGCGGCAGGGTCACCGCGCCACCGTAACGGCGCAGCAGCAGGCCATTGCTCTCCAGCGCTGTCAGATCCTTTCGAATCGTAACTTCTGAGGTTTCGAAGCGCTTGGCCAGATCATCCACAGTGACCTCGCCCTGCTCATTGAGCAAAGCGAGGATCTGATGGCGGCGTTGCGGCGTGTTACGTTTCGACATTTTTGGTTAAGTTTCGATTCGAAATTTAAGTGACGCAATCAAAACTCATCGAAAGTCTGCCGTCAAGGGTGTGAATAACTTTTTTGACGGCCGCCATACCTGACGCTGTGCATAACTTCGCGGCAATAACCGCGAAGCTGCACGAACCAAGGGCTGTGAATAACTTACTTTTTGCTGGCTTTGACCGGGCGTTTCCAGCCATCGATATTGCGCTGACGCGCCCGCGCCACAGCCAGTTGTTCGGCGGGCACGTTCTGGGTGATGGTCGAACCGGCGGCGGTGGTGGCGCCCGACGAGATATCCACAGGGGCGACCAGCGAGTTGTTCGAGCCGATGAACACGTCTTCGCCCAGTACCGTCTTGTGCTTGTTGGCGCCATCGTAGTTGCAGGTGATGGTCCCGGCACCGATATTGGTGCGCGCGCCGATCTCGGCGTCGCCCAGATAGGTCAGGTGACCGGCCTTGGCGCCCTCGCCCAGCTTGGCGTTCTTCAGCTCGACAAAGTTACCCACATGGGCGCGGGCATCCAGCACACTGCCCGGACGCAGGCGGGCGAACGGACCGGCATCGCTGCCCTCACCCAATACTGCACCTTCAATGTGGCTGTTGGCTTTGACGATCACCCCCTTGCGCAGGGTGCTGTCCTTGATGACGCAGTTCGGGCCGATGACCACATCGTCTTCAATGACTACGCTGCCTTCGAGAATCACGTTGATGTCGATCAGTACATCGCGGCCGACACTGACCTCACCACGCACATCAAAGCGCGCCGGGTCGCGCAGGGTCACGCCGGCAGCCATCAGACGACGGGCAGCGCGCAGCTGGTAGTGACGCTCCAGTTCCGAGAGCTGCTTGCGGTCATTGGCGCCCTGCACTTCCATCGGGTCAACCGGTTGTTCGGTGGCAACCACCAGGCCATCGTTGACCGCCATGGCGATCACGTCGGTCAGGTAGTACTCGCCCTGCGCATTGTTGTTGGACAGTCGGCCCAGCCAGTCGGCCAGGCGCTTGCCCGGTACAGCGAGAATGCCGGTGTTGCCTTCCTTGATCGCTTTCTGCGCTTCAGAGGCATCTTTGTGTTCGACGATGGCGCTGACCTGGCCCTGTTCGTTACGCACGATGCGGCCATAGCCGGTCGGGTCATCGAGGTTGACGGTCAGCAGACCCAGTTGCGCCGGGGTGACCTGCTTGAGCAGACGTTGCAGGGTTTCGACTTCGATCAGCGGTACGTCACCGTAGAGGATCAACACGGTTTCGGCGCTCAGCGCCGGCAGTGCCTGGGCCACGGCGTGGCCGGTGCCCAGTTGTTTGTCTTGCAGGACGAAATTCAGATCATCGGCGGCCAGGTGCTGACGTACCGCATCGGCGCCGTGGCCAATCACTACATGAATACCCTGCGGGGATAACTGTCGCGCGCTGTGGATAACGTGACCAAGCATGGAGTTGCCAGCTACCGGATGCAGCACCTTGGGCAGCGCCGAGCGCATGCGGGTGCCCTGGCCTGCGGCGAGAATGACGATATCGAGAGACATGAAGACTACCCATTGAGCGGAACCAGGCCGCAGAAAAACAAAAAGGGTAGCCGAGGCTACCCTTTTTTTTCAATCACACGTGAAGCACAGCGGTATCAACCACCGAACTTCTTGCGGATCTGCTGGACGGTACGCAGCTGGGCTGCGGCCTCGGCCAGACGAGCAGAAGCGGCACTGTAGTCGAAGTCCGCGCCTTTCTCGTTCAGCGCCTTCTCGGCCGCCTTGACGGCGTCCTGAGCAGAAGCCTCATCCAGGTCACCAGCACGTTGCACAGTATCGGCAAGCACCTTGACCATGTTCGGCTGCACTTCGAGGAAACCACCGGAGATGTAGAACACCTCACGGTCGCCGCCCTGCTTGGTCAGCGTGATCGGACCCGGCTTGAGATTGGTAATCAGCGGGGCGTGGCCTGGGGCGATACCAAGATCACCCAGGTTGCCGTGCGCAACTACCAGCTCGACCAGACCGGAGAAAATCTCTCCTTCCGCGCTGACGATATCGCAATGGACTGTAATAGCCATGTGCTTGCCTCAACCTGATTAGCGCCCCTTGCGGGGCGCCGGGATTACAGTTTCTTGGCTTTCTCGACCGCTTCTTCGATGCTGCCAACCATGTAGAACGCTTGTTCTGGCAGGCTGTCGTAGTCACCGTTGAGGATGCCTTTGAAGCCAGCAATGGTGTCTTTCAGGGAAACGTATTTGCCTGGAGAACCGGTGAAGACTTCAGCTACGAAGAACGGCTGGGACAGGAAGCGCTGGATCTTACGAGCACGCGATACCAGTTGCTTGTCGGTCTCGGACAGTTCGTCCATGCCCAGAATCGCAATGATGTCTTTGAGCTCTTTGTAGCGCTGCAGCACGTACTGAACGCCGCGAGCGGTCTCGTAGTGCTCGTTGCCGATCACGTTCGGGTCCAGCTGGCGCGAAGTCGAGTCCAGTGGATCGACCGCTGGGTAGATACCCAGGGAGGCGATGTCACGCGACAGTACGACGGTGGCGTCCAAGTGGGCGAAGGTGGTGGCTGGCGACGGGTCAGTCAGGTCGTCCGCAGGTACGTATACCGCCTGGATCGAAGTGATCGAGCCTTGCTTGGTGGAGGTAATACGCTCCTGCAGCACGCCCATCTCTTCAGCCAGAGTCGGCTGGTAACCTACTGCCGAAGGCATACGGCCCAGCAGTGCGGATACTTCGGTACCGGCCAGGGTGTAACGATAGATGTTGTCGACGAACAGCAGAACGTCGTTACCTTCGTCACGGAACTTCTCGGCCATGGTCAGGCCGGTCAGCGCAACGCGCAGACGGTTTCCTGGTGGCTCGTTCATCTGACCGTAGACCAGTGCTACTTTGTCGAGAACGTTGGAGTCCTTCATCTCGTGGTAGAAGTCGTTACCCTCACGAGTACGCTCACCCACACCGGCGAACACGGAATAACCGCTGTGCTCGATGGCGATGTTACGGATCAGTTCCATCATGTTTACGGTCTTGCCGACACCGGCACCACCGAACAGACCAACCTTACCACCCTTGGCGAACGGGCAAACCAGGTCGATAACCTTGATGCCTGTTTCCAGCAGGTCGTTGCCGCCTGCCTGTTCAGCGAACGAAGGAGCGGCGCGGTGGATACCCCAGCGCTCTTCTTCACCGATCGGGCCAGCTTCGTCGATCGGGTTGCCCAGAACGTCCATGATACGGCCCAGAGTCGCCTTGCCGACCGGAACAGCAATCGCTGCGCCAGTGTCGGTAACGCTCAGACCGCGCTTCAGACCTTCGGTCGAACCCATTGCAATGGTACGAACCACGCCGTCGCCCAGCTGCTGCTGAACTTCCAGGGTGGTTTCTGCGCCTTGAACCTGCAGCGCGTTGTAAACACTCGGTACGACGTCACGTGGGAATTCCACGTCGATGACGGCGCCGATGATTTGAACGATACGTCCGCTACTCATAGCTGGATCCTCTGAATATTTGAACCGTTAAACCGCGGCAGCGCCGCCGACGATTTCCGAGATCTCCTGGGTGATCGCAGCCTGACGTGCCTTGTTGTAGATCAGCTGGAGGTCGCTGATCAGGTCACCGGCGTTGTCTGTGGCGTTTTTCATGGCGATCATCCGGGCAGCTTGTTCAGCCGCATTGTTCTCGACCACCGCCTGGTAGACCTGCGACTCCACGTAACGGACCATCAAGCCGTCCAGCAGCTCTTTGGCGTCGGGTTCGTAGAGGTAGTCCCAGTGGTGCTTGAGTCCTTGATCCGGGGTTGCCACCAACGGTACCAGTTGCTCGACCGTCGGCTGTTGCGTCATGGTGTTGATGAACTTGTTCGACACCACGGACAGGCGATCGATACGACCGTCCAGGTAGGCATCCAGCATGACCTTGACGCTGCCGATCAGATCATTGATCGATGGCTCTTCGCCCAGGTGGCTGACCGCTGCAACGACGTTGCCGCCGAAGCTGCGGAAGAATGCCGCACCCTTGCTGCCGATCACGCACAGGTCGATTTCGACGCCCTGCCCGCGAGTGGCGTTCATGTCCTTGACCAGAGCCTTGAACAGGTTGGTGTTCAAGCCACCGCACAAACCACGGTCACTGCTCACAACGACATAGCCGGCACGCTTGACAGGGCGCTCGACCATGAACGGGTGACGATATTCCGGGTTGGCGTTGGCCAGATGACCAATCACCTGGCGGATACGCTCCGCATAAGGACGGCTAGCAGCCATGCGCAGTTGAGCCTTGCGCATTTTGCTGACCGCCACTTTTTCCATGGCGCTGGTAATTTTTTGCGTGCTTTTAATGCTCGCAATCTTACTGCGAATCTCTTTTGCGCCTGCCATGTATCACCTATCAGGTTAGCAAGCGGGGGCGTGAAGCCCCCGCCGCGGCTTACCAGGTCTGGGTGGCCTTGAACTTCTCGATACCGGACTTGATGCCAGCGTCGATTTCGTCGTTGAAATCACCCTTCACGTTGATCTTCGCCAACAGGTCGGCGTGATCGCGGTGGAAGTAGGCGATCAGAGCTTGTTCGAAGCTGCCGATCTTGGCGATTTCCACGTCGGTCAGGAAGCCACGCTCAGCGGCGTACAGCGACAGCGCCATGTCAGCGATCGACATTGGAGCGTATTGCTTCTGCTTCATCAGCTCGGTAACGCGCTGACCATGCTCAAGCTGCTTACGGGTGGCTTCGTCCAGGTCAGAAGCGAACTGGGCGAATGCTGCCAGTTCACGGTACTGAGCCAGAGCGGTACGGATACCACCGGAGAGCTTCTTGATGATCTTGGTCTGAGCGGCACCACCAACGCGGGATACCGAAACACCGGCGTTCACTGCCGGGCGGATGCCCGAGTTGAACATGGCCGATTCCAGGAAGATCTGACCGTCGGTGATGGAAATCACGTTGGTCGGAACGAACGCGGAAACGTCGCCAGCCTGGGTTTCGATGATCGGCAGAGCGGTCAGGGAACCGGTTTTGCCAGTCACTGCACCGTTGGTGAACTTCTCTACGTACTCTTCGGAAACGCGCGATGCACGCTCCAGCAGACGGGAGTGGAGATAGAACACGTCACCTGGGTACGCTTCACGTCCTGGTGGACGGCGCAGCAGCAGGGAGATCTGACGGTAAGCAACGGCTTGCTTGGACAGGTCATCGTAGACGATCAGGGCGTCTTCACCGCGGTCGCGGAAGAACTCACCCATGGTGCAACCAGCGTACGGAGCCAGGAACTGCAGTGCAGCCGATTCCGAAGCGCCAGCGGCGACGATGATGGTGTTGGCCAGTGCGCCGTTTTCTTCCAGCTTGCGAACCACGTTGGCGATGGTCGATTGCTTCTGACCAACCGCTACGTAGACGCAGAAGATGCCGCTGTCTTTCTGGTTGATGATGGCGTCGATCGCCATCGCGGTTTTACCGATCTGACGGTCACCGATGATCAGCTCACGCTGGCCACGGCCGACCGGGATCATGGCGTCAACCGACTTGTAGCCAGTCTGTACAGGCTGGTCTACCGACTTACGCCAGATCACGCCTGGAGCAACTTTCTCGACCGCGTCGGTCTCGGTGTTGTTCAGCGGACCTTTGCCGTCGATCGGGTTACCCAGTGCGTCGACAACGCGACCCAGCAGTTCCTTACCAACCGGAACTTCCAGGATGCGACCGGTGCACTTGGCACTCATGCCTTCAGCCAGAGTGGTGTACGCGCCCAGAACTACAGCACCTACGGAGTCTTGCTCCAGGTTCAGTGCCATACCGTAGACGCCGCCCGGGAACTCGATCATTTCGCCGTACATGACGTCGGCCAGACCGTGAATCCGCACGATACCGTCAGACACACTGACGACAGTGCCTTCGTTACGGGCTTGGGAGGACACATCGAGCTTTTCGATGCGGCCCTTGATGATTTCGCTAATTTCGGAAGGATTGAGTTGCTGCATTGCTCTGCTGCCCCTTCAAACTCAAGATTTCAGTGCTTCGGCCAGTTTCGCGATTTTGCCGCGAACCGAGCCATCGATTACCAGGTCACCGGCGCGGATTACGACGCCACCAATCAGGCTGGCATCCTCCGCAACGTGCAGTCGCACTTCCCGGCCAAGCCGAGCACTGAGAACCGTGGCGAGTTTGTCTTGCTGTTCTTGGTTCAATGCAAAAGCACTGGTGACTTCAGCGTCTACCGATTTTTCCTGTTCAGCCTTGTACAGCTCGAACAGGGCGGCAATCTCCGGCAACAGCGGGAGACGGTCGTTCTCGGCAATGACGTTAATGAAGTTCTGTGCCTTTTCATCAACCTTGTCGCCGCACACTTCAATAAAAGTGGCGGCCTTTTGTGCGCTCGTCAGTCGCGGGGCCTTGAGCAGGCGCTGCATGGTGTCATCTTGTGACACCGCAGCTGCCAGGCCGAGCATGGCTGACCAATTGGCCAGTTGCTGGTGGGCCTGAGCGTGCTCGAAGGCCGCCTTTGCGTAAGGTCGGGCCAACGTGGTCAGTTCTGCCATGATCGCCCTCGCTTAAATTTCAGCAGCCAGTTTATTGACCAGCTCTGCGTGCGCGTTTTGATCGATTGTGGAGCCCAGGATCTTCTCGGCGCCATTGACAGCCAGGCTACCCAGTTGGGCACGCAGGGCGTCTTTGACACTGTTCAGTTCTTGCTCGATCTCGGCCTGAGCCTGAGCCTTCACGCGGTCAGCTTCAACGCGAGCCTGTTCACGGGCTTCGTCGACGATCTGGTTACCGCGTTTCTTGGCCTGCTCAATGATCTCAGCTGCCTGAGCCTTGGCTTCGCGCAGTTGTTGACCCGCTTTTTCTTGGGCCAGCTCCAGGTCGCGAGCAGCTCGAGAGGCAGCGTCCAAGCCATCCGCAATCTTCTTCTGACGTTCGCGCAAGGCAGTGATGACCGGAGGCCACACATACTTCATGCAAAACAGTACAAAGATCGCGAACGCAATGCTCTGGCCAATCAAGGTTGCATTAATGTTCACGCCAACACCTCGCTGTTACGTTTTCCATCCCACCCATCAACTCGACAAGTCGAGTGATTAGCCAGCGAGTTGACCAACGAAGGGGTTCGCGAAGGTGAAGAACAGAGCGATACCAACACCGATCATGGTCACGGCGTCGAGCAGACCGGCAACGATGAACATTTTAACTTGCAGCATTGGCACCATTTCTGGCTGGCGAGCAGCGCCTTCCAGGAATTTGCCGCCCAGCAGGCCGAAGCCGATAGCAGTACCCAGAGCGCCCAGGCCGATCAGCAGAGCAACAGCGATAGCGGTAAGACCAACTACAGTTTCCATCTTTCCTCCCGACTTTTACGTCGTATTGGTTAGTTTTTAGATTGAAGCGTGAAACAGAATCGTTATTTACATCAGCCCTTGCGGGCACCCTCGCATCCTGGCCATTACAGCCGACGCGAGGGTCATCAGATACGCCGCGAGGCGATCTTAATGGTTATCTTCGTGAGCCATCGACAGATAGACGATGGTCAGCATCATGAAGATGAACGCTTGCAGGGTGATGATCAGGATGTGGAACACCGCCCATGCCCATTGCAGAACGACACCCAGACCGCTCAGCCACAGCAGGCCGGCGCCGAACATCACGGCAATGAGGATGAAGACCAGCTCGCCGGCGTACATGTTGCCGAACAGACGCAGTGCCAGCGAGATTGGCTTGGCGATCAGGGTCACGAACTCGAGCAGGAAGTTGACCGGAATCAGCAGCGCCTGAACGAAAACGTTCTTGCTGCTGAACGGGTGCAGGGTCAACTCGCCGATGAAGCCGCCGAAGCCCTTGATCTTGATGCTGTAGAAAATGATCAGCGCGAACACCGACAGGGCCATGCCCAGGGTCGCGTTCGGGTCGGTTGTAGGTACGGCACGGAAGAACAGGTGCTCGTCACCGGCAATTTTGGCGGCCAGAACCGGGATCCAGTCTACCGGTACCAGGTCGACGGCGTTCATCAGGAACACCCAGGCGAAGATGGTCAGTGCCAGAGGCGCGATCACGGCGCTACGACCGTGGAAGCTGTCTCTTACGCTGCCGTCGACGAACTCGACCAGCACTTCAACAAAGTTCTGCAGTGCACCAGGCTGGCCGGAAGTGGCCTTCTTGGCTGCCATACGGAAGATCAGTACGAAAAGGATGCCCAGAAGCACCGAAAACCCGAGGGTATCGACGTGGAAGGCCCAAAAGCCCATTTCCTTTGCTTCTGCTGCGGTGTGGGCAAAGCCCCAGCTGCCATCAGCGAGCTGACCGAAGGTCAAGTTCTGCAAGTGGTGCTGGATATAGCCCGAAGCGGTTTCTGCTGCCATGGTTGCCTCAAACGCCCTAAGGTCTGGAAAGTCTTGTTCTCATCAACAGGGGAGCGAACCAGTTGACCACCTGGATCAACATGAACACGCCGAATACAGCCAGCGGCGCCAAAGGCTTCACACCTGCGAACGTCAGTGCAAACAGCACTGCGGTCAAAATCAGTTTGCCCGCCTCGCCGGCGTAGAACGACCGGACGATGGCTTTGGCGGCTCGGGCTCCGGTAAACCGGAACGCCTTGTGAGCGAAATACATATTGGGCAGCCAAGCTATCAGGCCCCCACAAAGCCCCGAATACCCGGCTACGACTCCATTCCACTGCCACAGCGCCAAGGCAGCCAGTACAACGACGATCAATTGCGCCATCAGTACCGGGAAAACCGCAAGGCGGTGGAACGGCAGGCGGTCTGGCTTGCGTGATTCCATCGCTACAGCTCCTCGGTCGGCGGTCGCCATCATCGTTAACTTGGCATAATTTGTGCCGACAAAATGCGCGCAGAGTATAGGGGCGGTTCAGCCCCCGTTCAACTCCAAGGAGTCGATTTCCGACTACACGTTACAGGTCAATTGTTTCAGCGGATGTGAGCAAGAACGCCTTGCAGCTCATCGAGGGAGTTGTAGCGGATCACCAGTTGCCCCTTGCCCTTCTGCCCGTGGCGAATCTGCACCGCAGAGCCCAGCCGCTCTGCCAAGCGCTGCTCCAGCCGGCTGATGTCGGGGTCGGCCTTGGGGGGCTCGACAGGTTCAGGTTTATCACTCAGCCACTGCCTGACCAGTGCTTCGGTCTGGCGCACAGTGAGCCCGCGTGCGACAACGTGTCGCGCCCCTTCAACCTGACGATCATCAGGCAAACCGAGCAATGCACGGGCATGCCCCATTTCCAGATCACCATGCGAGAGCATGGTCTTGATCACCTCAGGCAAGGTAATCAGGCGTAACAGATTGGCCACACTGACCCGCGACTTGCCGACCGCATCGGCCACTTGCTGCTGAGTGAGCTGGAATTCCTGCTGCAGCCGCTGCAGGGCAATGGCTTCTTCGACCGGGTTGAGGTCTTCGCGCTGGATGTTCTCGATCAGCGCCATGGCAATGGCCGCTTCGTCAGGGACGTCACGGACCATGGCCGGAATGGTTTCGACCCCGGCCTGCTGGCTGGCACGCCAGCGGCGCTCACCGGCAATGATCTCGAAACGATCGTTACCGATCGGACGAATCACGATCGGTTGCATGACCCCTTGGTTGCGGATCGACTGCGCCAGCTCTTCGAGCGCCTGCGGGTCCATGTCGCGACGTGGCTGGTATTTGCCACGCTGGATCTTGTCCAGCGGCACATGTTGCAGCTCGTTCTGGTCGAGTTTGCTGGCCTGTTGCTCCAGCACAGTGACACTGGGCACGCTCGGGCTGCTCAACAGTGCATCCAGCCCGCGTCCGAGACCTCTTTTCTTGACGGCCATGGTTTCCTCAGGCTGGTTTGGCAGCTTTTGCACTGCGACGTTGACGACGGACCAGTTCACCGGCCAGGGCCAGGTAAGCCAGGGCACCACGCGATGACTTGTCGTAGGTGAGCACCGGCATGCCGAAACTCGGTGCCTCGGCCAGGCGGATGTTGCGTGGAATCACCGTGTCGTAGAGCTGATCGCCAAAGTGTTCCTTGAGCTGTGCGGAAACATCGTTGCTCAGGCTCAGGCGCGGGTCATACATGGTGCGCAACAACCCCTCGATCTTCAGCTGCGGATTGAGCAGCTCACCAATACGCTTGATGTTATCCACAAGGTCACTCAACCCTTCGAGCGCGAAGTATTCGCACTGCATGGGGATAATTACCCCGTCGGCTGCAACCAGGGCATTGAGGGTCAGCATCGACAGCGACGGCGGGCAGTCGATGAGAATGTAATCGTAGCTTTCACGGATCGGCGCCAGCGCATTGCGCAGACGGCTCTCCTTCATCTGCATTTCCAGCAGTACCACTTCGGCCGCCGTCAGGTCACGGTTGGCCGGCAGCAGTTGATAACCACCGTGTTCGGAGAACTGCATGGCCGCCGACAGATCGCATTCACCGATCAGCAGGTCGTACACCGAGTTTTCCAGGTTGTGTTTATCCACACCGCTACCCATGGTGGCGTTGCCCTGTGGATCGAGGTCGATCAACAGCACCCGACGCTTGGTGGCGACCAGCGACGCTGCGAGGTTGATGCAGGTGGTGGTTTTACCCACACCACCTTTCTGGTTCGCAATCGCGAATACCTTAGCCATTCTTGCTTGTGTTCCCAATCATGCCGTGCGGCGCAGTATCAGCAGATGGCGTTGGCCTTGGCAACCTGGAACGGCCAGGGCCTGTGCGCTATCGAGGCGAAAATCTGCTGGCAATGCTACCAGCTCATCGGTCGGATGCAGCCCTTTCATTGCCAGCCAGCGTGTATCCGTGTCACCCATGTGACGGGTCCAGCCGGTGAAATCTTCAAGACTGCTGAACGCCCGGGAAATGATACCGGTGAACGGCTCGGCAGGCTGATAGCTTTCGGCACGGCTGTGGATAACCTCAAGGTTATCCAGTTTCAATTCAAGTTTTACCTGGGTCTGGAAGCGGCTTTTCTTGCCATTGCTGTCCAGCAGCGCAACGCGGGTATCGGGAAACATGATCGCCAGCGGGATGCCGGGCATGCCACCACCGCTGCCCACATCCAGCCAGCGTTCGGCGTTGATCGACGTTGAGTCAACAAAGGGCAGTACGCTGAGGCTGTCGAGTAGATGCCGGGAAACCATCTCGTCCGGGTTGCGCACCGCGGTGAGATTGTAGGCCTTGTTCCATTTGATCAACAGGGCCAGGTACGCCAGCAGCTGGCTGTGCTGGGTTTCACTGAGCTCAATGCCCAATTGCCGGGCGCCTGTGGATAATTCCTCGGCATGTTGCGGTGTCACCATGGCACTCAAGCGCTTTGCTCCAACTCGCGGCCTGCACCGCGTTTTTTCAGGTGAATCATCAACAGCGAAATCGCCGCCGGTGTGACGCCGGGAATACGCGATGCCTGCCCAAGCGTCTCGGGACGAGTTATCCCCAGCTTGGATTGAATCTCTTTGGACAGCCCGGAAATGTTCGAATAGTCAATGTCGTGCGGCAGACGGGTATCTTCGCTGGCCCGCAGACGAGCGATTTCTTCCTGCTGACGCTCGATATAACCGGCGTACTTGGTCTGGATCTCGACCTGTTCGGCAGCCTGTGGATCGTTACAACCGGCGCCGGTCAGTTCTACCAGGCTGGCGTAGTCGATTTCCGGACGGGTCAGCAGGCTGAGCAGATTGTATTCGTGAGACAACGGTGTGCCGAATCGTTCAGCAATGGCATCCCCTTGCTCGGTGCCCGGACGAACCCAGGTGGTTTTCAGCCGTTGCTCTTCGCGTTCGATGCTTTCGCGCTTGGCGCAGAAGGCGGCCCAGCGGCTGTCGTCGATCAGGCCCAGTTCACGGCCTTTTTCGGTCAGGCGCAGATCGGCGTTGTCTTCGCGCAGAATCAGGCGGTACTCGGCCCGGGAGGTGAACATCCGGTACGGTTCCTGGGTTCCTAGGGTAATCAGGTCATCGACCAGTACACCGATGTACGCTTCATCGCGGCGCGGGCACCAGCTTGGTTTGCCCTGGGCGCGCAATGCGGCGTTGGTTCCGGCAAGCAGCCCTTGCGCACCGGCCTCTTCGTAACCGGTGGTGCCGTTGATCTGCCCGGCGAAGAACAACCCGCCGATGACTTTGGTTTCCAGGCTGTATTTCAGGTCGCGCGGATCGAAGTAGTCGTATTCGATGGCATAGCCAGGACGCACGATGTGTGCGTTTTCCATGCCACGAATCGAGCGCACCACCTGCAACTGCACATCGAACGGCAGCGAAGTGGAAATACCGTTCGGATACAGCTCATGGGTGGTCAGTCCTTCGGGCTCGATGAACACCTGATGGCTGTCCTTGTCGGCGAACCGGTGAATCTTGTCTTCGATCGATGGGCAGTAGCGCGGACCGATCCCTTCGATCATGCCCGAATACATCGGCGAGCGATCCAGGTTGGCGGCAATGATCTCGTGGGTCCGGGCGTTGGTGTGGGTAATCCAGCAACTGACCTGACGTGGATGCTGCTCCTTGTTGCCAAGAAACGACATCACCGGGATCGGCGTATCGCCCGGTTGCTCGCTCATTACCGAGAAATCGACCGAACGGCCATCGATTCGTGGCGGCGTACCGGTTTTCAGGCGACCAACGCGCAACGGCAATTCACGCAGGCGGTGAGCCAGGGCAATCGACGGCGGATCACCTGCCCGGCCGCCGGAATAATTCTGCATGCCAATGTGGATCAGGCCGCTCAGGAAGGTCCCGGTGGTCAACACGACAGAGTCGGCCATGAACCGCAGCCCCATCTGAGTGACAACGCCGCGCACCTGATCCTGTTCAACAATCAGGTCATCCGCCGATTGCTGGAATACCCACAGATTGGGCTGATTTTCGAGGGTTTCGCGGATCACTGCCTTGTACAAGGCGCGGTCAGCCTGAGCCCTTGTGGCACGTACGGCCGGGCCTTTGCGGCTGTTAAGCACACGAAACTGAATACCGGCCAGGTCGGTGGCCGTTGCCATCGCACCGCCGAGTGCATCGATTTCCTTAACCAGATGGCTTTTACCTATACCGCCAATGGCGGGGTTACAGCTCATATGACCAAGGGTGTCGACGTTGTGCGTCAACAGGAGGGTCTTGACGCCCATGCGTGCCGCAGCCAGTGCCGCTTCGGTACCGGCATGACCGCCACCGATGACGATCACTTCAAAACGGGAAGGGAAATCCACCACGCACCTCGTGCCTGTTGTGATGAGAAATAGGGAACTGACAAGTATAGAGACTTCCCGCCCTTCTATGAAACCCGGTGACCAAAAAATGACCAGCTGTGCTGACGAGACATGAGATTAAAAAAATAAAAAGAAAGAAAGTTTATAAAACCTTGTTTTTAATGCTTATGTTATGCACCGCCATTTCTGTGGATAAAGCTCTGTAGGCATTGTAATCCGTACTGTACAGAGGTTTTGAAGTCTGTGACCATGTGGCCTTGAGGGGCTTGGATAACCTGTTTGATCCTGTGGATTAAAGTGCTTCTTTTCCACAGGGGCAGTTTTCTTCAGGTTTCGAGCAGGCTTATCAACCGGGCTAAGGCCGACTTATTCACAGGGCTTATTTTGGCCTCTGGATAACAGATTGAGTTTTTCTCACGGGCAGGACGGAGTGGGCCATTGGGTGGCTGTGCATAAGCGCATTGGGGATAAACCTGCATTATCGGCTATTGTTCCACTGCCCTTCAGAGGCTAATAATAGCCATTATCATTAACCCTCTTGCTGATGCCCGCTTATGTCCTCTTCCATCCACATGGCTGCCGTCCGATTGATCTACGAACAGCATCACTCGTGGCTGTATGGCTGGCTCAAAGGCAGGCTTTCCAGCACCAGCGATGCCGCCGACCTGGCCCATGACACTTTTGTGCGGGTCTTGGCTGCACGCAATGCGGGGCAGATTCGTGAGTCTCGTGACTATCTGGCGACGATTGCCAGAGGCCTGGTGATCGACCGCTACCGGCGTCGGGCCATTGAACAGGCGTGGCTGGACAGCATGGCGGCAATGCCTGAGGTGCTGGTGGTCAGCGAAGAAGAGAAAGCGTTGATTATCGAAACACTGATGGCAGTGGATAAGGCGCTGGCCAGCCTGGGCGCTCGGACCCAGAAGATTTTCATGCTGACCCAGGTCGACGGGCTGACTTATCAACAAGCCGCCGATCAGTTGGGATTGTCGCTGACCTCGATCAAGAAACACATGGTCCGGGCGCTTACCGAGTGTTCGCTGGTCATGGCTGAGCTGTGATGGCCAAGGGCATGGATCGCAAGACTCTGGAAGCAGCGGCGACCTGGTATGTGCAGTTCCAGTCGCAACCGGCCACGGCAGAGCAGACCCTGGCCTGGCAGTGCTGGCTGGCCAGTGATCCTGCCCATCGGATGGCCTGGAATCAGATCGAACAATTGCAGCACAGCCTGGGGGTTATCCCCGGTGACATGACCCGTCGGGCGTTATCCACAACCCGTCAGCGCCGTCAGGTGTTGAAGCTGGTACTGCTGGCCTCGGCCACCGGTTATCTGGGCTGGAATACCCGTCAGCATCTGGACTATTGGGCCGATTACCGTACTGCAACGGGTGAGCAGCGACGTATCGAACTGGCCGATGGCAGTCAGATCTATCTCAATACCGATACCGCCATCGACGTGTATTTCGATCAACAGCAACGTTTGATTCATCTGCGCAGCGGCGAAATTCTGCTGCAGACCAGCAAACGTGGCGATCCGCGACCGCTGCGGGTACGCACTGCCCAGGGCCATGTGCAGGCCTTGGGGACCCGGTTTACCGTACGTCAGCTGTCAGGGTTGACCCATGTTGGTGTTCTGCAGGATCAGGTCAGCATTCATCCTGATGCCACTGTGGATAAACCGCTGATGCTCAAGGCTGGTGAAAGCACTGACTTTGACCGCCATGCCTGCCGTGCTGTGGATATCTACCGCGCCTCGGATGTGGCCTGGGTCGATAAACAACTGGTGGTGCTCAACGCCCGCTTGGGCGATGTGCTGGCCGAGCTTGGACGTTATCGCCAAGGCCTGCTGCGCTGCGACGAGCGTGCGGCGCTGCTGAGGGTTTCCGGCACCCTGCGTCTGGATGCCATTGATGCCGTGCTGGCCAATCTGCAAGCGACTTTGCCTATAGAAGTGCGCTACTTCACCCGCTACTTGATCACGGTGCGCCACACCACCTGAAAAAATTTCTGCAGCAGGTGATCTTTTTCGATTCTGGCCCGGCCCTTCCATTAATCGCGGTCACCGCGGACTATCGTCACTCTCAGGGTCATACGCATGCGCTTCGCTTCGATACCGTTTTATGGTCGTCAGTACTTGGGTCGCCACTGCTTCACCTACAGCCTGCTGCTGGGCGGTACGTTTGTTTATCCACTGCTCGCCAGTCAGGCCATGGCCGAAAGCACCGTACAACGCTTTGCAGTGGCCGCCGGGCCTGTGGATAACGCGCTGAGCCAGTTTGCCTCCCAGGCCAATGTGATTCTGTCGTTCTCGCCGACACAAACCGGTAACCGCCGTACCCAGGGACTGCAAGGTCAGTATTCGATCGAGCAAGGGTTTGCCCTGTTGCTGCAAGGTACCGGCTTGCAGGCCGTTGCTCAGGCGCCGGGCAGCTATGTGCTGCAAGCCATCCCGACCGGTGGCTCTGTGGTGTTGGCCGACACTGACGTGCATGGCACCGGGCTGAGCAGTTATGCACAGGACAGCGCCAGCGATACCGGCTACAAGGCACAGAACAGTCGCGCCGGGACCAAGACCAGTACGCCGTTGAGCGAAACGCCGCGCTCGGTGTCGGTGGTCACCCAGCAACGCATCAAAGACCAGAAAGCCCAGACCCTCACGGAAGTACTGGGCTATGTGCCAGGCATTTTCGCCCCGCCCTTCGCCGCCGGCGACAGCCTGGCCGGTGATCTGTTCTTCATTCGTGGCTTCAATGCCACCGACTACGGCTATGGGCTGTTACGCGATGGCTTGCGGGTGCAGGGCAATCGTTATGACACCACCACCGATACCTATGGGCTGGAGCGTGTGGAAATCTTCCGCGGGCCATCCTCGATCCTGTATGGCGAAAACGCCCCCGGCGGGCTGGTCAACCTGGTCAGCAAACGCCCGACCGCCACCCCACAGGGTGAAGTACAGCTCAGCTACGGCTCCAACAACCGCCGCCAGTTGGCTGTGGATATCTCCGGGCCGTTGAACGAGGCCGGCAATGTGCAGGGCCGCGTGGTGATGCTGGGGCGCAAGGCTGATACCCAGACCGACCATGTGCCGGATGATCGTATCTACATCGCCCCCTCCCTGACCCTGAATATTGACGACGCGACGCATCTGACGCTGCTCAGCCACTATCAGAAGGACCATACCAACATGGAGTTGGGGCTGCCGGCGGCTGGCACCCTGCTGCGCAACCCCAACGGCAAGCTCGACAAGGACACCATGCTGGGCGTACCAGGCTGGAACACCTTCGAGCGGGAAACCTGGAGTCTGGGTTACGAATTTATCCACAGCTTCAACGATGACTGGCAGTTCCGCCAGAATTCACGCTACCTGCAGTCGCGCATCACGCGTCATGAAACCTGGCCAGGCAGCCTGAACAACGGCGGCTACGGCACCCAGCTCAACGTTACCGCCTACGAGCGCTTCAACAAGTCCATGGTCTACTCGCTGGATAACCAGCTTGAGGGCAAATTCAGCACCGGTCCCGTGGACCATACGCTGCTGGTCGGCGCCAGCTACGATCGGACCTCGTTCAATCAGGACTGGAATGCCGGTGCCGCCGGGCAGATCAATATCTTCAACCCGGTCTACGCCCGTGACCCGGTAACCTCCATAGCCGTGCAGAACACCCTGCTCACCCAGCAGATGCAGGGCGTTTACACCCAGCTGCAGAGTACCTGGGACAACTGGATCTTTCTGCTGGGCGGCCGTCAGGACTGGGTTGAAAGCGACTTTCGCAACAAACTGGCTCCGGCTGGCGGGGTCAACGGCGATGACCGCAAGTTCACCTGGCAGGGCGGGCTGATGTACCGTTTCGACAACGGTCTGACCCCTTATGCGAGTTATTCCACAGCGTTCGTGCCGGTTCAGCAAATCTCCAATGGCGGTGCACCGCTGGACCCGATCACCAGTTCCCAAGTCGAGCTGGGGATAAAGTACGAGCCGGTTGGCTGGAACACGGCCATGACCGCATCGGTGTTCGACCTGCGCAAAGAAGACGATACTTGCCTGGATGCAAGCACCTCGACTTACCGGCAGGTGGGCGAAAGCCGCTCCAAAGGCGTGGAGCTGGAAATCAACAGTGATATCAGCCGCAACCTGAATCTCACCGCCTCGTACACCTACACCGATGCGCGCGTCACCAAAGACGCGCCAGGTTCGTTGATCGAAGGCCATCAGATGACCGGTGTACCTCGTAACCAGGCCTCGGCGTGGGCCAAATACCGCTTTCTCGAAGGCTCATTGCGCGGTGTGTCGGTGGGTGGTGGCGTGCGCTACTTTGACAGCACCTTCGCTTATACCCAGCCCGCACTGTATGGCCGCCTGAACGCCGGTGAAGTCACCCTGGTCGATGCCGCCATCGGCTACCAGATCGACCGCCATTGGTCGCTGGATCTGAATGCCCGCAACCTGTTCGACAAAGAGTACGTCTCGGGCTGTAACGATGCGGGTCGTTGCTACTGGGGCGACAGCCGCACATTGCTCGGTACGGTGTCTTATAACTGGTAACTGTGGATAACTGTCAGGCCGCCAGCCGGGCGCAAAGAAAGTCCACCAGGGCACCCACCTTAGGGGACAAATGCCGGCTGGCCGGCCACAGGATATGAAAGGTGCGGGTCTGCTGCAGGTAATCGGGCGGCACCCTGCACAGCCGACCGTCGGCCAATGGTTGTTGCACGGCAAAATCCTGCAGGCGTACCGGTACGGATCACCGCATCACAGCCTTCTTCAATGACATCGACGATCCGGTCGCTGAAATCCAGATCCAGTTCGATCTGTGGATAACAGGCCACGAAATCGCTCAATGTGGATAAGAACCTCGTTCCCAGCATCGGCAGGCTGATTCGCAGGCGGCCTTGAGGCTATGCAGTCGTCTGGCTTAGCTCCAGCAGCATCGCCCCTTCTGCGTTCAGGGCAATACCGCGGGTACTGCGATGAAACAGCCGTACGCCGAGTTTTTCCACAAGCCGGGCCACACTCTTGCCCACCGCAGAAGCGGAAAACCCAGCACACGGCCCGCAGCGACGAAACTGCGGGTTTCGGCCACCTGCACAAACACGCCAAAGCCGTTCAGGCTGTTCATTCAGCATCCTCGATTCAGGATCTATGGTCCTTAAAGATCAGGAATGTAGCGATATTTTTCTGCAATTGGCGATTTTTCAATCTCGGTGGTCAATAGCATTCAAGTTATCCACACGAGGTGCCAATCATGCGGATCATTACTGCCTTGTTGGCTTTGTTGCTGGCCATGCCGGTTTTTGCCGAGACCCCGACGCAAGACAAGCAGGTCTACATCGTCCACGGCTATGGCGCATCGCCTGACAGCCATTGGTTTGCCTGGCTCAAGCAGCGTTTGCAAAGTCAGGGCGTGAAGGTGTCGGTGCTCGATATGCCGAACTCCGCTGCTCCCCGGCCCGACCAATGGCAGCAGACCCTGCAACAGCAAGTTATCCACGCCGACCGCAATACCTGGTTCGTGACCCATAGCCTGGGAAGTATCGCGGTGCTGCGCTATCTGGCTGACCGCCAGGACTTATCCACAATTGGCGGCATCGTGCTGGTCTCTGGCTTCAATGAACATTTGTCGAATATCCCCGAACTGGACCCGTTCCTGCGTCCAGATCTGGACTACGCGAAGATCATCAGAGTTACCCACACGCGGATGGTGATCGCAGCCGCGAACGATGTCGTGGTGCCCGCGCCCTTCAGCCAGCGACTGGCCCGGCAGCTTGACGCGCAGTTTGTTCTTCTGCCGGAAGGTGGGCATTTTCTCAAGGACGATGGCTACAGTGAGTTTCCGGCATTGCTCAATGAGCTTGAGCGGCTGATGCGTCAGCAATGAGCGGGTGTTTGTAGGGTACGAGAAAGCTCGCGGCTGCAGCCCCCACCGTAGGAGCGGCTTCAGCCGCGAATAGCCACAGCGAGGATAAAATCCATTCCCATAAGCCGGTGTTTGACATGACTTGTGGATAACTTCTTAACGCTGTAGCGCGCTCTTGCCCAACTCGGTCAGGTAGTAGCGTTGCAGTCTGCTGAGCGGCTTGTTTGGTAAGGTCATGGCCACCAGACCCGCCTCCAGTGCCGGACGCAGATAGGCGTTGTGCACATGCTTTCTGTCTTTCAGGCCCAGAGCTGTCTGAATTTCAGCGCGGGTCAGTTCACCTTGAAGCACACCGAGCAGACGTTGAACTTCGTCCGTGACTTGGGGGGTGACTTGGGGGGTGACTTGGGGGGTGACTTGGGGGGTAGCCCCTTGCCACTCGGCTTCAGGACGCCAGATAACGGCACTGAACTGATTGCCGCGCGGGTCGTCGAGCAAGTCGATGCGCGGCCATTGTTGCAGTGCTCGTGCAATGCCGCTGCCCATGCCGCGATAAGGCAGCAGATGCGCTGCATGTTCTGTCAGGGTTGGATTACGACGATTGGTCCGCCCCTGAAGGATGGCTGTGACGTCGAGGCTGTCGGGTAAATGCCCAGGGCTGGCGATCTCGATGCGATCAGTGAAGATCATCAGCCGGATCGAGGCACTGGTGAAGTAATCACGATGGATCAAGGCGTTGACCAACAGTTCTTCCAGAGCAGCTTCAGGAATCTCCAGTTCACCTAGGGTATTGAAGCCACGGCCGCGTTGTACGTGGTGCAGGTTGCGGCGGATGAATGCAAAGCAGTCCCGGAACTGTTCGGCGAGCGTGCCGCCAATATCTTCGCTGTCCAGATACCGTGTGTCGGCCAGTTGGGTGCCTGGAAAGGCTACGGCCTTGATGCCGAACGCAGGGCGCCAACGTTGTGGATAACGCCCGAACAGCATCAGCCCGGCGAGATTCAACTCTTGGCCATCGCCGAGCCCGATATTCTGCAGCAACTGCTCCAGCGGCAGGCCAATCCACTCTTGTTGCTGGCCATAACGCCGATTGAAATAGGCCTGAAAGGCCTTTTCATCAATATCTACAGCGGATGTGTTCGTTACAGGCACTACATCGGCATACACCAACCCGGCGCGCTGGAACATGCGCTGCATTTCTTCTCGTGCCGTTACATGGCGTTTGTCCGAACCCTGCTTGACCCAGATGCGCCCCTGGTTATCCACATAAGGTTTGGCAAGGCCATCGGGCACCGTCACCACAATTACCAAGCCCTGGGCCGTCAGAACGTTCTCGGTCAAAGGATGGATCGGTGGGCGCACGTGCTGAGAAGCGGCGTTGCCCAGCAACTGATTCAAGCGGCGCACCGCTGAACCATCCAGGCCGGCCAGTGAGCCATCATCATTGACGCCCATGAACAACGTGCCACCGCCACTGTTGGCGAACGCTGCCAGCTCAGCGGCCATACTGTCTACGTTGCTCGCGTCGCGCTTGAACTGATGGCGGCTGTCTTCACCACAGGCCAGTCGTGACAGTAATTGGGCTTCGTTCATTGGCCGGCTCTCTACTCACTTACCAATACAGAAACTGGAAAAGATCCTGCCCAGCAATTCATCCGGACTGAACGCGCCGGTGATCTCGCCGAGTGCCTGCTGAGCCTGGCGCAGGTCCTCTGCGAGCAGTTCGCCGGCACCGGCCAGGGTCAGCTGTGCGTGGCCGTGTTCGAGCAGGCGACTGGCGCGATTCAATGCATCAATGTGGCGGCGGCGGGCGCTGAAGCTGCTTTCTGAGGTCTGTTGATAACCCATGCAGGCCTTGAGGTGTTCGCGCAGCAGATCCAGGCCTTCGCCGGCCGATTTGGCGCTCAGGCTGATAGTGACATGCCCGTCGTCACTGGTTTGCAGGCCGATCAGGTCGCCACTGAGATCGGCCTTGTTGCGAATCAGGGTGACCTTGGCCGGATCTGGGCGCTGTTCTAGAAACTCCGGCCACAGAGAAAACGGATCGGTGGCTTCCGGCGCCGTGGCATCGACGACCAGCAGGATGCGATCCGCTTCACCAATGGCCTTGAGGGCGCGCTGGACGCCAATCAGTTCGACCTGATCCTCGGTATCGCGCAACCCGGCGGTGTCGACCACGTGCAGCGGCATGCCGTCGATGTGGATATGTTCACGCAGCACATCGCGGGTGGTGCCGGCGATGTCGGTGACGATGGCCGCTTCTCGACCGGCCAATGCGTTGAGCAGGCTGGACTTGCCGGCGTTGGGGCGACCGGCGATGACCACGGTCATGCCGTCACGCAGCAAGGCGCCCTGCCCGGCCTCATGCAGGACTGTGGATAACATCGCAAGTACTGCATCAAGCTTGCCCAGCACCACGCCGTCAGCCAAGAAGTCGATTTCCTCTTCCGGGAAGTCGATCGCGGCCTCGACGTACATACGCAGGCCAATCAGCAACTCAGTCAGGTTATCCACACGTTGGGAAAAGGCGCCTTGCAGTGAGCGCAATGCGTTGCGTGCCGCCTGGGTCGAGCTGGCTTCGATCAGGTCAGCGATCGCCTCGGCCTGGGCCAGGTCGAGTTTGTCATTGAGAAAAGCCCGCTCGCTGAATTCACCGGGGCGGGCCAGACGGCAGCCCAGTTGCACGCAGCGTTGCAGCAGCATATCCAGCACCACCGGGCCGCCATGCCCTTGAAGTTCCAGAACATCTTCGCCGGTGAACGAGTTGGGCCCCGGGAAGTACAGGGCGATGCCCTCGTCGAGCACCTGGCCTTGTTCATCGGCAAAAGGCCCGTAGTGGGCGTAGCGCGGTTTGAGTTCGCGGCCGGTGATGGCTTGCGCGGCCTTGGCCGCCAACGGGCCGGAAATCCGCACAATGCCGACGCCTCCCCGTCCTTGCGCGGTGGCGATAGCAGCGATGGTTTCACGGGGGGCGTTCATGCGGACTCCTGAAAAACTGACAGATAGCAAAACGCCCCACGAGGGGGCGTCTTGTCAAACACGATCACAGGTTAGATCAAGCGGCGGCCTTCTTGGTAGCGGCCTCGATCTTACGCGTGATGTAAGCCTGCTGCATGATCGACAGGGTGTTGTTCACAACCCAGTACAGAACCAGACCAGCCGGGAACCACAGGAAGAAGAAGGTGAAGATGATTGGCATCATTTTCATCACCTTGGCCTGCATCGGATCCGGAGGCGTCGGGTTCAGACGCTGCTGGATAAACATGGTCGCGCCCATGATGATCGGCAGGATGAAGAACGGGTCTTTGATCGACAGGTCAGTGATCCAGAGGATCCATGGCGCCTGGCGCATCTCGACGCTTTCCAGCAGAACCCAGTACAGGGCCAGGAATACCGGCATCTGGACAAGAATCGGCAAGCATCCACCCAGCGGGTTGATCTTCTCTTTCTTGTACAGCTCCATCATCGCCTGGGACATCTTCTGGCGATCGTCACCGTATTGCTCTTTCAGCGCGGTCAGCTTCGGTGCCACGGCGCGCATGCGGGCCATGGATTTGTAGCTGGCGGCCGACAGCGGGAAGAAGAAGCCCTTGATGATCATGGTCAGGACGATGATCGACCAGCCCCAGTTACCCAGCAGGCTGTGGATATGTTGCAGCAACCAGAAGATCGGCTGGGCAATGAACCACAGGAAGCCGTAGTCGACAGTCAACTCCAGGCCTGGGGACAACTCTTTGAGCACCGCCTGGCTTTTCGGACCGGCATACAGCGTCGCGCCGGTTTCACCCTGGGTGCCAGGTGCTACGTTGAGCGCCGGGCTGGTGAAACCAATGATGTAGTTACCCTGGCTGTCCTTGCGGGTCTGCATGGCATTGTTGGCGTTATGGTCTGGAATCCAGGCCGTCACGAAGTAATGCTGCAGCCAGGCAACCCAGCCGCCCTGTACGTTTTCACGCACCTGGCCTTTGTCGATGTCCTTCATCGAGACCTTTTTGTAAGGTTCCGATGGGGTCCACAGGGCCGCCCCCAGATAAGTGGCAGTGCCGGTGGCAGTGGTCGACGATGGATCGGAGCTGGCGTCACGCTTGAGCTGGCCGTAGAGGTTACCGGTCCACGCCTGGGCGCTCTGGTTATCCACAACGTAGTTGACGTTGAGGTCGTACATGCCGCGCTCGAAGGTGAAGCGCTTGGTGTAGTTGACGCCGTTGTCGGAGAACTTCAGCTCGACGACCAGTTCTTTCTGGCCATCAGCCAGTTGATAACTTTTCTGTGTCGAAGTGTAAACAGGACGACCAATGGAGCGTGCATCCGGACCATTGGTGCCGGTCAGACCGCTTTGCGCGAGGAAAACCCGCTCATTGCCATTGTCGAACAGCTGGAAAGGAACATCCGGGCGGTCCTGACGGCGTGGGTACAGCGGCAGCCGCAACTGGACGACATCACCCCCGACCGGGTCGATGGCCACTTCGAGCACATCGGTCTTGATCTGAATCAGATCCTTGCTGACCACCGCCGGTGTTTCGACAGGTGCCGGAGCACTGCCTGGAGCGGTAGGAACGTCGGTGTTCGCGGGCGCATTGCTGGCCGCAGGTACATCGGCTGCACTATTGGTGCTGGCAGCAACAGTCTGGTTCGGCAGGGCAGCCTGGCCGTAGTCTTCGTTCCATTTCAGAACGCCGACGTAGGTCACGATTGCCAGGGCGCCGATCAGGATCGTGCGTTTAATATCCATGATTACTCGGCCATCGAAGAAGAACGGGGGTTGGAAACTGGTGGAACCGGGTCATAACCACCGGGGTTCCACGGATGACAGCGACCAAGACGTTTCAGGGTCAGCCATCCACCGCGCACAAGACCATGATTATCAATGGCTTCGTAGGCGTAGCAGGAGCAACTGGGGAAGAAACGACAGTGACTGGCCATCAAAGGACTGATGGCATAGCGGTAAAACTGGATCGGTACGAGTGCCAGCTTACGCATCTGGACTGTCTACCCTTGCAGGTTCGGTTTGGACTGGTGCAACAGGCCGGCTACGGGCCAGACGTTTCCAGAGTTTGCCGAAATGCTGGATCAATTCAGGGTTATCCAGGTCACCCATGCCTTTACGCGCGACGATCACGATATCCCAACCCACCAGATTGTGTTGGTGCAGGCGAAATGAGTCGCGAATCAGGCGCTTCAAACGGTTGCGCTGTACTGAGAGCTTGACGCTCTTCTTTCCGATCACAAGCCCTAGACGGGGATGATCCAGATCGTTGTCGCGTGCAAGGATCAGGAGATTTTTCCCCGGAACCTTGGCGGTTGGGGAGTCAAAGACTGCCTTGAAATGCCGGGGTGTAAGCAGACGCTTTTCCCGACTGAAGTCCTGACTCACCACCTGTGCCGCGGAAATCAGATAGCCAGACGCTTACGGCCTTTGGCGCGACGACGCGACAGGACTGCACGGCCGTTCTTGGTGGCCATACGGGCGCGGAAACCGTGGGTGCGGGCGCGCTTGATAGTGCTGGGTTGGAAAGTACGTTTCATGGCGTGTTACCTGGTTTGTGCACTGAAGGCCGGAATGGCCCCGTTTTTAGAGACCGGCGATTCTAGTGAAAGCCGGCGTGCAGGTCAATTTCCAACCAGCTTTTCCTTCTATCTGGTCATTTTCCTTTATTAGCCATGACCAGGATCATTCTGATCGCTTTGGTGAACCACTCAGCTATAGAAATAAAAGAGGACCTATATAAAGCTTTTTTGCAAAGCTTGTTAAGCTTAGTCAACGCCTTGTTTGTGGATAACTCATTACAGGCCACGTAAGTCATGATGTACAGCGATTCATAAGTCTGTCGAGAAACGGTGCTGTGACTGTGCTGCGAGTGCGCATAAGCTGTGTGTGAAAGCGCTTTTTATGCACAGCCAGGTTATACACAGGGCTCGACCCTGAGTTATGCAAAGAGCTGAATGGCAGTTATCCACAGAGCTTAGCCGGCACCGGTCGTCGGCTGATGTATGGCTCCGATGATCATTTCTTACGAAGCGGCAGCCACCTACATGTGGATAAGTCAGCGGCTGATCGTTACAATGGCGGCTGTTTTTGCCTCAGCGGCTTTCAACTCAGGGGATATCCGTGTCAGTGGAACTTTGGCAGCAGTGCGTGGAGCTTTTGCGCGATGAGCTGCCTGCCCAGCAATTCAATACCTGGATCCGTCCACTACAGGTCGAAGCCGAAGGCGACGAGCTGCGTGTCTATGCACCAAATCGCTTCGTACTTGACTGGGTCAACGAAAAGTACCTGGGGCGTCTGCTCGAGCTTCTCGGCGAGCGTGGTCAAGGCATGGCGCCTGCGCTTTCCTTATTAATAGGCAGCAAGCGCAGTTCGGCGCCCCGTGCGGCACCCAACGCGCCTTTGGCAGCGGCTGCTGCTGCCGCTGCTTCGCACAACGCCCAGGCGAGCGTCGACACGGCGGGCCATTCAGGATCTGCGTCGGTACAAGCCCCGGCACCTGTGGCAGCGCCCGCACCTGTGCAGGCCCCGCCACTCGATGGTCTTGATGAACCGTCGCGTGACAGTTTCGATCCGCTGGCCGGCGCCAACCCGCCACAGGCTCCGGTACGCACTGAACAGCGCACCGTGCAGGTCGAAGGCGCGCTCAAGCACACCAGCTACCTGAACCGCACCTTCACCTTCGAGAACTTCGTTGAAGGCAAGTCGAACCAGCTGGCGCGCGCTGCTGCCTGGCAAGTCGCCGATAATCCCAAGCACGGCTATAACCCGCTGTTCCTTTATGGTGGGGTCGGCCTGGGTAAGACTCACTTGATGCATGCGGTGGGCAACCACCTGCTGAAAAAGAATCCCAATGCCAAGGTTGTGTACCTGCATTCGGAGCGTTTCGTGGCCGACATGGTCAAGGCGCTGCAGCTCAATGCAATCAACGAGTTCAAGCGTTTCTATCGCTCGGTCGACGCATTGCTGATCGACGATATTCAGTTCTTCGCCCGCAAGGAGCGTTCCCAGGAAGAGTTTTTCCACACCTTCAACGCATTGCTTGAGGGTGGGCAGCAGGTGATTCTCACCAGCGACCGTTACCCCAAGGAAATTGAAGGGCTGGAAGAGCGGCTCAAGTCCCGTTTCGGCTGGGGTCTGACCGTCGCGGTCGAGCCGCCGGAACTGGAAACCCGGGTGGCGATCCTGATGAAGAAGGCCGATCAGGCCAAGGTCGACCTGCCGCATGATGCTGCGTTCTTCATTGCCCAGCGCATTCGTTCCAACGTTCGGGAACTCGAAGGCGCGCTCAAGCGCGTTATTGCGCACTCGCACTTCATGGGCCGCGACATCACCATCGAGCTGATCCGCGAGTCGCTGAAGGACCTGCTGGCGCTGCAAGACAAACTGGTCAGTGTGGATAACATCCAGCGCACTGTCGCCGAGTACTACAAGATCAAGATCTCTGATCTGTTGTCCAAGCGTCGTTCGCGCTCGGTGGCCCGACCACGGCAGGTGGCCATGGCGCTTTCCAAAGAGCTGACCAACCACAGCCTGCCCGAGATTGGCGACGTATTTGGCGGACGTGACCACACCACGGTGTTGCACGCCTGCCGCAAGATCAACGAACTCAAGGAATCCGACGCGGATATCCGCGAGGACTACAAGAACCTGCTGCGTACATTGACCACATGATGACGCCAGTGCTGTTTATCGAGGCAAGGGACTAGACCATGCATTTCACCATTCAACGCGAAGCCTTGTTGAAACCTCTGCAATTGGTCGCCGGCGTAGTCGAACGCCGTCAGACCTTGCCGGTGCTTTCCAACGTGCTTCTGGTCGTCGAAGGCCAGCAACTGTCGCTGACCGGTACTGACCTGGAAGTAGAGCTGGTTGGCCGCGTCCAGCTGGAAGAGCCTGCCGAGCCGGGTGAGATCACCGTACCGGCGCGCAAGCTGATGGATATCTGCAAGAGTCTGCCTAACGACGCGCTCATCGATATCAAGCTTGATGACGCCAAACTGCTGGTCAAGGCTGGCCGTAGCCGTTTTACGCTTTCTACGCTGCCAGCCAATGATTTCCCGGCGGTGGAAGAAGGCCCTGGCTCGCTGACTTTCCAGTTGGTGCAGAGCAAGGTACGCCGTTTGATCGAACGCACCAGCTTTGCCATGGCTCAGCAGGATGTTCGTTACTACCTCAATGGCATGTTGCTGGAAGTCAGCACCGGCATCCTGCGTGCCGTGGCCACCGACGGTCACCGCCTGGCCATGTGCTCGATGGCAGCAGAGATCGGTGAGACCGAGCGTCACCAGGTCATCGTGCCACGCAAAGGCATTCTGGAGATGGCGCGCCTGCTCACCGAGCAGGATGGTCTGGTCAGCATCGTTCTTGGCCAGCACCACATCCGTGCGACCACCGGCGAGTTCACCTTCACGTCCAAACTGGTCGATGGCAAGTTCCCGGATTACGAGCGCGTGCTGCCCAAGGGTGGTGACAAGCTGGTACTGGGTGACCGTCAGGCATTGCGCGAAGCGTTCAGCCGTACGGCGATTCTTTCCAACGAGAAGTATCGTGGCATCCGCCTGCAGCTGGCAGCCGGTCAGTTGAAGATTCAGGCCAACAACCCTGAGCAGGAAGAAGCCGAAGAAGAGATCAGCGTGGAGTACAACGGCAGTGCGCTGGAGATTGGCTTCAACGTCAGCTACCTGCTCGATGTGCTGGGTGTCATGACCACTGAACAGGTTCGTCTGATCCTTTCCGACTCCAACAGCAGCGCGCTGGTGCAGGAATCGGATAACGATGACTCTGCCTATGTCGTCATGCCGATGCGTCTGTAACTGACCCCAGACTCAGTCGATGTCTCTCAGCCGCGTCTCGGTCACCGGGGTGCGCAATCTGCACCCGGTGACCTTCTCCCCCTCCGCACGTATCAACATCCTTCACGGCGCCAATGGCAGCGGCAAGACCAGCGTGCTGGAAGCCATTCACCTGCTGGGTCTGGCTCGCTCGTTTCGCAGCACCCGGCTGCTTCCGGTCATTCAATACGAGCAACCCAATTGCACGGTTTTTGGTCAGGTCGAACTGGCTGAAGGTGGCCATAGCAACCTGGGTATCTCTCGTGATCGGCAAGGGGAATTTCAGATTCGTATTGATGGTCAGAATGCGCGCAGCACAGCGCAACTGGCCGAAACTCTGCCCTTACAGTTGATCAATCCGGACAGCTTTCGCCTGCTTGAGGGCGCACCGAAGATACGTCGGCAGTTTCTCGATTGGGGAGTGTTCCACGTGGAACCTCGCTTTATGGCCACTTGGCAGCGCCTGCAGAAAGCCCTGCGGCAGCGAAACTCGTGGCTGCGGCGTGGTACACTTGACACCGCTTCGCAAGCAGCATGGGACAGGGAACTGTGCCTGGCCAGTAACGAGATCGATGAATTCCGGCGTGCCTATATCAAGGCACTCAAACCGGTCTTTGAAAAGACATTGAGCGATCTTGTCGAGTTGGAAGGTCTGACCCTCAGCTATTACCGCGGGTGGGACAAAGAGAAAGAGCTGAGCACGGTGCTCGCCGCCTCTTTGCACCGCGACCAGCAGATGGGCCATACCCAGGCCGGCCCGCAACGAGCAGATCTGCGCCTGAGGCTGGGCGCTCACAACGCGGCAGACATTCTCTCCCGCGGACAGCAAAAGCTGGTGGTCTGCGCTTTACGGATTGCCCAAGGACACCTGGTTAGCCAGGCGCGCCGAGGCCAGTGCATCTATCTGGTAGATGATTTGCCATCTGAATTGGATGACCAGCATCGCCGTGCACTTTGCCGCTTGCTGGAAGACTTACGCTGCCAGGTGTTCATCACCTGTGTAGATCACGAATTATTGAGCGAAGGCTGGCAAACGGAAACGCCAGTTGCTTTGTTCCACGTGGAACAAGGTCGTATCACCCAGACCCACGACCATCGGGAGTGATTGCATGAGCGAAAACCAAACGTACGACTCCTCCAGTATCAAGGTACTGAAAGGACTGGATGCCGTACGCAAGCGTCCCGGGATGTACATCGGCGATACGGACGATGGCAGCGGTCTGCACCACATGGTATTCGAGGTGGTTGATAACTCGATCGACGAAGCGCTGGCTGGCCATTGCGACGACATCAGTGTGATCATCCATCCGGACGAGTCTATTACCGTACGCGACAACGGTCGCGGTATTCCGGTAGACGTCCACAAAGAAGAAGGCGTTTCGGCAGCAGAGGTCATCATGACCGTGCTTCACGCCGGCGGTAAGTTCGACGACAACTCCTACAAGGTTTCCGGCGGCCTGCACGGTGTGGGTGTGTCGGTGGTTAACGCCCTGTCCGAAGTACTGCAGCTGACCGTCCGCCGCAGCGGCAAAATCTGGGAGCAGACCTACGTCCACGGTGTTCCACAAGAGCCGATGAAAATCGTCGGTGAAAGTGAAACCACCGGCACCCAGATCCACTTCAAGCCTTCGGCTGAGACCTTCAAGAACATCCACTTCAGTTGGGACATTCTCGCCAAACGTATTCGCGAGCTGTCGTTTCTGAACTCCGGCGTGGGTATCGTCCTCAAGGACGAGCGCTCCGGCAAGGAAGAACTGTTCAAATATGAAGGCGGCCTGCGTGCTTTCGTTGAATACCTGAACACCAACAAGAGCACCGTGAACCAGGTCTTCCATTTCAACGTCCAGCGCGATGATGGCGTGGGCGTTGAGGTTGCGTTGCAGTGGAACGACAGCTTCAACGAGAACCTGTTGTGCTTCACCAATAACATCCCGCAACGCGACGGCGGTACTCACCTGGTGGGTTTCCGTTCGGCCCTGACGCGCAACCTGAACAACTATATCGAGCAGGAAGGTCTGGCCAAGAAACACAAGGTCGCGACCACCGGTGACGATGCCCGTGAAGGCCTGACCGCGATCATCTCGGTCAAGGTGCCGGATCCGAAGTTCAGTTCGCAGACCAAAGACAAGCTGGTTTCGTCCGAGGTTAAAACCGCGGTGGAACAGGAGATGGGCAAGTACTTCTCTGACTTCCTGCTGGAAAACCCCAACGAAGCCAAGGCTGTCGTGGGCAAGATGCTCGATGCTGCCCGTGCCCGTGAAGCGGCGCGCAAGGCCCGTGAGATGACTCGCCGCAAGGGCGCGCTGGACATCGCCGGCCTGCCGGGCAAACTGGCCGACTGCCAAGAGAAAGACCCTGCCCTTTCCGAACTGTACCTGGTGGAGGGTGACTCTGCGGGTGGCTCGGCCAAACAAGGTCGTAACCGCAGGACCCAGGCAATCCTGCCGCTCAAGGGCAAGATCCTCAACGTCGAGAAAGCACGTTTCGACAAGATGATCTCGTCGCAGGAAGTCGGCACGCTGATCACCGCACTGGGCTGCGGTATCGGCCGCGAAGAGTACAACATCGACAAGCTGCGTTATCACAACATCATCATCATGACCGATGCTGACGTCGACGGTTCGCACATCCGTACCCTGCTGTTGACGTTCTTCTTCCGTCAGTTGCCAGAGCTGATCGAGCGCGGCTATATCTACATCGCTCAGCCGCCGCTGTACAAGGTCAAGAAAGGCAAGCAAGAGCAGTACATCAAAGACGACGACGCCATGGAAGAATACATGACCCAGTCGGCTCTGGAAGATGCCAGCCTGCACCTCAGCGAATCAGCACCGGGTATTTCCGGCGAGGCGCTGGAGCGCCTGGTCAATGAGTTCCGTGGGGTGATGAAGACCCTCAAGCGCTTGTCGCGCCTGTACCCTCAGGAGTTGACCGAGCACTTCATCTACCTGCAGGCAGTGTCGCTGGAGCAGCTCTCGGATCACGCCGCGATGCAAGCCTGGCTGGGCAAGTTCGAAGAACGTCTGCGCTCTGTCGAGAAGTCGGGTCTGGTCTACAAGGCCAGCTTGCGCGAAGACCGTGAGCGCAATATCTGGCTCCCGGAAGTCGAGCTGATCTCGCATGGTCTGTCGAGCTATGTCACCTTCAACCGTGACTTCTTCGGCAGCAATGACTACAAGAGCATCACGACCCTGGGCGCGCAGATCAGCTCGCTGCTGGATGAAGGCGCCTACGTGCAACGGGGTGAGCGCAAGAAGCCAGTGACCGAGTTCAAGGATGCCCTGAACTGGCTGATGACCGAGAGCACCAAGCGCCACACCATCCAGCGCTATAAAGGATTGGGCGAGATGAACCCGGACCAGCTGTGGGAAACCACCATGGACCCGACTGTCCGTCGCATGCTCAAAGTGACGATCGAAGACGCCATCGCGGCGGACCAGATCTTCAACACCCTGATGGGCGACGCGGTGGAGCCACGCCGGGACTTCATCGAAAGCAACGCACTGGCGGTCGCCAACCTCGACTTCTGAGGCTTGGCGCTGTTGGCCCATGCTTGTGATGGGCACTTGAAAAGCCCCCGACAGCAACGCTGTCGGGGGCTTTTTGCTGCTGGAGCGCAGGCATCATGCTCTCGCGCCTCTCGGGACACCGACGGGCACACAGGCTAGGCCGTGCTACCCTCTGTCTTTAGCTGGTCTTGTGTCAGCTCGGCAGGTCATGCACCACGCCTCCCCGGCTTGCCCGGCGCCGCATGGGTTCAAGGATGAAAGATGCATGACTGACTGTTCCTCTGCTATTCGGATGTTGGAGCGTGTGCGATGACCCCGGCTTCCAGTCTTAACCGGCGTATCCTGATCATCGACGATACACCCTCGATTCACGGTGATTTTCGCAAGATCCTCTGCCCTCGCAACGAGGCCGCAGATGATCTGGCCCAAGCCGAAGCGCTTCTGTTTGGCAGCCCCAATACTTCCGAGCGTGCATCGGAGTTTGAACTCGACAGCGCTTATCAGGGCCAGGAGGCCCTCGCTCTGGTGGAGCAGGCGCTGGCTGCCGGGCGTCCTTATGCCCTGGCCTTCATCGATATGCGCATGCCGCCCGGTTGGGATGGTCTGCAGACCCTTGAGCATCTATGGCAGGTCGACTCACGTTTACAGGTGGTGCTGTGCACAGCCTACTCGGACTACTCTCTGGAAGAGATGACTGGTCGGGTCGACATGGGCGACCGGCTGCTGATCCTCAAGAAGCCTTTCGATCCTATCGAAATCGTGCAGATGGCCAGGGCCATGACGGTCAAGTGGCAGATGACCGAAGAGGCGCAGCGCAAGATGAACCTGCTGGAGCAAGCGGTGCAGGAGCGAACGCGGGACTTGTCCGATGCCAATATCATCGTGCAGAACAGCCCGACCATCCTCTACCGGCTACGTGGCCAGCCGTCATTTCCGCTGATGTACATCTCGCACAACATCACCAAGTTCGGTCACCAGCGCGCTGCATTGCTGGCCTCAGCCGACTGGACACAGACGCTGATACATCCCGAGGACCAGGACAAGGTCAATGAGGCCATGGGCTGGGTTCTTGATAAAGGCGCCCAAGGGGCTTCCATTGAGTTCCGGCTGCGGACCGGCTCCGATGACTATCGCTGGGTCGAGAATCGCTATGTGCCGGTGCGTGACAACAGCGGCAGGCTGCTGGAGATCGAAGGCATCATTATTGATATCACCGAGCGCAAGCAGGCCGAAGAAAAGATCTCGCAGCTGGCGCGTATCGATGGCCTGACCGGCATCGCCAACCGGGCGACTCTGATGGAGCGTCTGCGCTATGCGTTTGCGGCTGCTGAGCGCGGTGCGATGTCGTTCGCGGTGTTCTATCTGGATCTCGATCACTTCAAACGCATCAACGACACCCTCGGACACGTGGTGGGTGATTTGCTGTTACGGGAAACGGCTCGACGTCTGAGCGAATGCACCCGGGAGAGCGATCTGGTGGCGCGTCTGGGCGGCGATGAGTTTGCCATCCTGCAACTGGAGATGGGCGATCCAGCCAATGCGGCTGCGTTGGCCATGAAGCTCAACAGTCGCCTGATGCAGCCTTATCATCTGGATGGCCATGACCTGTATGTGTCGTCCAGCATCGGCATCAGTACCTATGCGCCAGGCTGTGCCAGCGCCGAGAGCTTGCTGAGCCAGGCTGATATGGCGTTGTACCGCTCCAAGGAAACCGGCCGTAATCGGTATCACTTCCACTCGGAAGACATCAATGAGGAGCTCAGCAGCCGGATTACCTTGATTGCCGAGCTCAAGCAGGCGCTGATCCGCGAAGAACTTGAGCTGTACTACTTGCCGGAGATCGACCTGCAGACCGGCGCCATTCTGGGGATGGAAGCCTTGCTGCGCTGGCACCACCCGGTTCGCGGTTTACTCGATGCCGGCGAGTTTGTATCGGCAGCGGAAAAGGCCGGCACCATCGTGGCGGTCGGGCAATGGGTACTTAACCAGGCCTGCAAGCAGATGCGCGAATGGCAGCAGCGGCAGATCGCGCCACCGGTAATATCCATCAACCTGTCGCTGACCCAGCTCAAGCGTGGTAGCGAGTTCGTCAGTGAAGTGATCCAGACCATCAATTGTTGGCAGCTACAGCCATCGGATCTTGAGCTGGATGTCACCGAGGCCACTCTGGCGCACACCAAGTGGACCCATAACGACGTGCTCCCGAAACTGCGCGAGTTGGGTATCAAGATCGCTATTGATGACTTTGGTACTGATTACTCGTCTTTCGATTATCTGAAGACCTTCCGGGTCAACCGGCTCAAACTTGCACCGATCTTTGTGACCCATGCACGGGATGATTTTCACAGCGCGATCACTCTGCGGACCATCATCAACTTTGCCAACGAAGTCGGCATCGGAGTGATCGCTGAAGGCGTGGAGACGCTGGAACAGAGAAACGCGTTGATCTCCACCGGCTCGACCGTCGCCGCTCACGGCTATTACTTCAGTGAGGCCGTGAACAGCGAGCATGCCGGTGAGCTATTAGCCGAGGGCCATATCAACCTTGAGTGATGGGCAGTGCCAAGGTGAAGGATGCCCCTTTGCCCTGCCCCTCGCTGCGAGCGGTCAGGCTGCCGCCCATGTCCCTGGCGGCGAGGACGCAACTGTGCAGGCCAAACCCGTGGCCCGACGCTCGAGTGGTGAAGCCATGTTCGAAGACTCGGGCAAGGTTCTCCTCGCGAATGCCTTCACCGTTATCTGCTACCTCGATCTTGATCTCGGCCTCATCGGCCTCCATCCGCAATACGATTTGGCTGGGGTGATCCTTGACCGGTTCGAGGGCTTGCTTGGCATTATTGATGAGGTTGACGAGAATCTGCAGGACCTTGTGCTTGTCGAGATTGATCTCTGGAACGTCGCGGAAGTCCTTGACCAAGGTGATGGTGTGGCGGGCCAGTGACACATCACAGATGCGCACCACGTCCTCGATCAGGTCGCGCAACTGCACCGGTTCCATGAAGCTGGAACTGCCTGCGTAAGACTGCTGGGTGGCGACGATATCCTTGATGTGGTCGATGCTTTTGGTCAGCAGCGCAAGTTCATCGAGCAGGCTCTGTTGTTCGGCTTCCATGGCTTCGGCCAGCTTGTTCAGATAGCCCGGCAGCATCTGCCCTTTCGGGTCGTGGCTCATGAAATCGCCCAGGTCATGAGTATGCTCATTGAGCAGTTGCACCACCTTCGAGACGCCCTGGCCTTTCGAGCCACGAATCTTTTCCCGCAGCACCTGCGCCGAGACATTCACGCTGTTAAGCACATTGCCGACGTTGTGCAGGACGTTGGTGGCGATCTCCGCCATGCCCGCCTGGCGTGCAGTGGCGATCAGTTCGGCCTGGGTTGCGCGCAGCTCTTCATTGACCTTGGCCAGTTGTGACGGGCTGGGAATCTTCAACGCCAGCGGTATCAGCTTGATCAGCATAATGGCCGTAAGCAGCGATGCCGTCGCAGTGATGACCTTGATGAAAGCGGAGATCCAGTAATACGGATACCAGATGGTGATGATCTCCATCACATGGGTCGCGCCGCAGGCCAGGATGAACACACCGAAACAGACGAATATCCAGTCGAAGGGAATGTCCTTGCGCTTACGGATGAAGTACAGCAAGGCAAACGGAATACTGATGTAACTCAGGGTGATCAGGCTGTCGGACAACACGTTGGCCCACAGCAAGTCGGGCCGCCAGAAATAGCAGTGACCGTGGGGCATGAACCGGTCATCGGTCAGCATGTTGAAGAGATCATTCATGGTGCGACTTCCTCACTGGACCAAGGGGGACGGCCAGGTGGTGGGCAGGATGATGGCGGGAGTCTAGCCTAGCAAAGCCCGAGATGTTGTCCTGCTCTGTCCAGAGCACGGAATGTTCCACGTGAAACACTGGGTGCAGCAGGCAGACGAAGAACCCCGGCAGCAGGCGGCTGTCAGGGTCCTATATCTGAACAGGGTGGAGGCTGAAACCGGTTTAGAATCTGTAACTGGCGGTCACCTGGATATTGCGCGGGTCGCCGTAGAATGCAGTTGGCCAGCTGGAGGTGTTCTGGGAGATCGTCTGGTAGTACTTCTTGTAGAAGACATTGTTCAAACCAAAACGCAGATCCAGGTGCTCGGAAGCTTTGTAGCCGGCATTGAGATCGACAATGTAGTAGGCAGCCTGCTCGATTTCATAGCCCACCCCTGCCGTAGTGCCTTTGTTAAAAATCGAGCTTTGAGCATACAGGCTGCCGTCTACGCGCCAGCGTTCCCACTGATTGGGGAGCTTATACATGGTGCTGAGCTTGAACTGGTGGCGTGGCACGTCGGTGTCGAATAGATCACCTCGCTCGAACACTCCCGAATCTTTACCGAGCTGGCGCGAAAAGCCCCTTCCTTCAGGTGGGGGATGAAAGCGCCACCGCGAAGCGGTCATAGGGATTAAAATCCACAAAACCGCCCCTATTCTGTATTTCATTACTGAAATGAAAGCGACCAAAACCCTCAAGATTCGAGTGCGAGACAAGCACGCAGCGCAGCTGAGTGAAGCTTCTCGTGCTGTGAATTTTGTGTGGAACTACGTAAACGAGTTGAGCTGTCGCTCGATTCGTGAGCACGGTCGTTTTCTGTCGGCGTTCGACATTCACAAGTACACCAACGGGGCCGAACCCTGCACCAGTCCCGTGGCTCCCCTGGTAACTTCCACCCGGTCGTACATCGCCAGGTTGGCAGGTGTGATAGCGTCTGCCGCAGTCCCCAGTAAGGTCGGCAGTCCGTCATACAATAGGCTGTTGATCTGAAAGCCACGCGCGTAAAAGGTGTAGCGCTCCGGGCCGATCTTCTGCATCGTCAGCCCTGGAGTCTTGCTGATAGCCTCCTGCACAGTGGTCAGGCTGGCGTCATCCATCTGCTGGCGTGTCACGACACTCACCGATTGAGGTGTCTCACGCATTGTTAACGCCAGTTTCGTAGCGGTTTGCATTGAGCCGGTGGTGTAGGACCCCGTGTTCTCGGTGGTCGCCCCCAGCCCTCGAGCGTTGATATCGGTCGCGCCCAAGACAACCGCATCGCCCGCCTCTATCACCTTTTGCAGCGTGTAATTGCCGCCGCTATTGATCGCTTGCAATCCGGTATCTGCCAACAGCTTTGCCAGCCCTTCCCTTACCCCATAGCTGCCATTAAGCCCCGGACTGCGCTTGCCTGCCGTTAACGTCCCGTCAACGGAAAGCAATATCCCCGACTCGCTGGCAAAGCGATTAAGCACCTGATCCAGGCTGCCGGCCGCAATTGCATAGCATAGGTACGGCTCTGCTGCTGTTGCGCCGGCGCTGTGCTGGCGGCCCACGCAGGTAGCGCCGGTACACCGGCCAACAGGCTGGCAACCAGGGCGTGACGGATCGAAAGGCTGAGTCTGGAGCGCGGTGTGGCGGGCAAGTACAGCATTCTGATTATTTCCCCCTTGAGAATGCTTGGTTATTGATTTCAAGAGGTATCCCGAGCGAGGCGGGAAAACCGACAAGCCGGGATCGATAATTTTATAAGCTGCGCAGCGCACGGGGTGTTCGGTCAGTATCGCGGTCCTACGGTTACCCAATAGGCTCTCAGGCGCTGGACCTTGACCGGCAGCGATTGCTGCAGCGCCAGCAGCACCCGGTCGGTATCGTCCAAGGGGAACACGCCGGTCAGTGGCAGTGCAGCGACCGCCGGGTCGCAACGCAGCACGCCGGGACGGTGGCGCGACAGCTCGTGAAGAAACTGGCCGAGGGGCACACGCTCGGCAACAAGGCGGCCCTGAGTCCAGGCAATGGCATTGGGATCCGCGCGATCGAGCGGCCCCATTTGTTCGGCGTTGAACCAGCGCTGTTGTCCTGCCTGTAGACGAGCGGCCGGGGCGTGTCGGGGACGCAGCTCCAGTTCGCCTTCGAACAGTTCGACACGGCTGCCGCCAGCCACTTCATACACAGAGAAGCGCGTGCCCAGCGCCTGGATCTCGCCGACGACGGTTTCCACTATCAATGGCCGGTACTCCAGCCAAGGTGCCTTGCAAGCGTTCAAACCGTTGCCAGGCGCGGCGGTGTTCGGCGTCGGCGGCCTGCCATTCGATGAAGCGCTGGTGCTGCTCTGCATCGAGTTCGCCATTCCAGTGCAGCATCAACCAGTGGCTGGCCTGCTCGACGATGGCCGGGGCAATCGGCGCTTCCTGGCCGTGGCTCATTCGGCGTACAGCACCTGATAACAGGCATTGATGGCGCGCAGCATGTACTTCTGTACGGAGCTGACGCTGACCTGCAGGCGTTCGGCAATCTGCGCATAATCCAGCCCCTCGAAGCGCGACAGCACAAATGCCTCGCGAACCTTGCCTAGCATGCTGTCGAGCATCTGGTCGATCTGTATCAGGGTTTCGATGATCATGGCCCGGGTTTCCAGGCTCGGCGACTCCGGTTCCGCCAGCCCGGCGATGCTTTGCAGGTAGGCCTGCTCGATACGTTGGCGGCGCCACTGGTCGATCACCAGATTGCGGGCGATCTGCGCCAGATACATGCGCCCCTCCCCCCATTCCGGGCATCCGCCGGGTGACCAGCAGGCGCAGGAACGTATCCTGAGCGATATCGGCCGCCTGTTCACGGTCACCCAGGCGCTGACGCAGCCAGCTTTGCAGCGAGCCATGATGATCGCGATATAGGGTGTCGAGTGGCGAGGTTTCCATACGCACCGGCCTGTCCATTCTGGATGCATTTAAGAATTGATCGCAATTCAATTGCGCTGATGCTGAATAGATCAATCGTGATGGAAATGACCCGGATGAGACGCATAAAAAAACCGGCGCCTTGAGAGGCGCCGGTTCAATCAGGAAAAAACTTATGCACGTTTTCAGCTCACTGATGACTTATAGAAATAAGCATGTAAATCAGTGAGTTATTGAAAATATTCGCGAGTTTCAGAAAATTCGCACACAGGTTATCCACAATTTCAGGCAGGCACTTTTTCTTCGCCTGTCAGCGGTGTGGCGGGGGAGCCCAGAGCACGCTGGGTGGCCTCGTTCCAGGCCTGAACCCGCTCATTGAGCTCGGCAATGGCGCGTGGGCCCGTACCTTCAGCCTGCATCGGGGCACCGATCACCAGCTCGATGGTGCCCGGCGTTTTGCCCCAGCCATCACGAGGCCAGAACTTGCCGGCGTTGTGGGCAATCGGCAGGACCGGCAGGCCGGCATTGACTGCCAGCGAGGCTCCGCCACGAGTGAACTTGCCAACCTTGCCGTAGGGCACGCGAGTGCCTTCCGGGAAGATCAGTACCCAGACCTTGTCCTTGAGCAGTTCGTCACCCTTCTTGGCGATGTGCTTGAGCGCCGCCTTGGGGTTGTCGCGGTCAATGGCGATCGGGCGCAGCATGGCCATCGCCCAGCCGAAGAACGGCACGTACAGCAGTTCGCGCTTGAGTACCTGGCTCAGTGGCGAGAAGTACGCCGACAGGAAAAAGGTTTCCCAGGTGCTCTGGTGGTTGGAGATGATCACGCAGGGCGTTTCAGGCACATGCTCCTGGCCGGAGACCTTGACCTTGATGCCCAGGATGCTGCGCACCAGCAGCAGGGCGAAGCGGCACCAATACACGTTGATGAAGCGGTAGCGCTGTTTGAACGGCAGGAACGGCGCAACGAAAAAGCTCAGCGAACACCACAGCAAGGCACTGCCGCCGAGGCACAGGTAAAAGATAAAGATCCTGATGGTCTGAATGATCGACATGCTGACGTTTACCTAGCGGGCAGCGGCCCGTTCATTGCGCGTGTGATGAAGAATGCCGGAGGCAGGTCTCAGCCAGCACGGGTGTGGATAAGTTGCCTGGCAACCGCCGCCAGGTCATCGAAAACCAGCGTGCCGGCCGGGAGCTGGCCGTCTATCGTTCTTTGCCCCTTGCCGGTCAATACCAGCACCGGTTGAGCTTCGACGGCCAGCGCCGCCTGCAGGTCACCCTTGCTGTCGCCCACGAACCACAGGCCTTTGAGGTCTGCGCCATAGTGCCGGGAAATGGTGTGCAGCATGCCCGGCAGTGGCTTGCGACAATCGCAACCGGCATCCGGGCCATGTGGACAATAGACGATCAAGCCAACCTCGCCGCCCTGCTCGGCCACCCGCTTGCGCAATTGCGCGTGCATGGCGTCCAGGGTGGCCAGGTCGTAATAACCTCGGGCAATACCGGACTGGTTGGTGGCAACCGCCACCGTCCAGCCGGCCTTGCTCAGTTCTGCGATGGCCTCGATCGAGCCGGGAATGGGGATCCACTCCTGCACCGACTTGATGTAGGCGTCGGAGTCCTGATTGATCACCCCGTCACGATCGAGAATCAGCAGTTTCACTGTTTACTCCTCAGCCCAGCAGCGAGATATCAGCCACGCCCAGGAACAGGCCGCGCAGACGCGCCAGCAGCGCGTAGCGGTTGGCCCGCACGTTGGCGTCTTCGGCATTGACCATCACCGCTTCGAAGAACGCATCGACCGGCTCGCGCAGGTTGGCCAGACGGGTCAGCGCTTCGTTGTACTTACGCTCGGCGGCCATTGGCTGCACGGCGTGATCGGCTTGTTGAATGGCCGAGTACAGGGAGAACTCGTTGGCGTTGTCGAAGTACTTCGGCTCGATGGTCGAGGCAACCTTGCCCTCGGCCTTGCTCAGCAGGTTCGATACCCGCTTGTTCACCGCTGCCAGCGCGGCAGCCTGCGGCAGTTTGCGGAACGCCTGAACGGCTTGTACACGCTGGTCGAAGTCGAGTGCCGAACCCGGTTGCAGGGCACGTACCGAGAGGTACACCGCCACTTCGATGCCTTCGTCTTCATAACGCGCACGCAGCCGGTCGAAGATGAACTCCAGAACCTGATCGGCGAGGCCTGCGGCCTTGACCTTGGCGCCGAACTGGCCGACGGCGTATTTCACGGTGTCGATCAGGTCCAGGTCGAGTTGTTTCTCGATCAGGATGCGCAGGATGCCCAAGGCCGCACGACGCAGCGCGTAAGGGTCTTTGCTGCCGGTCGGCAGCATGCCGATACCGAAGATGCCGACCAGGGTGTCGAGCTTGTCGGCGATGGCCACTGCCGCGCCGGTCAGGGTCGACGGCAGTTCAGCGCCGGCGCCACGTGGCATGTACTGCTCGTTCAGCGCCAGGGCCACATCGTGCGGCTCACCGTCGTGTTTGGCGTAGTAGTAACCGGCAATGCCCTGCATTTCCGGGAACTCGCCGACCATCTCGGTGGACAGGTCGCACTTGGACAGGATACCGGCACGTGCCGCACGCTGAGCATCGCCGCCGATGCGCGGGGCGATGTAGGCAGCCAGTTTCGAAACCCGCTCGGCCTTGTCGTAGACGCTGCCCAGTTGGGCCTGGAACACCACGTTTTTCAGACGCTCGTTGAAGCTTTCGAGCTTCTGCTTCTTGTCCTGCTTGAAGAAGAACTCGGCGTCGGTCAGGCGTGGACGCACGACCTTCTCGTTACCGTGGACGATTTGCGACGGGTCTTTGCTTTCGATGTTGGCCACGGTGATGAAGCGCGGCAGCAGCTTGCCTTCGGCGTCCAGCAGGCAGAAGTACTTCTGGTTGTCCTGCATGGTGGTGATCAGCGCTTCCTGAGGCACTTCCAGGAAGCGCTCTTCGAAGGAGCAGACCAGCGGCACCGGCCATTCGACCAGGCCGGTCACTTCGTCGAGCAGGGCTGGCGGCACGATGGCGGTGCCTTGCTGCTGGGCAGCCAGTTCTTCAACACGCTTGCTGATGATCTGCCGACGCTCGTTGGCGTCAGCCAGTACGTATGCGGCACGCAGGTCGGTCAGGTAGCCGGCCGGCGAGCTGATACGCACATCTTCCGGGTGATGGAAGCGGTGGCCACGGGACAGACGGCCAGCGGTCTGGGCCAGAATCGTGCAATCGACGACCTGGTCACCAAACAGCATCACCAGCCACTGGGTCGGACGCACGAACTCTTCCTTGCGCGCGGCCCAGCGCATGCGCTTGGCGATCGGCAGGTCGTTGAGCGAATCTTCGACGATGGTTGGCAGCAGCGAAGTGGTCGGCTTGCCCGCGATGTTCTGCACAAAGCGCAGCTTGGCGCCGCTCTGGTCGATCTCGGCCAGATCCACCCCGCACTTCTTGGCAAAGCCAAGTGCGGCCTGGGTCGGGTTACCTTCGGCGTCGAACGCAGCCTGGCGCGGCGGGCCGTCCAGATTCACGCTGCGGTCCGGTTGCTGGCTGGCAAGACCTGTGACCAGTACCGCCAGGCGGCGTGGTGCGGCGTAGACCTGGCTGGCACTGTAGGTCAGGCCAGCGGCCTGCAGGCCCTTTTCGATGCCGGCCAGAAATGCATCGGCCAGGCTGCCCAGAGTCTTGGGTGGCAGTTCTTCGGTGCCCAGTTCAACCAGAAAATCTTGAGCACTCATTGTGCAGCCTCCAGCTTGGCCAATACTTCGTCGCGCAGATCAGGTGCCGCCATCGGGAAGCCCAGCTTGGCCCGCGATTGCAGGTAAGCCTGGGCCACGGCGCGGGCCAGGGTACGCACGCGCAGAATGTACTGCTGACGTGCCGTCACCGAGATTGCCCGGCGGGCGTCGAGCAGGTTGAAGGTGTGCGACGCCTTGAGCACCATTTCATAGCTCGGCAGCGGCAGCTCCAGACCGATCAGGCGCTGGGCTTCACCTTCATAGAAATCGAACAGCTCGAACAGCTTGTCGACGCTGGCGTGTTCGAAGTTGTAGGTCGATTGCTCCACTTCGTTCTGGTGGAACACATCGCCATAGGTGACCTTGCCGAACGGACCGTCGGCCCAGACCAGATCGTAGACCGAGTCCACGCCCTGCTGGTACATGGCCAGACGCTCCAGACCGTAGGTGATCTCGCCGGTTACCGGGTAGCACTCGATACCGCCGACCTGCTGGAAGTAGGTGAATTGCGAAACTTCCATGCCGTTGAGCCAGATTTCCCAGCCCAGCCCCCAGGCGCCCAGCGTCGGCGACTCCCAGTTGTCCTCGACGAACCGTACGTCATGCACCAGCGGATCGAGGCCGATGTGCTTGAGCGAGCCCAGGTACAGCTCCTGGAAGTTGTCGGGGTTGGGCTTGAGCACCACCTGGAACTGGTAGTAGTGCTGCAGGCGGTTGGGGTTTTCACCATAACGGCCGTCGGTAGGGCGGCGGCTCGGCTGAACGTAGGCGGCGTTCCAGGTCTCCGGGCCTACGGCGCGCAGAAACGTGGCGGTGTGGAAAGTACCGGCGCCCACTTCCATATCGTAGGGCTGAAGCACCACACAACCTTGATCGGCCCAGTATTGCTGGAGGGCGAGGATCAAGTCTTGGAAGGTACGCACGGCTGGCGTAGGCTGGCTCACAAAATTCACCTGTGCTGGGCTGCGATTCGAAAGGGCGGGAGTATACCCGATTCGTTCGTGGATCGGCCTGTGGGAGGTTTATGACACGCTGCTTTTGGTGCAATGAAGACCCGCTGTATATCGCTTATCACGATCACGAATGGGGCGTGCCACTGCGCGATGCGCAGAAGTTGTTCGAACTGCTGTTGCTCGAAGGGTTCCAGGCCGGATTGTCATGGATCACGGTCCTGAAAAAACGCGCCCGTTACCGCGAGGTGATGTTCGGTTTCGATGTGCAGCAACTGGCCGACATGAGCGATGAGTACATCGAGCAGTTGATGCAGGAGCCGGGCATCATTCGCAACCGCCTCAAGCTCAACGCCGCCCGGCGCAACGCCCGCGCCTGGTTGCAACTGGACGATCCGGTCGCCTTGCTCTGGTCATTCGTCGGTGGCGTGCCCAAGGTCAATCACTTCAAGGATCGCAGCGAGGTGCCGGCGATTACCGCCGAGGCCGAAGCGATGAGCAAGGCGCTGAAGAAAGCCGGCTTCACCTTTGTCGGCCCGACCATCTGCTACGCCTACATGCAGGCCAGCGGCATGGTCATGGATCATACGACCGATTGTGATCGCTATCGGGCGCTGACGGGTACAATGGCCGGCTGAAATCAGGAGAGTGACTCGTGGAAAAATTCAAAGGCGCCCTGATGGTCGGGGCGTTGCGCCTGTTTGCCCTGCTGCCCTGGCGTGCCGTACAAGCGGTAGGCTCGACGATTGGCTGGCTGATGTGGAAGCTGCCCAACCGCTCGCGTGACGTGGTGCGCATCAACCTGACCAAGTGTTTCCCAGAGCTGAACGACGTCGAGCGCGAGCAGCTGGTCGGTCGCAGCCTGATGGACATCGGCAAGACCCTGACCGAAAGCGCCTGTGCGTGGATCTGGCCGGCGCAAAAATCCATTGACCTGGTGCGCGAGGTCGAAGGTCTGGATGTCCTCAAGGATGCCTTGGCTTCAGGCAAGGGCGTTGTGGGTATCACCAGCCATCTGGGCAACTGGGAAGTGCTCAATCACTTCTATTGCAGCCAGTGCAAACCGATCATTTTCTACCGGCCGCCCAAGCTCAAGGCGGTGGATGAACTACTGCGCAAGCAACGTGTACAGCTGGGCAACCGGGTTGCGCCGTCGACCAAGGAAGGCATCCTCAGCGTCATCAAGGAAGTGCGCAAGGGCGGCCAGGTGGGCATTCCCGCCGACCCGGAGCCGGCTGAATCGGCGGGTATCTTCGTGCCGTTTTGCGGCACTGTAGCCCTGACCAGCAAGTTCGTGCCCAACATGCTCGCCGGCGGTAAAGCGGTCGGCGTATTCCTGCACGCCATGCGCCTGCCGGATGGCTCAGGCTACAAGGTGGTGCTCGAAGCCGCCCCTGAGGCGATGTACAGCACCGACACCGAAACCGCTGCGGCGGCGATGAGCCAGGTGGTGGAAAAGTACGTACGCGCCTACCCGAGCCAGTACATGTGGAGCATGAAACGCTTCAAGAAACGCCCGCCTGGCGAGGCACGCTGGTATTGATGAACCAGTGACAGATTTGCCCCGTAGGAGCTGCTTTAGCAGCGAGAGGGCTTCGCGGCTGAAGCCGCTCCTACGGTTCTCAAAAAGGCCAACGCACCCCCTGTCCCGACAACACCAGCGACGATCTCCCCGGAAAGATCGACGCCCAGAAAAGCATTGGCTGCCGCTACGCCCAACAATGCTCCAGAGAGAGAACCAGACGCACGGTTTTGAAACTTGATCTCGTGGCAGTACCGGCCTTGAAAAGGTAAGGGAATTGGCGTGTACCCTACCAAATTGCATCTACAGGACGTCTCTGGTTCTTGCGTATGAAATTTCCTGGCTATCAGAAAAAACTCAATCCCACCTGAAACAGCCGCTCGGCATCGCGGATGTATTTCTTGTCCACCAGGAACATGATCACGTGGTCGCCCGATTCGATCACGGTGCTGTCGTGGGCGATGAGTACTTCTTCGTCGCGAATGATCGCGCCGATGGTGGTGCCGTTGGGCAGGTTGATGTCCTTGATGGCGCGGCCAATCACCTTGCTCGACTTGGCATCACCGTGGGCCACCAGTTCAATGGCTTCTGCTGCGCCGCGGCGCAATGAATGCACGCTGACGATATCGCCACGGCGCACGTGGGCCAGCAGGGTGCCGATGGTGGCGAGCTGCGGGCTGACCGCGATGTCGATTTCGCCGCCCTGCACCAGGTCGACATAGGCCGGGTTGTTGATCAGGGTGATGACGGTGCGCGCGCCCATGCGTTTGGCCAGCAGCGACGACATGATGTTGGCTTCGTCATCGTTGGTCAGGGCCAGGAACAGGTCGGTGTCGCCGATGTTCTCTTCCATCAACAGGTCGCGGTCTGACGAGCTGCCTTGCAACACCACGGTGCTGTTGAGATTTTCCGAAAGGTAGCGGCAGCGCGCCGCGCTCATCTCGATGATCTTGACCTGATAGCGGCTTTCAATGGCTTCGGCCAGGCGTTCGCCGATGTTGCCGCCGCCGGCGATGACGATGCGTTTGTAGTTCTCGTCGAGCCGGCGCATCTCGCCCATCACCGCGCGAATGTCGGCCTTGGCGGCGATGAAAAACACCTCATCGTCGGCTTCGATCACCGTGTCGCCCTTGGGCAGGATCGGCCGGTCACGGCGGAAGATCGCTGCCACGCGGGTTTCGACGTTGGGCATGTGCGCCTTGAGCTGACGCAGTTGCTGGCCGACCAGCGGCCCGCCGTAGTAGGCCTTGGTCGCTACCAGTTGCGCCTTGCCTTCACCGAAGTCGATCACCTGCAAGGCGCCGGGCTGTTCGATCAGACGCTTGATGTAATGAGTCACCACCTGCTCGGGGCTGATCAGCACGTCCACCGGAATGGCGTCGTTGTCGAACAGCTCGCCGCGGGTCAGGTAGGCTGACTCGCGGACCCGGGCAATCTTGGTCGGGGTATGAAACAGGGTGTAGGCCACCTGGCAGGCAACCATGTTGCACTCATCGCTGTTGGTGACCGCCACCAGCATGTCGGCATCGTCGGCGCCGGCCTGGCGCAGCACGGTCGGAAACGAGCCCTTACCCTGCACGGTGCGGATATCCAGGCGGTCGCCCAGATTGCGCAGGCGGTCGCCGTCGGTGTCGACCACGGTGATGTCGTTGGCTTCGCTGGCCAGGTGTTCGGCCAGCGTGCCGCCAACCTGCCCTGCACCGAGGATGATGATTTTCAACCTTTAACTCCTGAGAGTCTGGATCTGTGTAGGAGCGGCTTCAGATGCGAAGGCGCCACTCCTATATATGAGGTGTCGTCCGTTCAGCTGCGATCTTGATCAGTTTTGCGTAATAGAAACCATCATGCCCACCCTCTTGAGCCAGCAACTGGCGACCATGCGGTTGCTTGATGCCTGCCGCTGGCTGGCCTTGCTGGCCGGCGATGTCCAGTTCGCGGGCACCCGCTGTGCGGGCCAGAAACGCGCCGATGACGTCGGTGTTTTCGGTCGGCAGGGTCGAACAGGTCGCGTACAGCAGGATGCCGCCCACTTCCAGGGTCGGCCACAGCGCATCGAGCAGTTCGCCCTGCAGCGTAGCCAGGGCCGGGATATCGTCGGCCTGGCGGGTCAGTTTGATGTCCGGGTGACGGCGGATCACGCCGGTGGCCGAGCACGGGGCGTCGAGCAGGATGCGCTGGAACGGTTTGCCGTCCCACCATTGCGCAGTGTCGCGGCCGTCGGCGGCGATCAGCTCGGCATCGAGGCCCAGGCGGTCAAGGTTCTCGCGCACCCGTACCAGCCGCTTGGCTTCCAGATCGACGGCGACCACACCAGCCAGATCTGCCTGGACTTCCAGCAGGTGGCAGGTCTTGCCGCCCGGTGCGCAGCAGGCGTCCAGTACCCGTTGCCCCGGCGCCAGTTGCAGCAGGTCGGCGGCCAATTGGGCGGCTTCATCCTGCACGCTGATCCAGCCCTCGGCAAAGCCCGGCAGATTGCGCACGTCGGTGGCCTCGGCAAGCACGATACCGTCCTGGCTGAACTGGCAGGGCTGCGCCTCGATCGCGGCGGCCTTGAGCAGCTCCAGATACCCGGCCCGGTCGTGATGGCGGCGGTTGACCCGCAGGATCATCGGCGGGTGGGCATTGTTCGCCGCGCTGATGGCTTCCCATTGTTCTGGCCAGGCGGCTTTCAGGGCTTTTTGCAGCCAGCGCGGGTGGGCGGTACGCACCACCGGGTCGTGTTCCAGTTCAGCCAGCAGCGCCTGACCTTCGCGCTGGGCACGGCGCAGTACCGCGTTGATCAGGCCCTTGGCCCAGGATTTTTTCAGCTTGTCGGCGCAGCCCACGGTCTCACCGATGGCGGCATGTGCCGGGATCCGGCTGTAGAACAGCTGGTACAGACCGATCAGCAGCAATGCCTCGACATCGGCATCGGCGGCCTTGAAGGGCTTTTGCAGCAATTTGGCGGCCAGTGCCGACAGGCGCGGTTGCCAGCGGGCGGTGCCGAAGGCCAGGTCCTGGGTCAGGCCACGGTCACGCGGCTCGACCTTGTCCAATTGCGCGGGCAGCGAACTGTTCAGCGATGCCTTGCCACTGATCACGGCGGCAAGGGCTTTGGCGGCAGCCAGACGCGGGTTCATTGGCCCAGTACCGTACCGGTGGCGAATTTCTCGCGGCGGCTGTTGAACAGGTCAGCGAAGTTCAGCGCTTTGCCGCCCGGCAGTTGCAGGCGGGTCAGGCGCAGCGCCTGCTCACCACAGGCAACCAACAGGCCGTCCTTGCTGGCGTCGAGGATGGTGCCCGGCACGCCGCTGCCATCGGCCAGGCTGGCAGCCAGCACCTTGAGGGCTTCGCCAGCTAGGGTGCTGTGGCAGATCGGCCAGGGATTGAACGCACGGATCAGACGCTCCAGCTCAATGGCCGGGCGGCTCCAGTCCAGGCGTGCTTCATCCTTGTTCAGTTTGTGGGCATAGGTGGCCAGGCTGTCGTCCTGGACTTCGCCGGTCAGCGAGCCGTCTGCCAGGCCGGCAATCGCTTGCAGCACGGCAGGTGGGCCGAGTTCGGCCAGACGGTCATGCAGGCTGCCGCCGGTGTCGTCGGCGCTGATCGGGGTGACGCTCTTGAGCAGCATGGGACCGGTATCAAGGCCTGCCTCCATGCGCATCACCGTGACCCCGCTTTCGGCGTCACCGGCCTGCACGGCGCGCTGGATCGGCGCCGCACCGCGCCAACGCGGCAGCAGTGAGGCGTGGCTGTTGATGCAGCCCAGACGCGGGATATCCAGCACCACTTGCGGCAGGATCAGGCCATAGGCGACCACCACCATCAGGTCGGGCTGCAGCGCGGCCAGTTCGGCCTGGGCCTGGGCATCACGCAGCGTCGGTGGCTGCAGCACGGGCACGTTGTGCTGCTGGGCCAACTGCTTGACCGGGCTGGGCATGAGCTTTTGCCCACGGCCGGCCGGGCGGTCGGGCTGGGTATAGACCGCCACGATCTGATAAGGGCTGTCGAGCAGGGCCTTGAGGTGTTCGGCGGCAAATTCCGGGGTGCCGGCGAAGACGATGCGCAGTGGCTCAGTCATGGGCTTCTCGTTCCATAAAAAAAGCAAAAGGCCCGTGACAGGCCTTTTGGTGAGTGACAACGGATCAGGCTTTCTGTTTGTGCTGTTTTTCCAGCTTCTTCTTGATCCGGTCACGCTTGAGGGTCGACAGGTAGTCCACGAACAGCTTGCCGTTGAGGTGGTCGCACTCGTGCTGGATGCACACCGCCAGCAGGCCTTCGGCGATCAACTCGTAAGGCTGGCCGTCACGGTCAAGGGCCTTGACCCGGACCCGCAGCGGGCGGTCGACGTTTTCGTAGAAGCCGGGCACCGACAGGCAGCCTTCCTGATACTGGCCCATGTCTTCGCTGAGGGTTTCAAGCTCCGGGTTGATGAAGACCTGCGGCTCGCTGCGGTCTTCGCTCAGGTCCATGACCACTATGCGCTTGTGGACGTTGATCTGGGTGGCTGCCAGACCGATGCCAGGTGCTTCGTACATGGTTTCAAACATGTCGTCGATCAACTGGCGGATGGCGTCGTCCACGACCGTCACCGGCTTGGCGATGGTGCGCAGGCGCGCATCGGGGAATTCGAGAATGTTTAGGATGGCCATATACGTAAGTGCTGCACTGATAGGGTAAAGTCAGGACTGGCTGCCAGGCGCGGAACGCCTTTTCTCCACTGCGCCTGACACGAATCAGAACACGGCTGTGGGCGTGCGCCAGGAGGCGGGTTCAGGTCGTCTTCCAGTCAAGCGATGCCACATGATAAAGGGATTCACCGCATGAGGAAAACACTACTCGCCCTGCTGCTGTTGACAGCCACTGGTCTGGTGCAGGCGCAAGTGCAACTCAGGGATGGCCATCCACAGAGTTACACCGTTACAGCCGGTGACACGCTGTGGGACATTTCCGGTAAATTTCTGCGTGAGCCATGGCGCTGGAAAGAGATCTGGCGCGCCAACCCCGGTATTCAGGATCCTGACCTGATCTACCCCGGCGACACCCTGAGCCTTACTTATGTCGACGGCAAGCCGCAGGTGGTGCTGGGGCGCGGCGAATCGCGTGGCACGGTCAAGCTTTCGCCACGGGTGCGCAGCTCACCGACTGTCGAGGCCATCCCCAGCATCCCGTTGGGTGCGATCAACGCTTTTCTGCTCAGCAACCGGATCGTCAACAGCGCTGATCAGTTCCGCCAGGCGCCGTACATCGTCGCCGGTAATGCCGAGCGGGTGCTCAGTGGTCAGGGCGACCGGATCTACGCCCGTGGCGAGCTGGACAATACCCACACCATCTACGGCATCTTTCGCCAGGGCAAGGTCTACACCGACCCTGAGACCAAGGAAATTCTCGGCATCAATGCCGACGATATCGGCAGTGGCGAAGTGGTCGCCAGCGAAGGCGACATCTCAACCCTGGTCATGCAGCGCTCGACCCAGGAAGTGCGCCTTGGTGACCGGCTGTTCGCCAGCGAAGAGCGGCCGATCAACTCGACCTTCATGCCCACTGCGCCCGCCTCGACCATCGACGGGCTGATCATCGATGTGCCTCGCGGCGTGACGCAGATCGGCGTCAACGACGTGGTGACCCTCGACAAGGGCCGTCTGGATGGCCTGGCAGAAGGCAATGTGCTGGCGATCTACAAAACCGGCGAACACGTGCGCGACCGGATCACCGGCGGGCAGGTGAAAATTCCGGACGAGCGGTCCGGGTTGCTGATGGTGTTCCGCACCTATGACAAGCTCAGTTACGCCTTGGTCCTGCACGCCAACCGGTCGTTGAGCATCATGGACAAGGTACGTAATCCCTGATTCTGCACAGCCTGTATGGGTGAACAGGGAGCGTTCACTTTTACAGCGTTGTTCACAGAGTTATCCACAGGTTGCGCACGTGTATCGGTGCGCTGCGGATCAGGGATGATCGTATGCCATTGTTTGAAAATCACTCAGTTTCACCGGCTGAACTTGAAGCCCGGCTGCGCTTGCACCGGTTACCTGATATCGGCCCGGCTCGCTTTACCCGACTCATCGAAGCCTTCGGCAGTGCCAGTGCGGCGCTGGCGGCACCGGCCAGTGCCTGGCGTTCCTTGCGTCTGCCCCAGGCCAGCAGCGAAGCCCGGCGTGCCCCTTTGGTGCGCGATGGGGCCAGCGCTGCGCTGGCCTGGATCGAGCGTGCGGGCCAGTATTTACTGATGTGGGACGACCCTGCCTACCCTGCCCTGCTGGCTGAAATCGCCGACCCGCCACCGCTGTTGTTCATCGCGGGCGACCCTGCTTTGCTCGAGCGCCCGCAACTGGCAATGGTCGGCAGCCGCCGTGCCTCAAAGCCGGGGCTGGACACCGCCAGTGCCTTTGCCCGCAGTCTGGCGGCTGGCGGATTGGTGATCACCAGCGGTCTGGCGCTGGGGGTGGATGGGGCTGTGCATCAGGCTGCGCTGGACGTGGGTGGCTCTACCATCGGGGTGTTGGGCACGGGGCTGGAAAATTTTTATCCACAGCGCAATCACGCCCTGGCCAGACGCATGATCGAGCAGCGTGGTGCAGTCATTTCCGAGTTTCCCCTTGATGCAGGTCCGCAAGCAGCCAACTTTCCGCGCCGCAACCGGATCATCAGCGGTCTGTCGTTGGGGGTGCTGGTGGTTGAGGCCAGCGTGCGCAGCGGCTCGCTGATCACCGCCCGGATGGCCGCCGAGCAAGGCCGTGAGGTGTATGCGATACCGGGGTCGATTCATCATCCCGGTGCACGGGGTTGTCACCAATTGATTCGCGATGGCGCAACATTGGTGGAAAGCGTCGAACACATCCTTGAAGGTCTGCGTCACTGGCAGGTGGCAAGCACGGTGGTCGAGCCTGCACTTCCGGCACCAGCCGCCCATCCGCTGCTGGCCCTGTTGCATGCCGCGCCGCAGACCAGCGAGGGTCTGATGCTCAGCAGTGGCTGGGCATTATCCAGAGTGCTGGCCGCGCTGACTGAGCTGGAGCTTGAAGGCCGGGTCAGTTGTGAGGGCGGGCGATGGTTCGCTGCCGGTGACTAAGGGTACACTGCCGCCCAATCTATTGGAGAGACAGCAATGGTCAACAGTTGGCGTGTGCAACAAGCCGCTCGTGAAGTCAGAGCCGGGGCGGTGATTGCCTATCCAACCGAAGCGGTTTGGGGGTTGGGCTGTGATCCTTGGGATGAAGAGGCGGTCTGGCGGCTGCTGGCAATCAAATCACGGCCGGTGGATAAGGGCCTGATTCTGGTCGCGGACAATATTCGCCAGTTCGACTTTTTGTTCGAGGACTTCCCCGAGCTTTGGATTGATCGCATGGCCAGTACCTGGCCCGGCCCGAATACCTGGCTGGTGCCACACCAGAACCTGCTGCCCGAATGGGTCACCGGCCAACACGACACCGTAGCCCTGCGGGTCACCAGCCACCCGCAGGTGCGCGAGCTGTGCGCACTGGTCGGGCCGCTGATTTCCACCTCCGCCAACCCGGCGGGCCGCCCTGCCGCGCGTTCACGGTTGCGGGTCGAGCAATACTTCCGCGGCCAGATCGACCACGTGCTCGGCGGCAGCCTGGGCGGGCGCCGTAATCCAAGCGTGATCCGTGATCTGGCGACCGGGCAGGTGGTTCGTCCCGGCTAGAGTCAATACTGCTCGATTAAGCACCACAAATCTTTGTGGGAGCGAGCTCTGCTCGCGACGAGACCAGTAAAATCACAGTATTTGTGGCGAATGCACCGCCGTCTTCGCTAGCAGGCTAGCTCCCACTGGGTCGGCGTTGTGCCGAGCACTTGGGCCAGGCACAAACCCGGTGGGAGTCGGCTCAGCCCACGAATGCTATGGCATGTCCACAGACAAACCGAAAGACTTGCACAGAGCCATAGAGTCTCCCACCAGGCCGATCAAGGAATCAGGATGGTCGAACCGGTGGTGCGGCGCGCCGCCAGTTCGGTCTGTGCCTGGGCTGCATCCTGCAGGGCGTACTGCTGGATGTCGTTGACCTTGATCTTGCCGCAGGCCAGCATGTCGAACAGCTCATCGGCCATGCTCTGCAGGCTTTGCGGGGTGTTGGCGTAACTGCCCAGGGTTGGTCGGGTGACGTACAGCGAACCTTTCTGGGCCAGCAGCCCCAAGTGGACGCCGGTCACCGCGCCCGAGGCATTGCCGAAGCTGACCAGCAGGCCACGCGGCGCCACGCAATCGAGTGAGGTCAGCCAGGTGTCCTTGCCCACGCTGTCATAGACCACCGGGCACTTCTTGCCGTCAGTCAATTCCAGCACCCGCTTGGCCACGTCTTCATGGCTGTAGTCGATGGTCTCCCAGGCGCCCAGGGCCTTGGCGTGAGCGGCTTTTTCCGCACTGCTGACCGTACCGATCAGGTTGGCGCCCAGCGCTTTGGCCCACTGGCAGGCCAGCGAACCGACGCCGCCGGCAGCGGCATGGAACAGGAAGGTTTCACCGGGTTTGATCTGGTAGGTCTGGCGCAGCAGGTACTGGGTGGTCAGACCCTTGAGCAGCACGGCGGCGGCCTGCTCGAAGCTGATCGCATCGGGCAGCTTGATCAGGTTGGCTTCTGGCAAGACATGAAATTCGCTGTAGCCGCCCAGCGGGCCGGTGCCATAGGCCACCCGGTCACCGACACTGAAACGGCTTACTTCACTGCCCACCGCCTCGACGACACCTGCGCCTTCATTGCCCAGACCGCTGGGCAGTTGTGCCGGGTACAGCCCGCTGCGGTAATAGGTATCGATGAAGTTCAGGCCGATGGCCCGGTTGCGTACTCGCACCTCCTGTGGGCCTGGCTCGGCGGGTTCGAAGTCGACGTACTCAAGGACTTCAGGGCCACCCGTCTTGCTGAACTGGATACGCTTTGCCATGTGCTCTCTCCATGATGTTGGATCCACTGTCTTCCCTATCGGACCCTTTCATGTGACGCACGTCAACTGCGAAGCCATTGCAGGCGATGTTATGCTACCCGCCACTTTGCCTGGAGCCCTTGTAGTCCGGGCTCCAGACGTTTTTAGGGAGCGCCATGAATAGCCGTACCGAAGTCGTCAAAGCCTATCTGCTCGACCTGCAAGACCGTATCTGCGCCGCGCTGGAGCATGAAGACGGTGGCGCGCACTTCATCGAAGATGCCTGGGCCCGTGAAGCCGGGGGCGGTGGCCGTACCCGGGTCATCGAGAACGGCGCGGTGGTCGAGAAAGGCGGCGTCAACTTTTCCCATGTATTTGGCAGCAGCCTGCCGCCGTCGGCCAGTGCCCATCGGCCCGAGCTGGCCGGGCGCGGCTTCCAGGCGCTGGGCGTGTCGCTGGTGATCCACCCGCGCAACCCGTACGTGCCGACCTCGCATGCCAACGTGCGGTTCTTTATCGCCGAAAAAGAAGGCGAAGAACCGGTCTGGTGGTTCGGTGGTGGCTTTGACCTGACCCCTTACTATGGCGTCGAGGAAGACTGCATCCACTGGCACCAGGTCGCCGAACGCGCCTGCGCACCCTTCGGTGCCGACGTGTACCCACGCTACAAGGCCTGGTGCGACAGCTATTTCCACCTCAAGCATCGCAACGAGCCGCGCGGCATTGGCGGGCTGTTCTTCGATGACCTGAACCAGTGGGACTTCGACACCAGCTTCGCCTTCATGCGCGCCATCGGCGATGCGTACCTGGAGGCCTACCTGCCCATCGTGCGCCGCCGCAAGGCCGCTGCCTGGACCGTGCAACAGCGCGAATTCCAGGAGTTCCGCCGTGGGCGTTATGTCGAGTTCAACCTGGTCTACGACCGTGGCACGCTGTTCGGCCTGCAATCGGGCGGGCGTACCGAATCGATCCTCATGTCCCTGCCGCCGCAGGTACGCTGGGGCTACGACTGGAAAGCCGCACCGGGCAGCGAAGAAGCACGCCTGACCGACTATTTCTTGCAGGACCGCGACTGGCTGGCCCTCGCCGCGCCCGACCAGACCCAGTGATCAACAGGAAGCCCAATGGACCACTACGTCGTCTTCGGTAACCCCATCGGCCACAGCAAATCGCCGCTGATTCACCGCCTGTTTGCCGAGCAGACCGGCCAGCAACTGGACTACAACACCGCACTGGCACCGCTGGACGGTTTTGCCGACTATGCCCGGGACTTCTTTGCGACTGGCCGGGGCGGTAACGTCACTGTGCCGTTCAAAGAGCAAGCCTTCGCCCTCGCCGACCAGTTGACCGAGCGCGCCCGCCGCGCCGGTGCGGTGAACACCCTGGCCAGGCAGGCCGACGGCACCTTGCTGGGTGACAACACTGACGGTGCCGGGCTGGTGCGTGACCTGACCGTCAACTGCGGCCTGGCGCTGCGCGGCAAACGCATCCTGCTGCTGGGGGCCGGTGGTGCCGTGCGCGGCGTGCTGGAGCCGCTGCTGGCCGAGCAACCCGAGGTCCTGGTGATTGCCAACCGTACCGTGGAAAAGGCCGAGCAACTGGCCCGCGAATTTGCTGATCTGGGGCCGCTGTCGGCCAGCGGCTTTGACTGGCTTGAAGAGCCGGTGGACGTGATCATCAATGCCACTTCGGCCAGCCTGTCCGGCGAGCTGCCGCCGATTGCGCCAAGCCTGATCGAGCCGGGCGTGACCTTCTGCTACGACATGATGTACGGCAAAGAGCCGACCGCCTTCTGCCGCTGGGCCAGCGAACACGGCGCCGTGCGCGTGGTGGACGGCCTGGGCATGCTGGTCGAACAGGCCGCTGAAGCATTTGTGTTGTGGCGCGGGGTTCGCCCTGACTCGGCACCGGTGCTGGCTGAAATGCGCCGGCTACTGGCCCAGGGCTGATCCGCTGCTCAGCGCGAAGCCTCGAACCTGACCGGGCACTGCTCGACGCCCTCCAGCTTCTGCAACTCTTCAACCACATGGGGCCGGGCGTTGCGCAGGGTCAGGCTGCGGTTCTGTTTGCCCAGCCGCCGGGCTTCCTGGTGCAGCATTTCGACCCCGGAGTAGTCGATGAAGTTGATGTGCTGGGCCTCGATCACCACATGCTGACCTTCGGTGCGCTGCAGGCGGCTTTGCAGGTAGTGGTTGACGCCGAAGAAGATCGAGCCGCCAAAGCGCAGGATTTCCTGGTCACCGTCGCGCCATTGCTGAACTTGCGGCTGTGAGGTGCGCTTGAGGTAGAAGAACAGCGAAGCCAGTACCCCGGCGTAAATTGCGGTTTGCAGCTCCATCAGCAGTGTCGCCACGCAGGTCAGGAGCATGACGAAGAACTCTGAACGGTTGACCCGCAACAGCGCGGCGATGCTCTTGCGATCCACCAGCCCCCAGCAGATCAACAGGATTGAGGCGGCCATGGCCGGAACCGGAATGTGCGCGATCAGCCCGGCGCCTGCCACCGCGAACAGCGCCACCCACAGCGCCGAGAACACCCCGGCCAGTTGCGAGTGTGCGCCGGCCTCATAACTGAGCGCGGCGCGGGTGAACGAGCCGGCCGACAGGTAGCCGGAAAACAGCGCACCGACCATGTTTGACAGGCCCTGTCCACGGACTTCCTGGTTGGCGTTGATCATCTGCTGCGAGCGCGCCGACAGCGAGCGGGCAATCGACAGGCTGTTGACCAGCCCGAGCATGCCCACGGCGACGGCAGTCGGCAGCAGGCGAATAATCAGTTCCAGATCCACAGTGAGCGGGCTGAACGGCGGCAGGTGGCCGACGAATGCCTTGACCAGCGGCACGTGACCGAACAGCGACGGCCACAGCCAGACCAGCAGGCTGCTGGCAACCAGGGCAATCAGCAAGGTGGGCCAGCGCGGCACCAGAGTTTTGAGCAGCATGCCCAGCGCCAGAGTCAGTACGCCCAGCGCCAGTGATACCGGGTCCAGTTCACCGGCATGCGTCATCAGCGCCATGAAGCTGTTCAGTGCGGTGCTCTGGCTGGGCAGGCTCAGGCCCATCAGGTTGGGCAGTTGGCCAAGGGCGATGACGATTGCCGCGCCGAGGGTGAAACCGACCACCACCGAGTGCGAGACGAAGTTGACCAGCGCGCCGAACCGCATCAGCCCCAGCAGCATCTGGAACGCCCCGGCGATGAAGGTCAGCAGCAGAATCAGGGCGATGTAATCCTGGCTGGCCGGCACCGCCAGCGGGCTGACACTGGCGTACAGCACCACGGAAATCGCCGCTGTCGGGCCGCAGATCAGGTGCCACGACGAACCCCACAAGCAGGCGATCAGCACCGGCACAATGGCCGCGTACAGTCCGTACTCCGGGGGTAGCCCGGCGATCAGCGCATAGGCGATCGATTGTGGCAGGGCGAGGATCGCCCCGCTCAGGCCCACCAACGCATCACGGCTGACACTCTGGCGGGTCTGCTGTGGCAGCCAGGCAAGAAAAGGCAGGTACTTGTGGCGCTTGAGCCGACCCATGGGTTCCTCATTGTGAATGGCTGTAGATCACCTGCCGCCCCGGCGCCGCGCCGTAGGACCGGCTTCAGCCGGGAAAACTTCGCGGCTAAAGCCGCTCCTACGGGATAACCATTAAAACTCAATGGTTTGCAGTTTTTTGATGAGGATCGCTGCAGCGGCGCGGTCTTCGCGGCTGAAGCGGATCGCCGCCCGGTTGCTGGTGCCAGCTTGATCAAAGTCCGGACTTTACCGCCGCCAATCCATCCTGGCCATCCAGGGTTTTCACCCCTTTGAGCCACTGCTCCAGCACCGCCGGGTTGGCCTTGATCCAGGCTTTGGCGGCGTCATGATTGCTGACTTTGTTGCTCACCACCTCAGACATGATGGTGTTTTCCATGTCCAGAGTGAAGCTCAGGTTGCTGAACAACTGTGCAGCGTTCGGGCAGGCCTGGGCATAGCCCTTGCGGGTCACGGTATAGACCGAGCCGGTTGCGCCGAAGTATTTCTCGCCGCCCTTGAGGTAATGCATGCCTTTGATCTGCACGTTCATTGGGTGTGGGGTCCAGCCGAGGAACACCACGAACGCCTTGCGCTTCACATTGCGGTTCACTTCCGCGAGCATCGCTTGCTCGCTCGATTCCACCAGCTTCCAGTTACCCAGGCTGAACTCGTTGTTCTTGATGATTTCCTGCAACGACAGGTTGGCCGGCGCACCGGCGCCGATGCCGTAGATCTTCTTGCCGAATTTGTCGGCGAATTTCTCCAGGTCGGCAAAATCATGGACCCCGGCCTCCCACACATAGTCCGGTACGGCCAGGGTGAATTCGGTGCCTTCAAGGTTTTTGCTCAGTTGCGTGACCTCGCCGCTGGCAATGAACTTGTCATGAAAGCCCTGTTGGGCCGGCATCCAGTTACCGAGAAATACATCCAGCTGGCCGTCCTTGAGGCCGCCATAGGCAATCGGTACGGCCAGGGTATCGACCTTGGCGCTGTAGCCGAGGCCATCGAGCAACAGACCTGCGACCGCGTTGGTGGCGGCGATATCGCTCCAGCCCGGATCGGCCATCTTCACGGTCTTGCAGCTTTGCGGGTCAGCCTGGGCCGCTGCGCTGCCCAGGGTCAGGATGCTTGCCATCAGTGCTACGGATAACGTCTTCATGCAGATGCCCTTTGAAGTTATTGGTCTTGGCAGAAGTCGGATCAAACGCGTCAGGGGGTGGGGAAGCGTGCGCGGCGCTCCAGGTCGTCCAGGTCGATGTGGTTGCGCATGTACTGCTGGCTGGCATCGACCAGTGGCTGGTGGTCCCAGCTCTTGAGTTTGCCGCTGGCCAGCGCCTTGGCCACAAAGCGGCGGCGGCGCTGGCTGGCGAGTACCTGTTGGTGGATCGCCGGGATGTCCCAGCGTTCACGTGCCTCGGCCAAAAATGCCTCGAACAGCGCACGGTGGGCCGCTGACTGGCTGAGGTCTTGTTGTTCCTGCGGATCGTTGTGCACATCGAACAACAGGCACGGGTCCTGTTCCGAGTAGATGAACTTCCAGGTGCCGCGGCGGATCATCATCAGTGGGCTGGTGGTGCCTTCGGCCATGTATTCGCCAAAGACCTCGTCATGCCCGTCGCTGCCTTGCAGGTGTGGCAACAGCGAGCGGCCATCGAGCGGCAGGTTGTCATCCACTCGCCCTGCGGCCAGCTCGACCAGGGTCGGCAGCAGGTCGGCGGTAGACACCGCCGCACTGACCCGCCGCGCCGCGAACTGCCCCGGTGCATGAATCAGCAGCGGCACCCGGGCGGCCATTTCGAACCAGTGCATTTTGTACCAGAGGCCGCGCTCGCCGAGCATGTCGCCGTGGTCACCGGAGAACACGATGATGGTGTCCTCGGCCAGGCCGGTGTCTTCCAGGGTCTGCAAGAGCTTGCCAATGTTGTGGTCGATGTAGCTGCAAGCGCCGAAGTAGGCACGCCGGGCGTCACGGATTTTGTGTTCGGGCAGCGGTTTGTCCCATAGATCGTAGACCTTGAGCAGCCGTTGCGAGTGTGGGTCCAGCGCATTCTGATCGGCGTGGGCCACCGGCATCGGAATTTCGTCGTCGCTGTACAGGTCCCAGAACGCCTTGGGAATGGTGTACGGGTCATGCGGGTGAGTCATCGACACGGTCAGGCAAAACGGCGCATCGCCGTCCTGGCGCACATGGTCGAATAGATACTGCTGGGCCTTGAACACCACCTCTTCGTCGAAATCCAGCTGGTTGGTGCGCACACAGGGACCGGCCTGCAACACCGACGACATATTGTGATACCAGCTTGGGCGCACATCGGGCTCGTCCCAGTTCACCGCCCAGCCGTAGTCGGCCGGGTAGATGTCGCTGGTCAGCCGTTCTTCATAGCCGTGCAACTGGTCCGGGCCGCAGAAGTGCATCTTGCCCGACAGCGCGGTGCGGTAGCCGAGGCTGCGCAGGTAGTGCGCGTAGGTCGGAATGTCGGCAGGAAAGTCCGCTGCGTTGTCGTAGGCGCCGATCTTGCTCGGCAACTGGCCGCTGACCAGCGTGAAACGCGATGGCGCGCACAGCGGGCTGTTGCAGTAGGCCGCCTCGAACACCACCGCTTCGCGGGCCAGGCGGCTCAGGTTGGGCAACTTGATTGGCGAAGGCGCATAGATCGGCAGAATGGGCGCGGCCATCTGATCGGCCATGATGAAAAGAATGTTGTTGCGTTTCATTGCGCGGCATCCCATTGCGAGGGTTTATGCGAAAGTGGTGTAGTCCAGCATGGAGCTGGCGGTTTTTCCGGTAAAGCCCATGCATCGCAATGACTAGGATAAGTGCAGCTTATGTTTGAGAGCCTTGGCGGACAGTCACTGGACCTGCTGCGGGTATTCGAGGCCGCAGCCCGCTCGCGCAGCTTTACCGCGGCGGCCAGCGAGCTGGGCACCACCCAGCCGGCGATCAGCCAGCAGATCAAGCGCCTGGAAGAACAGCTGGCGACCCGGCTGTTCGACCGGGTGTATCGCGGCATCGCCCTGACCGAGGCCGGAGAAGAACTGTTCAGCCACGTGCAGGCCGGTCTGCAGTCCATCGATTCTGGCCTGACCGCCATTACCCGGCGGCATCAGCATGAAGTGCTGCAGGTCGCCACAGATTTTGCCTTTGCCGCCTACTGGCTGATGCCGCGCCTGCATCGCTTTCACCAGCTCAACCCGGACGTGGATGTCAGCCTGGTCACCAGTGAGCGCAGCCACGGCATGTTGCGCGCCGATATCGATGTGGCGGTGCTGTTCGGCGATGGGCGTTTTCAGCAGGGGCAGAGCCACTGGTTGTTCAGCGAAGAAGTGTTTCCGGTATGCAGCCCGCGCTTGCTGGGTGGTTGCCCGCCGCCTCTGGCGCTGGAAGTTTTGCGCGAGTTGCCGTTGCTGCACCTGCGCAACCAAGGCAGCCTGTGGTTCGATTGGGCGGGCGTGTTTCGTGCCCTCGGCATCGAACAGGCACCGACTCCCGGCCAGTTGCGCTTCGACAATTACACCCTGTTGATCCAGGCTGCCATTGGCGGGCAAGGCGTTGCATTGGGCTGGCGGCATCTGGTCGATAACCTGATTGAGCAAGGGCTGCTGTGCCGGCCGATCAGTGCCAGCGTCATGTCCGCGTCGGGTTATTACCTGGTGCTACCGCAACGCAAACGCCGCCTGCCACTGATCCAGCAATTCGTTGACTGGTTGATCAGCGAGCAGTCGGATAGCCAGGCGTCATTGGCCGGTCAGCCACTGCCGCCGATTGCAGTCTGAGCGTCTGGCGTGGGATAACGAGGCATCTTTGATTGAATGTGAAGGAGCACGGTAATGCCGCAAATCCACGGCTATCACGCCCACGTGTATTTCGATGCACAGACCATCGACCAGGCCCGCGCCTTGTGCGAGGCTGCCACGGCGAAATTTGAAATCCAGATGGGCCGGGTGCATCAGCAATTGGTCGGGCCACATCCGGACTGGAGCTGCCAGCTGGCATTCGCCCACAAGGACTTTGCCGACATCGTGCTGTGGTTGGCGCTGAATCGTAAGCAACTGGTGGTGTTCCTGCATCCGTTGACCGGCGACGAACTGGCCGATCATACGGCGCATGCGATCTGGATGGGCGCGGTACGTCCGCTGAATCTGGACGTGTTCGAACGCTGAACAGCTTTGCTGTAGGAGCGGCTTTAGCCGCGAAGCCCTGCGCCGCTAAAGCTGCGCGATAAAGCTGTGCCGGGCGATTCCCCGCCGGGATCTGCGTCTTGCTCAAGTAATAAATCCGACGCAAACCCGGTGGGAGGCGGCTCTGCCGGCGAAAGCAGCGCATAGCGCTGCCAAAGGGCATTACCTCAATTCAGCACACCATCGAGAATCGCATAGACAATCCCGGTGCCGACCGCGATCAATACGATATCCGTGCCGGTACGGCGCCATTCATAGCCCTGATAATGCGGCAGTTCGCGCAGCGCCCTGGCATCCAGGCGCTTGCCATAGCCGGGCGGCAGCGGCTTGCCCTTGACGATGTGCACATGGGGCGGCAACGGCTGACCACGACCAATTAACTCGCGGTGCTGCTGGAACTGCTGGCGCACCGGGCCGAAGTCTTGCGGTGGGCCTTTACCGCCATGGTTGTCATGGCCGCGTCCGGGTTTGTCTGCCGGTCCTTGCTGATGACCGCCGCGCTCGTCGCGACCATGGCCACGATCATCCGGCGGCGCGGCCTGCAACAAGGTGCTGGCGCTGATCATCAGGATACCGAGGCCGGCAACAATGCGGTTTGGCAATTTCATGGGTGGCGCTCCTGCATGCGGCAATGAAAAAGGGGTTCACGACACGAGTCGTGAACCCCTCAAGTCTTGCCATTTAGAGCGGCGCAAAGCCCCGCAATTCCTCTGTATCAGGATCTTTACCCAGGCTTACAAAGCCGTTACCACGTCCTTCGCGGCTAAAGCCGCTCCTACGGACCGTATACGTAGGAGCGGCTTCAGCCGCGAAGAATTCGACCTAGGTCCGAGCGCTTCGCACACCTTCGGCCAGCGCGGCGCACAGACTCAACACGCCATCGATCGCTTTGTCTGGCGATTGAGCCTTGGCGATCTGGTCGACCAGTGCCGAACCGACCACCACTCCGTCCGCCAGCCTGGCGATGGCCGCTGCCTGTTCCGGGGTGCGGATGCCGAAGCCGACACTGATGGGCAGCGTGGTATGGCGGCGCAGACGTTCGATGGCTTCAGTCACCTGGTCGGTGGTCGCAGAACCGGCGCCGGTCACGCCGGCTACCGATACGTAGTAGACGAAGCCGGAGCTGCGCTCCAGCACTTTGGGCAGGCGGGCGTCGTCGGTGGTCGGAGTGGTCAGGCGGATGAAGTCGATGCCCGACGCCTGGGCCGGGGTCGCCAGCTCGGCGTCGTGCTCTGGCGGCAGGTCAACGATAATCAGGCCGTCGACCCCGGCTTGTTTGGCCTGGGCCACGAAGGCTTCGACGCCAAAGCGGTGGATCGGGTTGTAGTAACCCATCAGTACGATTGGCGTGCTGTTGTCGTCGGCACGGAACTCGCGGACCATCTGCAGGGTTTTCGCCAGGGTCTGGCCGGCATCCAGAGCGCGCAGGGTCGCCAACTGAATCGCCACGCCATCGGCCATCGGGTCGGTGAACGGCATGCCCAGTTCGATCACGTCGGCGCCTGCGGCCGGCAGGCCCTTGAGGATTTTCAGCGAGGTGTCGTAGCCAGGATCGCCTGCGGTGATAAAGGTCACCAGGGCGGAGCGGCCTTCGGCCTTGAGCTGGGCAAAACGGTGTTCGAGACGGCTCATGCCTGCTTCTCCTGGTTCTGTTCGGCCGCAGCCATGTGGTTCATCACGGTTTGCATGTCTTTGTCGCCACGGCCCGAGAAGCACACCACCATCAGGTGATCCTTGGGCAGCGTCGGCGCCCGGCGAATGGCTTCGGCCAGGGCGTGGGACGTTTCCAGCGCCGGAATGATGCCTTCCAGGCGGCAGCACTTATGGAAGGCGTCGAGGGCTTCGTTATCGGTGATGCTGACGTATTCGACGCGCTTAATCTCATGCAACCAGGCGTGTTCCGGGCCGATACCCGGATAGTCCAGGCCGGCGGAAATCGAGTGGGCGTCGTCGATCTGACCGTCTTCGTTCTGCAGCAGATAGGTACGGTTGCCGTGCAGCACGCCGGGTACGCCGCCATTGAGGCTGGCCGCGTGCTTGTCGGTGTCGACGCCATGGCCACCGGCTTCAACGCCGATGATCTGTACCCCGCTGTCATCCAGGAACGGGTGGAACAGGCCCATGGCGTTGGAGCCGCCACCGACGCAGGCGACCAGGCTGTCGGGCAGCCGACCTTGCTTCTCCAGCATCTGTTCTTTGGCTTCTTTGCCGATCACCGACTGGAAGTCACGAACCATCGCCGGGTACGGGTGTGGGCCGGCCACGGTGCCGATCAGGTAGAAGGTGTTGTCGACGTTGGTCACCCAGTCGCGCAGGGCTTCGTTCATCGCATCCTTGAGGGTGCCGGTGCCGGAGGTGACCGGCACGATTTCGGCGCCCAGCAGCTTCATGCGGAACACGTTGGCCTGCTGACGCTCGATGTCGGTCGCGCCCATGTAGATCACGCAAGGGATCCCGAAGCGTGCTGCAACAGTGGCGGTGGCCACGCCGTGCATGCCGGCGCCGGTCTCGGCGATCAGGCGGGTCTTGCCCATGCGCTTGGCCAGCAACACCTGGCCGATGCAGTTGTTGATCTTGTGCGCGCCGGTGTGGTTCAGCTCTTCACGCTTGAAGAAAATTTTCGCGCCGCCCAAGTCATCACTCAGGCGCTCGGCGTAGTACAGCGGGTTGGGACGGCCGACGTAATCGCGCTGAAAGTAGGCCAGTTGCTCGGCGAAGGTCGGATCCTGTTTGGCGGCTTCGTACTCGCGGTTCAGGTCGAGAATCAGCGGCATCAGGGTTTCAGCGACGTAGCGGCCGCCGAACGAGCCGAACAGGCCGTTGGCATCGGGGCCGTTACGCAAAGTGGTCTGGGTCATGAGCTACTCCGGGTGCACTGGGGCAAATGAGTTGAGCCGTATGGGCAATGGGTACACTTTAACCAGCGCATGGCGCGCTGAAAACCGATAAGATCGCCGCAACCTGTCAGGAAAACTCAACTGTTATGAGCCGTGACTTGCCCCCGCTCAATGCCTTGCGTGCCTTCGAGGCCGTTGCCCGCCTGGGCAGCGTCAGCCAGGCCGCTGAACAGCTGCATGTGACCCATGGCGCGGTAAGTCGCCAACTCAAGCTGCTGGAAGAGCATTGGGGGGTCAGCCTGCTGCGCAAGGATGGGCGTGGCCTTAAACTCACAGATGCCGGTATCCGGCTGCGCGATGTCAGCGCCGAAGTGTTCGATAAATTGCGTGCCGTGTCGGCCGAGTTGAGCCAGGGCAGCGCCGACGCACCGTTCGTGCTCGGCTGTTCCGGCAGCCTGTTGGCGCGCTGGTTCATTCCGCGTCTGGGGCGTTTGAATGCCGAGTTGCCCGACCTGCGCTTGCACTTGTCTGCCGGTGAAGGCGATCTGGACCCCCGGCGTCCGGGGCTTGATGCCCTGCTGGTGTTCGCCGAGCCACCCTGGCCGGCTGACATGCAGGTGCTGGAGCTGGCCCGCGAGCGGATCGGCCCGGTACTCAGTCCGCATTTCGCCCGTTTTGAGCAACTGCGCCAGGCGCCGGCCCAGGCGTTGCTGAGTGAGTCGTTGTTGCACACCACGTCACGGCCACAGGCCTGGCCAAGCTGGGCGCAACACAATGGCATCGACCCGCAGGCGCTGCGGTTCGGGCAAGGTTTCGAGCATCTGTATTACTTGCTGGAGGCGGCGGCTGCCGGCCTGGGGGTCGCCATTGCGCCACAGCCGCTGGTCGCGGACGACCTGCGGGCCGGGCGTCTGGCAGCGCCGTGGGGGTTCAGTGAAACCCCGGCGCAGCTCGCGCTGTGGGTGCCGCGCCGGGCCGCTGACGGGCGTGCCCGGCAACTGGCCCAGTGGCTACGCGAGGAGTTGAACAGCGCGCGCTGATCAGTCGCCGCGTTTGCACAGCAGGTAGGCGGCCAGCAGGCCCAGTGCGCCGACCGCTACACCGGCGGTGGTCCATGGATGGTCCTGAGCGTAATCGCGGGTGGCGATGGCGTTTTCCCGGGTCTTGACCTTGACGTCTTCGTAGACATCGCTGAGCAGCCCGCGGGAATGACCCAGAGCGCGTTCGGCACTGGCCTTGAGGCTCTTGAGGGTCTTGTGCGACTCCTCGGATGCATCGGCCTTCAGGCTTTCCAGCGACTTGAGCAGACTTTCGATCTCTGCTTCAACGCTTTGCAGCGAAGCCTTGCGAAGGGAAGAACTAGCCATGGTATTTCTCCTGCAGTGATGAGTGGCGTGTGTTGATTCCGACTACGGCCCTTTTGAAAAGTGCAGTCGAAAATCCTCCGGCTTTTTGCCGGCTGAACTTTTGCAGCGCTTGGGCACACAGAAACAGGGAGCGGCACGCCTGCTACGCTCGTTATGACCATCAAGGAGAATTGCCATGAGCGACCATCGCACCTACAAGAAGATCGAGTTGATCGGCTCGTCTACCACCTCGATTGAAGACGCCATCAACAACGCCCTGGCCGAAGCCAGCAAAAGCCTGACCCATCTGGAGTGGTTCGAAGTGACCGAAACCCGCGGTCATATCGAGAACGGCAAGGTGGCGCACTTCCAGGTCACCATCAAAGTCGGCTTCCGGATTGCCAATAGCTGAAGCACGTCACATTTGAGTGAGTCGGCCACTGAACCTTCAGACTGGCTCACTGCCCTATTTTGCGCGACACCTTCTCAGCCCGTTCACGGGCACCTTTTTGCAGTCAAAAACGGAGATGTGCTCATGAAGCGACTCATGCTGGCGGTAGGTTTGTTGACTCTGGCAGGTACAGCCGCTGCGGCGGGTAAACCTTGTGAAGAACTGAAGTCGGAAATCGACGCCAAACTGCAGGCCAAAGGCGTTACGTCCTATAGCCTGGAAGTAGTTGAAAAAGGCAGCGCCACCGACCAGCAGGTGGTCGGCAGCTGCGATGGCGGCACCAAGGAAATCGTCTACAAGCGTGGCTGAGGTGCCGGCTCAGAGGCGGGCTTTGTAGGAGCTGCTTTAGCAGCGAAGCTTTCGCGGATAAACGGATCGCCGCCCGGCCGCTCCTACGGGACCGCAGATCAGCCCTTGGCCACCTGCGCCAGGATCTCGAACGAGCGCAGACGGTCGGTGTGCTCGAACAGGTCGCAGGTGAAGATCAGTTCATCGGCCTCGGTCTGTTCCAGCAGCACGTCCAGTTTGGCGCGGATCTTCTCCGGGCCGCCAATCACGGCCAGGCCCAGAAAGCTCATCACCGCTTCGCGCTCATGGGGCAGCCACAACCCGTCCATGTCCGGTACCGGTGGGCGTTGCACCAGGCTATGGCCGCGCATCAGTGCCAGAATGCGCCGGTACACCGAGGTCGCCAGGTACTCGGCCTGCTCATCGCTGTCAGCCGCCACCAGTGGCACACCCAGCATCACATAGGGTTTATCGAGCACTTCAGAAGGCTGGAAGTGGTTGCGATAGACGCGAATCGCCTCGTGCATGTAGCGCGGCGCGAAGTGTGAGGCGAAGGCATACGGCAGGCCGCGCATTCCGGCCAGTTGCGCGCTGAACAGGCTTGAACCGAGCAGCCAGATCGGCACCTCGGTGCCATAACCTGGCACTGCGATCACTTTTTGCTCAGGCGTACGCGGCCCCAGATACTTCACCAGTTCGGCAACATCATCCGGAAAATCATCGGCACTGCCCGAGCGCTCCCGACGCAGCGCACGCGCGGTCATCTGGTCCGAGCCCGGCGCCCGGCCCAGCCCCAGATCAATGCGGCCCGGATACAGGCTGGCCAGGGTGCCGAACTGCTCGGCGATCACCAGCGGTGCATGGTTGGGCAGCATCACCCCACCGGCCCCCACGCGAATCGTCGACGTACCGCCGGCCAGATAGCCGAGCAGCACCGAGGTGGCGGAGCTGGCAATGCCGTCCATGTTGTGGTGCTCGGCCACCCAGAAGCGGTTGAAACCGAGTTTCTCGACATGTCGGGCCAGGTCCAGCGAGCGGTGCAAGGCATCGGCCGGGCCTTTGTCTTCGCGCACGGGCACCAGGTCGAGGGTGGAAATCTTGATATCGGACAGGCGTTTCATAAGCCGCGCATGCTCCTTTGAGTGACGTGAGCGGACTCAAGGCCCGTAATAACTCAAGCAATGAGGGCCAAGCGATGGGTTTTCAATGGCAGCTGATGAAATTTCCTACCTTAGTAGTAGGAATTAGCTCTTTGAACTTCCCCTGTGGCCCAGCCTCAGAACTCTTGTTGCTGTACGAAAAATGACCCGTTCACAAGGAGAGACCATGTCCATCGTCAAGAAAGCATCTGCTCATTGGGAAGGCGACCTGAAAGAAGGGATTGGCCACATTTCCACGGAAACCGGCGTGTTGCGTGAAGCCCCGTATGGCTTCAAGGCACGTTTCGAGGGCGGCAAAGGCACTAACCCGGAAGAACTGATCGGCGCTGCGCATGCCGGCTGCTTCTCTATGGCTTTTTCGATGATTCTCGGCGACGCCGGGCTGAAGGCCAAAAGCATCGACACCCAGGCCGAAGTGACACTGGAGAAGCAGGAAGGTGGTTTTGCGATCACTGAAATCAACCTGATTCTCAAGGCAAACATCCCCGGTGCCACGGAAGATCAGTTCCGTGAATTGGCCACCAAGGCCAAGGAAGGTTGCCCGGTTTCCAAAGTGCTCAACGCATCGATCACTCTGCAGGCGACCCTGGTCAATTGATGAATACGGCAGTCTGGTATCACGCCAGACTGCCGTGGGCGAACTCGATGAGCGGTAGTCAGGTCCAACCAGTATCGGCACAGCAGTGTGTGCCTTGTACGAAGGGATCGACCATGAAACGTCTGCTCGCTGCTTTGACCTGCACCCTCCTGGCCACCGGCGCCATGGCCGCGCCGAAATCCTGTGACGAGCTCAAGGATGAAATCGAAGCGCGGATTCAGGCCAATAATGTCACCTCCTACACTCTGGAAATCGTCAGCAATGACGAGGTTCATGACCCGAGTATGGTGGTCGGCAGTTGCGCCAATGGCACGCATAAAATCATCTATCAGAATAACGACCGCTAATTAGATGCAATGCATGTCCGAGTCGCGAGCAACCTCCTGCCGCTGCGCGTCATACAGCCGCGCTTCGATGTCATTGGCGAGCGAGCGTACTTGCAGGCGATAACGCTGCCCGGCCTTGAAACCATCGTAATCGACATGGATAAAACAGGTGATGTCGGTGTAGTCGTCACTGAACATGCCCATTGCCGCACCTGAGCGATACTCATAGTCGTAGCGCACCACCAATTGGTGGCGGCCAGGCGTCACCTGGAAATAGCGCCCGTCGTAGGTGTTCTCACCGTCGAGCTTGTCAGCCATCACCAGCCTGCCGGTCATGGTGTTGAGATCGACCCAGGCCAGGGCCGGATCATGGATTGGCAAGGGACCTGCACATCCGCTCAGGATGCCGAAGGCCAGAACAGGTAGTATGCGACGCATGACAGGCTCCAGATAGACGAGTGGCGATGATAGTGGCCGCGACTGTCGCTGTCCTCACCCTCTTCAGGATTGGTATTTCAGGGCGTCGTATGCCAGGACTTGATGTTTCGCGTCTTCGTTGTGGTCTGCTCATACTGTTGGCAACGCTGCTCGGCGGTTGTTCCAGTCTTTCCTACTACGGCCAGTTGGCGACCGGGCAATGGCAGTTATTGCAGGCCCGCGAGCCGGTGGCCGATGTAATCGCCGACCCAGGCCGTGACCCGGCATTGCGCAAGCATCTGGCCCTGGCCCAGCAGGCCCGGCGGTTTGCCAGCGAAACACTGCACCTGCCGGATAACCGCAGCTATCGGCTGTATGCCGACATTGGCCGACCGTTCGTGGTCTGGAATGTGTTTGCCACCGACGAATTTTCGCTGGACCCGTTGAGCCACTGCTTCCCGATTGCCGGTTGTGTGGCTTATCGCGGCTATTACAGCCTGGGCGGTGCGCGGGGAGAGGCGGCGCTGCAACGGCAGGCTGGCAAGGATGTGTTCGTGGCCGGTATCGAAGCCTATTCGACCCTGGGCTGGTTCAGTGATCCGATCCTTAACACCATGCTGGGCTGGGGTGACGAGCGTCTGGCAACGCTGATCTTCCATGAACTGGCCCATCAGCGTTTCTATGTCAAAGATGACACCGCATTCAACGAGTCGTATGCCAGCTTCGTCGAGCAGGAAGGCACCCGCCAGTGGCGCGCCGCCCGTGGGTTACCGGCTGTGCGTGAGCGCCGCGCCGGGCAGCGCGAGGCTTTGACCCGCCTGGTGCTCGACACGCGCCAGCGTTTGCGCGCTTTATATACCCAGCCATTGCCCGCGACGTTGATGCGCGAACGCAAGGCCGCCGAGTTCGAGCGGCTGCGCCAGGAATATCGCGCGCTGCGCGATCAGCAATGGCCGGGCGACAAGCGCTTCGATGCCTGGATCAATGCGCCGCTGAACAACGCCAAACTGCTGCCCTTTGGCCTTTATGAGCAATGGGTGCCGGCTTTTGCCGGGTTGTTTGCGCAGGTCAACCGCGACTGGCCGGCCTTTTACGCGCGGGTCGAACAGCTGGGCAAACTGGCACCGACCGAACGCCAGGCCGCATTGCAAGCGCTGATACCGATCGCCCCGGTAACCCCGATTACCCCGTAGGAGCGGCTTTAGCCGCGAAGGCTTCCCGGCTAAAGCGGATCGCCGCCCGGCGGCTCCTACGATTGGATCGCCATAAACCCCCGATGCAGTTCTGCCACGCTCGGGTAGTGATACTCCGGCGCTTCGGCCAGCAGTTCTTCGGCGCTGCCGAACCCATAACCCACTGCCGCGACCTGCAAGCCGTTGCGCCGTCCACCGATCAGGTCGTGTTTGCGGTCGCCGATCATCAGGGTCTGGGCCGGGTCGAGTCGCTCTTCGGCCAGCAGGTGGGCGATCAGCTCGACCTTGTCGGTGCGGGTGCCGTCCAGCTCGCTGCCGTAGATCACCTTGAAGTGCCGGGCAAAGTCGAAATGCCGGGCGATCTCCCGGGCGAATACCGACGGTTTGGAGGTGGCGACATACAAGGTGCGACCCTGACCGCTCAAGGTTTCCAGCAACTGCGGGATACCGTCGAACACCAGGTTCTCGTACAGCCCGGTGACCTTGAAGCGCTCACGGTAGAAATTCACCGCCTCCCAGGCCTTGGCCTCGTCCATGGCATAGGACTGCATGAACTGCTGCAACAGCGGTGGGCCGATGAAGTGTTCCAGCCGGGTGATGTCGGGTTCGTCGATGCCCAGCTTGCCCAGGGCAAACTGGATTGAGCGGGTGATGCCCAGACGCGGGTCGGTCAGGGTGCCGTCGAGGTCGAACAGGATGTTTTGTTGGTACATGGATGCTCGCGGGTCAATGGGGCCTGAAATTCAAAGCTGATCGAAGCCTTCAGCCAGATGCTGGTCCTTGAGCTTCACATAATTGCTGGCGCTGTAGGGAAAGAACGCGATCTCTTTCTCGGTCAAGGGGCGTACCTGTTTCACGGGTCTGCCGACATACAGAAAACCGCTTTCCAGCACCTTGCCTGGCGGCACCAGGCTGCCGGCGCCGATGATCACTTGGTCCTCGACCACCGCGCCATCCATGAGGGTGCTGCCCATGCCGATCAGGATTCGATTACCGATCCGGCAGCCATGCAACATGCATTTATGGCCGATGGTGACCTCATCACCGATCAACAGCGGGAAACCGTCGGGGTTGAAGGGGCCGGCGTGAGTGATGTGCAGCACGCTGCCGTCTTGCACGCTGGTGCGGCTGCCGATACGGATCCGGTGCATGTCGCCGCGCACCACGGTCAGAGGCCACACCGAACTGTCGGCACCGATCTGCACATCGCCGATCACCACTGCCGAACTGTCGACGAAGGCCCGCTCGCCGAGGGCCGGGGTGTGCTGCTGGAACTTGCGAATGGCCACGATAGCCTCCTTCTTTATTCGTGATAGAGCGGGAATCAAGGTTTCAGGGCTGCTTATGGCGTCGATTGTAATTAAGATGGCCGAGTGTTTCTTCCAGCCAAGGTGCAAAACCGTGAGCGCGAACAACCCTCTTCTGCAACCGTACGACCTGCCTCCTTTCTCGGCGATCCGTGCCGAGCACGTAAAACCGGCCATTGACCAGATTCTGGCCGACAACCGCGCGGCCATTGCGAGCATTCTTGCCCAACAGGGCGAGCAGCCGGACTGGGCCGGGCTGATCCTGGCGCTGGATGAAGTCAATGATCGGCTGGGCGCGGCCTGGAGCCCGGTCAGCCACCTCAATGCAGTGTGCAACAGCGCCGAGCTGCGTGAAGCCTATGAGTCGTGCCTGCCCGCGCTGAGCGCCTATTCCACCGAGATGGGCCAGAACCGTACGCTGTTCCAGGCCTATGAGGCCCTGGCGGCCAGCCCGGCGGCGGCCGGTTTCGATGTTGCCCAGAAGACCATTGTTGAGCATGCGTTGCGCGACTTCCGTTTGTCGGGCATCGATCTGCCGCCCGAGCAGCAGAAGCGCTACGCCGAAGTGCAGAGCAAGCTGTCGGAGCTGGGCAGCCAGTTCTCCAATCAGTTGCTCGACGCGACCCAGGCCTGGACCAAACTGGTCACTGACGAGGCAGCGCTCGATGGCCTGACCGAATCGGCCAAGCAGCAGATGGCTGCCGCCGCGCAGGCCAAGGATCTGCAGGGCTGGCTGATTACCCTGGAGTTCCCTAGCTATTACGCGGTGATGACCTACGCCAACGACCGTGCGCTGCGCCAGGAGCTGTACACCGCCTACTGCACTCGCGCCTCGGATCAAGGCCCGAACGCCGGGCAGAATGACAACGGCCCGGTGATGGAGCAGATCCTCGATCTGCGCCAGGAACTGGCCGCCCTGCTGGGTTTTGCCAACTTTGCCGAACTGAGCCTGGCGACCAAGATGGCCGAGTCCAGCGACCAGGTGCTGAGCTTCCTGCGTGACCTGGCGGTGCGCAGCAAGCCGTTCGCCGCCCAGGACCTGCAACAGCTCAAGGCCTTCGCTGCCGAGCAGGGTTGCCCGGACCTGCAAAGCTGGGACACCGGTTACTACGGTGAAAAACTCCGTGAGCAGCGCTACAGCGTGTCGCAGGAAACCGTGCGCGCCTGGTTCCCGATCGACAAGGTGCTGGGCGGCCTGTTCAGCATCGTGCAGCGCTTGTACGGCATCGAAATCAACGAGCTGAGCGGCTTCGACACTTGGCATCCGGATGTGCGCCTGTTCGAAATCAAGGAAAACGGCCAGCACGTCGGGCGCTTCTTCTTCGACCTCTACGCCCGTGCCAACAAGCGCGGCGGTGCCTGGATGGATGGCGCCCGTGACCGTCGGCGCACCGCTGGCGGCCAGTTGCAGAGCCCGGTGGCCAACCTGGTGTGCAACTTCACCCCGGCCTCGCCCGGCAAGCCGGCGCTGCTGACCCACGATGAAGTCACCACGCTGTTCCACGAGTTCGGTCACGGCCTGCATCACCTGCTGACCCGCATCGAGCATGCCGGTGTGTCGGGCATCAACGGTGTGGCCTGGGACGCGGTGGAGCTGCCGAGCCAGTTCATGGAGAACTGGTGCTGGGAGCCTGAAGGGCTGGCGCTGATCTCCGGCCACTATGAAACCGGCGAGCCGCTGCCGCAGGACCTGCTGGAAAAAATGCTCGCGGCGAAGAATTTCCAGTCCGGGCTGATGATGGTCCGTCAGCTGGAGTTCTCGTTGTTCGACTTCGAGCTGCACGCCACCCATGGCGACGGCCGTAGCGTGCTGCAGGTTATTGAAGGGGTGCGTGACGAAGTCTCGGTGATGCGTCCGCCCGCCTACAACCGCTTTGCCAACGGCTTTGCGCATATCTTTGCCGGCGGCTACGCGGCTGGTTACTACAGCTACAAATGGGCTGAAGTGCTGTCGGCCGATGCGTTCTCGAAATTCGAAGAAGACGGCGTGCTCAATGCCGAGACCGGCCGGGCTTTCCGCGAGGCGATTCTGGCCCGTGGCGGCTCCCAGGCACCGATGGTGCTGTTCGTCGATTTCCGCGGACGCGAGCCATCGATTGACGCACTCTTGCGCCATTGCGGCCTGAGTGAGGAAGCGGCATGAGCGATGGCCCCGTGGTCACTCCAAAACGCTTTATCGCCGGGGCGGTGTGCCCGGCGTGCAGCGAGCCCGACAAGCTCAAGATGTGGAGCGAAGACGGGGTTCCGCACCGTGAGTGCGTGAACTGCGGCTACAGCGACACCCTCAACGAGCAGGGCCTGTCGGTGCCCAAAGAGCTGGGCACCCGGGTCAACCGGGTCGAAGTCAAACCGGCCAACCCCAAGGTGCAGGGCGTGCAGTTCTTCCCTAATCCGAAGCTCAAGAAGCCGGTTGATCCGGGCTGATATCGCCGAACGGCTCCGGAGTCTGCAAAGCAGGCTCCGGCACCGTTGTCAAAAATGGGGCTTCAGCACGGCGGGCGGGTCCGGCCCTCAGCAGCCCCTGCACTTCAGAAAGGCTCTGGCCAGGTCGTAAAGAACCTCGTCTGGCGGCATGTCGTAATCATCCTGGGAGCCATTCAAGTCTTCATCCCAGGCAGGCTTTTCAAATTCGTCCTCGCCGTCCGGCGATAAAACACGCGCCACGCTGACCGGTTCTGCCTCGGCGTCTTCGAAAAACTCGATCTGAATTTCAATGGCGCTGCCCCTTCGGACGGTGTAGGCAGTCAGGTGTATTTCGTAGTCATTGGCCATCATCCACCTCGCATCAATAAAGGATTGCGATGACTCGGGAACCGAGCAATAGCTGCCGGAGCACGGTAGCCCTCGTTTCAGGCCGGGTCTACTGACAGAAATGACAGCGAATCTGGCAGCCGGTGTTCTTATCGACGGTCGTGGCAGCAGGCCGATATTGTTGTACTGTATATAAAAACAGTATTTGGGCAGCCCGCATGACTCTGACACCGGCAATCCGTGGCCGCGGCACGGCCAGCAATCCGCACAACCGTTTCGCGCCGCAGCGTTCGGTGGCCGAAGACGACGGCTGGTATCAGGAGGTGCCGCTGACCCAAGGCACTGAGGTGA